>DASXRR010000501.1:0-8254 GCA_036506475.1 Chloroflexota bacterium
CGATATCGAGCACCCGCTGCCCAGGCCGAAACACACGCAAGTAGTGCGCCTGCAGCTTGCGCCGCATCCACTCATCGCCCGATTGCTGCGCGTCGTACGTCGCCGCAATAGCGTCATATGCGCCAACCGCGTTAGCAGTCATTGGTAGCTGGTCGGCGGCATAACCGCCTCGCCCCCTCCGGGGAGAGGCCGCGCGGAGCGCGGGTGAGGGGCCGCCCCTCACCCCAGCCCTCTCCCCCGCCAGGGAGAGGGGGTTGGCTCTCGTGAGGGTCCGCGATCAGGCGGGCGAGCGGCGGCCCAGTTGGAGCGTGCACACGCAGGCGCGGCAGATGGGATCCGTTTTTACGTTCAGCTGGCGGCGGAACGCGACCGAGGCGGGCGCGTTCAGGATGGATTCGAGCGGCGCCTGGTGAATGTTGCCCATAGGCGCATGGAAGAAACACGGGCGCACGTCGCCATCGGCCTCGATCACCGTCGACACCCACGGAGCATTGCAGACGGTCTCTGGGTAGTTAGCCAGGCCATTCAAAGCTGCGAAGTACTGCGGTAAGCGACGCAGCTTGGTCGGATTTTCCGAGATGAATCCGCTCGCGAAATCAGCAGCATAGCGAACGATCGTGTCTTCGACGAGCGCGTTGAACTCGGCTGTCTCCTCCACTGACAGCGCGACCTCCTGGACGCGCGGCTCTTCCCAAGGTATCGGCCGATTGAACGCGCTGGACGCCACGTCGACGGACATGAATGAAATGTGGTCCAAGCCGACCTCATGGGCAGCGTCGATGATCCGCGGCAAATCGCGAAAGTTCTGTCGCTGCAGGACGCACCGCCCGCTGACGGGAAAGCCCGCCACCCGCGCGCGCAGCGAGGCGACCCCGCGTGCCAGCCGGTCGAACGCATTCGGAATCCGCCGAATCGAATCGTGCACCTCGCGACTGCCGTCGACCGAGACGATCACCTCGTCACACCATCGAACGACGTTATCGGCGTGCGTCTCCAGCAGCAATCCGGTCGACAGCAGCGTGATCGACGACGCAAACTCGCGCAGCAGCTCGCAGAGCAGCCACAGGTTGGAATGCATCAGCGCTTCGCCGCCCGAGAGCACCACACGCTGCACGTGCAGCCGCCGCAAGTCGGCCAGGTGCGGCTGCAGATCGTCGCGCGTGAGCTCGCGGCGCATGGCGTTGGCTTGCCAGATGTCGCACATGACACAGCGGCAGTTGCAGCGGCTGTGTGCCATCAACACGACAATCGGCAGCGAGACGATGTGATGGGTGCTGAAAGTCGCCTGGCGGCGCAACGCTTCGGCCGCGCTGACGGTAGCCGTGCTCATGCGCGACTGCCCGCGAGGACCGGGAAATCGGCTGGCGTGCGCCGCCCGCGCAGGCGGGCCCACCACGGTCTGACGGCCCAACGCCAGCCGCGGAACGGCGTGATGACGCGCCAGCGCAGGCCGAGCTGCGCCAGGCGCCCTGGAGTCAGGTAGTGCTCGCTGGCCAGCGCATCGGACGAAAACCCGTACGTGTGCTGGAAGCGGGCGCGACGTTCGTCGACCATGGCGGCACCGCTGGCGCAGGCAGGATACATCGGGGAGTCGAGGACCGCGATGACGCCCGATGGCTTGAGCACCCTGAGCGCTTCCTGGAGCGTGGTTCCGTAGTCAGTGGAGTAATGCAGCGAGCCGTTGTAGACCACCACGTCCACCTGGCCCTCGGCCAACGGCAAGCGGTCGAATTCGGCCTGGATCGGCATGAACGAAGCGTCGTAGTGGCGCCATGCGCCGAGGCCATCCCGTGCGTCAGTCTGGACGTCCACCGCCGCCACCTGATGCCCGCGCTGAGCCAACCGGTAGCTGAGCCAGCCACTCCCAGCGCCCAGGTCGACGATGTTCAGCGATGCACCCAACGGGGACAGTACCTCGGTCAAGAATGCCTGGTAGCTGGTCGCGCGAATGCGCCACAGGTCAGTGAAACGGCCGCTGCGGTCGTGCCACGGTAGTGCGCGGTAGTAGGCGGGGTCATCGCTGCCCCAGCCTTCGGCGTCGCGCACCGTGTGGTACTCGCGTTCGAACTGGGCGTACAGCGCAGCCCGGTCGGGCAGCAGGAAACGCCAGATGCCGTCCACATGTCGATAGGTTGTGTCACAGGTAGGGCAGTGCAGGTCGACCAGTGCGCCGCGGCAGGTTGGGCAGGCCAGCGTGATTGTCATCCTGAGTCCTTCGGCTGCGCTCAGGACAGGCTCCGCGAAGGATCCGCTTGTCGACCGGCGCCGTCCAGCAAGCGGATCCTTCGGCTGCGCCTCAGAATGACATCAGGCGCTATCTGGGTCAAGGCGGACCCGCTCGAACAGCGCATGCGTCGCGGGCTCAGGGGGTGCGTCGAATTCCCCGGCCAGGATGGACTCGCACAGGCGGTACTGGCGTAGCGCCTGGGCGCGTTCGCCACGCCGTACATAGCAGCGCATGGCCAGCCGATGCGCGTCTTCGCGACAACCATCGACCGACAGCAGGCGTAGCGCGACGTCGAGGCAGGTCGAGTAGTCGCCAGCGCAGAAGTAGTAGTCGGCCACCTGGGCGAGCACGTTCAAGTAGCGGGCGCGCACGCGCTCACGTTCAACCAGGCTGTGCACGTCGGTGCCGGCGCACAGGTCGCCACGGTACAACTCGAGCGCGGACTGGTATGCCTCGGCCGCGGCATCGTGAGCGCCGCTCTGCTCGAGCCGGTCGCCCTCGTCGGCGAGTTTGTCGAACTGACTCAGGTCGACGGCGACGCCCGCGTCGAGATTCAGGCGATACCACCCGCCGCTGTAGACCACCGGCGGCGCGCCGCCCAGCAGCTCGCCCAGCAGCCGATGCAGGCTGTATATGAGCGTGTTCAGCGATTGGCTCGCCAGGGCGGACTCGCTGTCGGGCCATAGGCTGTCGAGCAGCCGATCGCGGTTCAGCCCCTGCTCGGCCCGCATCGCAAGACCACACAACAGCGCCTCCGCCTTGCCGCCACCGCGCAGGGCAACGGGTCGGCCCGCGCCGATGACCTGGAAGCTGCCCAGCAGGCAGATCAGCACGCGCTGCCCAACCTGCCGCTCAGCGGTCTGGACCACGCTCTGGACGTGAACCTGCATGGGGCGTCCTCGACTTAAGGGCCTGACGCGGTAGCGGCGACCATCGTCGCATCGACGCCCGGCGCGGGTCAACCACGCCCCGGCACGAGCTCAGCTCGGTTGGTCCTCGAGGCGTGCCGACAGGAGCTCGATCAGCCGCTCCCAGCTCAGGAAGCGGCCGTGGCTCGAGCCATCCAGGTCGACCAGCTCACCGTGCATCAGATGGCCGCTTGGATCGACCACAAGACGCAACATCACCGTCAAGTTGCGGTGGTCCGCCAGGTGCTCACCGATGGCTCGAGGTGACACGCGGGGGTGCCTCGCCTGGCGCGCCAGACGCAGCGCATGCTGACACTCGACCCTGATACTGCTCTGAGCCGCCACTGAGCGGCGCGCTCAACCCGTGCTGATATTCCAGTGAGAGTCAGTCGTCGCCGGCGGCGCGGCCAAGTTCTGTGCTGCGCTCGGCCGCGGCCTGTACGGCGTCCATGATGAGTGCACGGATGCCGCCGCGCTCCATAGCGTGGACGCCGGCAATCGACGTGCCGCCTGGCGAGGTCACTGCTTCCTTCAGGAGCGCCGGGTGCATGCCGGTGTCGGCCAGCATCCGTCCGACGCCGAGCATCGTCTGAGCGGCCAGCAGATGGGCTACGTCACGGGGTAAGCCCACCCGTACTCCGGCATCTGACAACGCTTCGGCCACAACGGCCAGAAAAGCAGGCCCGGAGCCACTCAGGGCGGTGACCGCATCGAGGTGTCGTTCCGGAAGCGTAATCGCCCTGCCCAATGCGCCGAAAAGTCGCAACGCGACGGCGAGGTGGTCGGCCGTTGCGTGACTGCCTGGGGCCAGGACGGCCATGCCCGACTGGACCAGGGCCGGCGTGTTGGGCATCACCCGAATCACTGGCGGATGGTGCGGCAGGCGCCGCTCCAGCGTCCGTAGCTGGACCCCCGCCGCGATCGACACGACGAGCTGGTCGGCGCGCACGTCGGCGCCGATCTCGTCCAGCAGCGACGGCACATCTTGAGGTTTCACCGAAATGAGGATCAGCTCACCGGCGGCCACGGCTTCCAGATTCGAGGCGGCGGCGTTGAGCCCTAGCTCGTCGGCGAGCTGCGCGGCCCGGCCAGCCCGAACATCGCTCAGCCAGACACGACCCGGTGCGACCAGCTCGGCGCGCAACAATCCGCGCACGAAGGCCTCGGCCATCTGGCCGGCGCCAAGAAATGCTATCGGCGGGAGCTGCTGGTCAGCGGGCACGGCCCGCATTGTGTCATGCGGCGAGCAGCTCGTTGAGCGGGATCAGCCCGCGCTGCTTCAGCCACGCCTCGAACTGCATCGCCGCCATCGGTCGCGCCAGGTAGTAGCCCTGCGCGCGATCGCACGCGAACGCGGCCAGCAGGCGCGCGGTCGGCTCGTCCTCGACTCCTTCGGCGACCACTTCGAGCCCCAGCGTGTGCGCCAGCTCGACAATCGAACGCACGATCGCCCGATCGCGCATGTTGTCGACCATGCTGCGCACGAAGGTGCGGTCCACCTTCAGCTCGTCCACCGGCCAGTCCTTCAAGAACGACAGCGACGAGTAGCCAGTCCCAAAGTCGTCCAGCGCCACGCGCACGTTCATTGCCCGCAACCGATGCAGCACGTCCATCGCGCCACTGCGATCGGCGAGTAGCGCGCTCTCGGTGATTTCGAGTGTGAGCCGATCAGGTGCCCAGCGCCAGCGCTCGAGCTCGCGGCCGACGAACTCGGGCAGATCGCGATCGAGCAGATCCTGCGCGGACAGGTTGATGGAGATGTTCAAGGATGGCTTCCACAAGTGCCACTTGCAGCCCTGGGCCAGTGCGCTGCTGAGCACCCAGCGAGTGAGCGAGCGAATCAAGCCCGACTGCTCGGCCAGGGTGACGAATTGATCCGGACCGATCAACCCGCGTTCGGGATGCCACCAGCGCACGAGGGCTTCGATGCCGTTCAGGTCGCCGGTCATGCAGTCGACCTGCGGCTGGAAGTGCAGGCTGAGCTCGTCGGTGACGATCGCACGGCGCAGCTCGCTCACCAGGCCGAGCCGCTCCGAGCTGTGTCGATCGAGATCGGGGCTGTACGCGGCGCAGCCACCGCGTGCCCGCTTGGCGGCATACATCGCGATGTCTGCCCGCCGCAACAGGGTGTCGGCGTCGAGGCCGTGGTCCGGACAAACTGCGATACCAACGCTCGCGCCCAGGGCAAGCTCGTGGCCATCGAGCATCACTGGGCGGTCGAGCGCCGCGAGCAGTTTGGTGGCGGCAATCGCCGCGGCTTCAGCGCTCGCGCCGGGTAGGAGCACCGCGAACTCGTCGCCGCCGAGCCGCGCCACGGTATCCGAGGCGCGGACGCTGTTGCGGAATCGGGCGCTGATCTCCTGTAGCAATCGATCACCGGCGTGATGGCCGAGGGTGTCGTTGACTTCCTTGAATCGGTCCAGGTCGAGCAGTAGCAGCGAGACGGGTTCGCCCGAGCGCGTGCTGGCAGCGACGGCCTGCCCGAGTCGATCGCGCAGCAGCACCCGATTCGGCAGATCGGTCAGCGGATCGTGCAGTGCCTGGTGGTGGAAGCGCTCTTCGGATGCCCGCGTTTGCTCGAGCAGATGCATTTTCTCGATCGCCGCCGCGGCGTGGCCGACGAAGAGCTGAACGATATCGAAGTCGCGCGCGGAAAACGGCGGATCGGATCGGCGCGCGGTATAGAAAACACCCACGGTCCGTCCTTCGACCGCGACGGGGACCACGACCAGGTGTTCGCAGGCGACTACGGCGCCCTCGGGGTAGATCGCGCGCGGGTCAATGTGAGCGTTGTTGACCAGCTCGCCCCGACTCGCCTGAGCTACCGAGCCCATGACACCTTGCCCGAGTGGGATGTGAAATTGGTCGAGCTCGGAGTGGACCCAATTGGCGGCGACCAGTTCGGTCGGTCGCAGCATGCCCGCCTCGTGATCGAGCCAGTACAAGCCGCCCGAGTCGTACGGCAGGACGTCGCGCAGCGCGGCCAGGATGACGCGCACTTGCTCATTGACGGAGTCCGTTTCACTAATCGGTCGGGTCAGGCCGAGCAAGCGCCGCCGCAGCGTGGTGTCCTTGGCCACGGCGTAGACCCCGACCACCTTGCCCTCGCTGGTGACCGGTACGTTGGTCACGTGCAGCTCGACGCGTCGACCATGCTTGCCCAGGCACGTCAGCTCGAAGTCCTGCGAGGTGCCGCGCGACGCGAGCAGGAAGTGCCTGCGCGTGCGCATGCGGTCTTCGGGTGCCACCAGGTCGAGTACGGCCATACGCTTCAGCTCGTCCAGGGTGTAGCCCATCATCTCGGTCACCGCGCGGTTGGTCGCGGTAAAGTGCCCCGCCAGGTCCATGAAGAACACCGCGTCCGGGTTCTCGTCGAACAACGCGTCGAAGCGCTGTTGGAGCTCGTGCAGGCGTGCGGCGTTAAGGGAGCGCGTGGGACGTGGCATGGGCGGCCACGTCAATGATCGGCCGGGGCCTAGGCGGGCTGTAGTTGGCGAACGAGCTGCTGGCTGGGCGTGAACCCGTGGTTGAGCGCCGTCACCTTGCCTGACGCATCGAGGACCGCGGTGCTCGGCACGGTCATGATGCCGAAGGCTCGGGCTACGTCGGGTTGCTGCGCGGCATCGATGTCAATGACCCGCACGTTGTTGTGGGCCGCCGCGTGGGCGACCGCGGGCGCCTGGGCCGTATGGCAGGCCGCGCATGACGGGGTCGAAAACGTCACGATCGTCGGCCGACCGTCGGCTTGAGCCCCCAGTTGCGCCAGCATGGTGTGCCCTTGTTGGTCTAGGACCGCTTGCGTTCGCCGATGTGCATACAGCCGCATCAAGACCACGCCCAGGGCAATACACACCGCCAGGCCGGCAACGACGACGATACGTTCCAGCATTTCCTAAGCAGGCATGACGCCGCGACGATCGAAGATCGCCACTATGAAGCACAGTGCGCAGAAGTCGAGCGCGGCGTCGAGCACGACCATCAGCGCGATCAGGCCCGCCAGGACCCAGGCCAGTGCGCCGACGCCGAACAACAGCAACACCGCTGCGACCAGCCACACCGTCCCGCCAATGATCCGTGCGACACGCCGCGTGGTGTGATCCTCGTGGCGCTCGACACGCGGCAGCCAGCCCGCTGGCTCGGCCACACGCCACACAAACTGGCGCACCACGTCGGCCGGCCACCAGAAGCGGCCCACCAGCATGATCGCACCGGCGATGGCGACGAGCACCCAGCCCAGCCGATCGCCGAGCACGAACCCAGCCACGATGAGCAGGACCATGGTCCACTGGTGTGTCTTGCGCGCCGTGACGTCAAACACCGGCAGATTGGCCATAGCCGAGTAGTCTAGCCGATTACTCGGAGACATCAACAGCCAATCGCCCCCCACCCGTCCGCCTGCCCGCGCAGCCTGCCGGATCCATCCACCTACCGAAGCTTCCGCCCGTCGGCGCGTCAACGGGAGCCGTCCACCTGCCGAACGCCTCCGCCTGGCGACGCTGCCTGTGGCAGCCATCGGCGTGCCGAACGCCTCCGCCTCGCGGTGCGGCGTGCCGGACCTCTTCGGGCCTGCCGGAAGATTCCGCCTGTCCGGCGCAGCCTGCGGCAGCCATCGGCCTGCCGGAAGATTCCGCCTGTCCGGCGCAGCTGCCGGAGCCAGCCACCTGCCCAACGCTTCCGCCTGGCGGCGCGTCAACGGGAGCCATCGGCCTGCCGGAAGATTCCGCCTCGCGGTGCGGGCACACAGGAGCGCTTCGCGCCTGCCAGACGCTTCCGCATCGCGCTGCGACGTGGCGGGAGCGTTTCGGGCGGGCTGAAGGCTTGGCCTGGCACAGCGGTGAGCGGTGACGAACGAGTGGCGGGGGCTTCGGACCAGGGCGAGCTACTGTGAGCTTGTGCAGGCGCTCGTCGTGCGCGGGCTGGACCAGCTGTCGCCGCCGGAGGTGGAGCATGTGTTGCTCGAGCTGCCTGTTGAACGAACGGAATATGTGGGACTGGTGGCTGAGCTGGCTGACTGGCCGAGGCGCTCGACGCTCAGCCGGCGGGTCCCCACAGACCAGGAAGTGGATCGGCTCAATCACTCGGCAGGCCGCTGGCGAGCAGTCACCTTGCTCGACGACGA
>DASXRR010000502.1:0-5382 GCA_036506475.1 Chloroflexota bacterium
CCGAACGAACAGTGCCTGGGCCTCGAAGATCGCAGCAACATCCGCGCCCGCCCGCTCGCGTGTTTGTTCGGTCAGCTGGGCGAGTTCTTGCGACGCCAGATCCAGCGCTCGACGCAGACGATCCTGCTCGTGTTCGCGCTGGACTCGGTCGATTGGGCGTGGACTGACAACGGCTGTGTAAATCGTGGTCGGGACGCGGATCAGGCGTCCAACGCCTGCCCCCGGCGATCCAGCGCGGCCCTCGAGAACCTGCTTCGCCATATCTGTAGCAGACCTACTCGCGGCCGATCACATCCGCGAGCGCACCGACGAGCAGCGCCGCGGAGGTAGCCCCGGGATCTCGATGGCCGATGCTGCGCTCGCCGAGGTACGAGGCGCGGCCTTTTGTCGCGAGCATCGGGATGGTCGAGGCAGCGCCCGCATCCGCGGCCTCACGTGCAGCGGCAAGGACCGCCCGATCGTCACGGCCACCGTCGAGCGCGGCTTGAGCGGCCGCCGCCGCTGGCACGAGGGCATCCAGCATTGTCTTCTCGCCGGTCGTGGAGCGGCCCAGTGCGGCGATGCCGTCGGCCGCGGCCTTCATTGCTGCTACCGTAGCCGCGACGGAGGCTTTCTCCGTGCGGGTATAGACCGCGCCCGCGCGGAGAAAGGCCGTTCCGTAGAGGGGACCTGAGGCGCCACCAACTGTTCTGATCAACGTCTGCCCCGCCTGGCGGAGCAGCGCGCCGACCGCCTGACCCGAGTCGTCGCCGTTGACGGTCGGTTGCGCGTCGAGCATCGCCACGACGGCGGTGAAACCGCGATCCATGTTGATGCCATGATCGCCGTCGCCAATGGCCTGATCCAACTGAGTGAGCACGGCGGCCTGCTCGTGCACTCGTTCAGCGATGAGACGAAGCCAAGCGTCAACTTGTTGGAGGTTCATCGTGGACTCCACAGCGTGTGCGTTCTCTGTTATGCGCCCCAGCGAAGCGCTGGTGTGTGTACGGGCGCGTCCCACAGACGCGTCAATTCATCATCCAAACGCAGGAGCGTAACCGAGAACCCGGCCATCTCCAGACTGGTGATGTAGTTGCCGACCAGTGAACGCCCGACAGTGACTCCCTTCGACTTGAGAATTTTATTGACGCTGTTATATGCGACGTACAGCTCGATGAGCGGACTACCACCCATGCCATTGACGAACGCCAGGACCGTTTCACCAGGCTTGAGCCCAAGATCATTGACGATCGGCTCGAGGAGCATCTCAGCGATGTCGTCGACCGGCGCGAGCGGCACACGGCGGCGACCTGGCTCACCATGGATACCAATCCCGATCTCGATCTCGTCGTCGCCGAGCTCGAAGGTTGGGGTTCCAGCGGCAGGCACGACACAGCTTGTGAGCGCCATCCCCATCGACCGCCCATTGGCATTGACTTTGACGGCGGTCTCGGTGACCTCGGCGAGTGAAGCTCCCTGTTCTGCCCGCGCGCCAGCGATTTTTTCGACCAGCACTGTCACACCAACGCCGCGCCGACCAGCCGTATACAGCGAATCTTGCACTGCGACGTCGTCATTGGTCACGACGGAGGAAACTTCGACCTCACCGGCGACCAGCTCAGCTGCCATCTGGAAGTTGAGCACGTCGCCCGTGTAATTCTTGACGATGTGCAGCACGCCGGCCCCGCCGTCCACCGCCCGTGTCGCGGCTTCCATCTGATCCGGTGTCGGCGAGGTGAAGACGTGACCAGCACACGCTGCATCCAGCATTCCCAGTCCCACAAAGCCACCGTGCAACGGCTCGTGGCCGGAACCGCCGCCCGATACCAGGCCAACCTTGCCTTGCTTCGGGCCGCCGGCGCGCAGCACCACGCGGTTCGGCAAATCGATACTGACCAGGTTGGGATGCGCCGCGCCGAGACCGGCCAGGCTCTCCGGGA
This sequence comes from Chloroflexota bacterium, assembly GCA_036506475.1. Taxonomy (GTDB): domain Bacteria; phylum Chloroflexota; class UBA6077; order UBA6077; family CF-72; genus CF-72. The sequence goes on from DASXRR010000502.1 coordinate 1,920, forward strand.
CCACGTCCTCCACGCCGTTGATGAGCTTCTTGAGTCGCGCCACAGTAGGAGTTGTCATGATCAGATCTCCTCAAGCATCAGCATGAACAGGTTCCGACACCGCCACGCCGGGAACTTCCGCGGTGCGATGATGGCCAACGAACTCGTACAGAAACGCTCCAACCAGACCACCTACGATCGGACCTACCAGGTAGACGGCGAGCTGACTGAGATGTTCCGCGAATTTGGCGTAGCCAATGAGCCCCTCGACCAGGAGCGGACCCACCTGGCGCGCCGGATTGAGCGCAGCGCCGGTGATTGGACCGACCAGGATGATGATCCCGTATACGATGAAGCCGATGATGATGCCGGCGAAGCCGGCAGGAGCACGCCCATCGACAGCGGCGCCGAACACCGTGAAGACGAGGACCGCTGTGCCGATGGCCTCGGCCGCGACGGCGACGAGCATGCCGCTTGTGGCAGCGTTGTAGCCAACCGATCCCAGCCCCAGAGCGGCAGGGTTGTTGCCGAGAAGCAGCACGAGTGTGAGCACAGCACCCAGAATGGCGCCCACCAGCTGCGCACCGATGTACGCGGCAGCTGTGGACCAGTCGACTTTGCGCGTCGCAGCCAGGGCGATGGTCACTGCCGGATTGATGTGACACCCGCTGATGTGACCCACGGAGTACACGGCGGCGAAAATCGCAAATGCGAACGCGAATGAGATCGTGCTGAGCTCGGCACTGCCGAACGGATTGTTCCCGGTCAGGAACACCGTCAGCGGCACAGAGCCCGCGCCGATGAACACCAGGATGGCAGTGCCAACGACTTCGGCAGCCAGTTTCTGTGTCAGAGTCGGAGACGACTTCATAATGGTTCCTCTGTTGTCTCCCTTTCAGGAAGCGGTGTTGTTGCCATGGATCGGAGAGACGTACGGCGACAGCTCGACTGCGAGCGAGGCAAGTGCTGCGTCCGCATCCGAGCCTTCAGCCGTCACGGTGATCACATTCGACAACCTGACGGCAAGGGTGAGCAGTGATATGAGACTCTTCGCGTCTGCTTCACGCTCGCCATTGCGAATGACGATGCGACTTGCAAACCGGCTCGCAGCCTGCACGAAACGGGCAGCTGGCCGGGCATGCAAACCCGATTCATCGATGACGGTCAGGCGAATTTCAGGCATTCGACGATCCGCCCGGTGCTTTGGACATGGATGCCGCGCCGGCGGCGGCCGCGGCGACTTCGGACAGCGTCCCGCCGACAGAGGCCTGCACTGCAGCCAGTACCGCCCCCTCGACAAGGGGCGCTTCGCTCACACGGACTCGAGCTCGTTCCGTCTCCGACAGTTCCTCCAGCGCCATCTCGACGCTGAGCCACGCGCTGCCTAAATCGAGCAGCACGAGAACCCCGTCAACGCTGTCGGCCAGAATGTCGCGCAGTGTATCGACGATGGCCTCTGCATTGGTTCCGAGCCGACCGTCGGCCGTGCCGCCGGCAGCCGCTACGCGGACACCCTCCCCGGCAACTTGCACCACCATGTCGCGCAGGCCTTCCGCCAGGGACTTGCTGTGCGAAACCAGAACGAGACTCACCAATTGGACCCTCCCCTCTTGACTGAGATCGTGCCGATCGTCGGGCACGACGCGTCAAGAAGCCAGCAAAGGATTATCAACATGCGCGATGGAATTCCCAAGAGGTGCTAGAACGGCGGCGTCGAGCGTCGTTACACTCGCGCCACCTTGCAAACCGTCCATGGCCAGGATGTTCGGCGATATCTGGCGCGCTGCGCCGCGGCCATCGAGCGCCACCGTGAGTACCTCACACGGCTGGACGCGGTTCTGGGCGATGGCGATCATGGCGACAACATGGCGATCGGGCTGCAGGCCATTCGCGAGCTGCTGGATACGTACCCTGGCGAAACGAGCCCTGGTGAGTTGCTACGTGCCGTGGGACACCGACTCGCGACGACGGTCGGCGGCGCCTCTGGCCCGCTGTATGGCACCGCTTTGATCGAGGCCGGCCTGGTGGCAGGTAGCGCGCCCTCCCTGGATTGGGCGTTGATTGGGCGCATGCTCGACGCCGCCGCAAACGGGCTCGCCCGCCGTGGCAGATGCGTTATCGGCGACAAAACCATCCTTGACACGCTGAGACCCGCGGCCGACGCGGCTATGGCTGGCGATACACCGGGTCGAACGCTGATGGCCGCGTGGCGAGGCATGCGCTCAACGCGAGCTCTCGTCGCGCGACGTGGCCTTGCGTTGCGGCTCGGCGCACGCTCCGCCGGCCACCTGGATCCGGGCGCGGTTTCGTGCTTCATCCTGCTCGCGGCGATGGTGCATTGAACGACGCAGCAGGTCACGATCGCATCGTCAGCCTGGAGCAGGAGGTTCGGCGTGCATTCGAGGACGCCCAGCGCGAAGCGGACGCCATGTTCGCCCAGTATCAACTCAGCCAACTCCTGGCGTCAGGTGGTCGCCCAACCGAACTGGCAAGCGTCGTCCTGGCCGAGATCGTTCGGCTGTGCGGAGCCGCCGCCGGGTCGCTGTGGCTGCGCGAGCCTGGGACGCTGCCGTTTCGCAAGGCCGCGGCCTCCTTCGACGCACCCCCGCTCGGCCCGGAAAACAGTCTCCTTACTCAGGATGAAGTCAGTCTCGCTGCCGCCGCTGCCGCGGCGAATCTGTTGCCGCTCGGGGAGGAGCCGCCAGAAGGCTTTATCGCCCTGTGGCCGCCAGAGGGCGCGCAGCTCGATCCGGACGGCCTCCGCGTGGTGCAGCTCTCGCGGCACGAGCTCGCCGTCGCGTTTCGCGGCGCGCAGTTGCGCGAGACACTCGAGCGTGAGCGGCAAGAGCTGACCGCGATCGTCGACGGCGCCACGGACGCGATCATCCAGGTGGATGAGGGCTGCCGGATTGTGCGCATCAATCCAGCCGCGCGCCAGCTGCTCGGGCTCGCCACCGATGCTGCTGTCGGCCGACGGTGCAGTGAGGTGCTCCACTGTGTCGAGGCGGGCGCGCATGCTGAGGATGCCTGTCCGCTGGCCGAAGTAATGCAGTCGGGCCGGCCGATCGCGTATCGCGAGGCGGCTGTTCTCGATGCTGAGGGCGCGGTCATCTGCGTCGCCGGCGGGTTCTCTCGAACCGCCAGCGACGTAACGGGTCACGTTCGCGCCACCGCCATCTTGCGCGATATCTCGGCAGTCCGGGCGCTCGAGCAACTGCGCGAAGGTTTCGTCGCGACCGTGAGTCACGAGCTCAGGACGCCTCTGGCGCTCATTCGCGGTTACACGGATAGCCTTCTGCATCTGAAGCTCGAGCCCGATGAGCAACGGCACTACCTGGATCGAATCGATCAGGCCACTGAGCGGCTCTCGACGCTGGTAAAGGAAATCCTCGACATTGCTCATCTCCAGGCAGATCCGCTCATTCTCGAACGCAGGCCCGTGTCATTCGCATCGCTGATTGCGCGTTTGCGGGGCGATCTCGCT
>DASXRR010000503.1:0-3694 GCA_036506475.1 Chloroflexota bacterium
AGCCGACGCCTGCGCTTCACCGGTCAGGACCGGCTCGAGCTGGCGACGCACCTCGACAGGGTCGGCCGGCGCCTCGACGATGTGCGCCGCGACCGACGACAACGATTGCGCCGGCGAGAGCCCGCCGCCGACCTCGAGCCGCTTGCGCCGTCCAGCCACGGCGTTGCCCAGCGCAATGCGCGCATGGACGGCCACGCGTCGATCGGGTAAGCGCTCCGTCACCTCACGCAGCGTGTCGTTGGCCGCCACAAGCACGCTCGAGCCGTCGAACGCCAGCACTCGACCGACCTGATCGGTGAATACGTCTTGCGCCAGGTGCTCCTCGTCGTAATCGCGCGGTGGTGCGACGCGAATGCGCAGCGGGGCCGACACAACGTCCTCACCGTCCAGGTGTAGTGCGACTTGAATCGTGTAGTTGCCCGGCTCGGCCAGATCCCAGCCATTCCGACCGGCGCCGACGAACAGCGAGTCATAGATCGGCTGCCCCGGCGCCAGCACTGTCTGCTTCTCCTGGAAGCAATAGCGGGCGAAGGGCAGGTACTGGCGCGCAGTTGCGCCGTCCTTCTTGACGACGACGGTCATGCGCTCCGAGCTCTGCAGCAGCTGCTCGGGGATCAGCCTGGGCTCCGTCGACACGTTGCTCAGCTTGAGCTCGACCACGACTGGCTCCAGGAACTCGAACTGCGCTTTCGGTCGATTGACGCGTACGTCGAGCCGCAATGGCGACTCGACCTGGGCGTCAGCGCCCTGGAAGCCGTGGTGGTCGAACCACAGCGCGTTGCCCTGCTGCACGGACCGATACGGTGCGTGGCGCATGAACAGCAGCTCGGCGTCGCTGAAGCGGTAGTCAAAGCCCTGGAAGAACACGTTCTGTGGCCCCGGCGGAACGCGATACGGGTAGTTCATGTAGCTGAGCGCGGTCGGCTCGTCGGCGAGTGGGATCCACGTCGTGCCCAGCGACTTCTGCCAGGAGTGGGCCAGGTTGAACGTGTGACCCATCTCGTGCGCCGCCGTCCAGAAGCGCATCCGGCGCACCCAGGCATCGGGCGCCAGGTCGCCCGCCGGCGCCTGGGCGATGAAGGCGTTTTCGAAGATCGCCGTGCCCTGGCGCTGGTTGGGTCCGATGTCGTCGAACATGATCCCGCCCAGGCTGGTGCCCGTCTCGTGCAACGCAGCGAAGAAGACCCACACCGACCACTGCGCTTTGGGCGCGAAACGCGACCAGTACACCTGCATCGCGTCGTGCATTTCCTGGTTGCTCCAGACGCTGTCGGCGCCCGCGCCGGTCAGCGGCACGATGCTGTCTCCGCCTGACTTGGTCACGTCGAACCCAGCCCGCCGGTAGATCGTCTCCAGGCTGAGCGCTTCGGAGACCAGCCCAGCCGGCCGCGTGGGGTGATCGCCCGTGTTGATCGATGTCACCGCGCTCGTGCCCGCCGCGGCATCGAACTCGAACTCGATCGGATGAAAGTACGGCGAGACGTACTGGTACCTGGTGGTGCGCTTGGGCATGCCGCCGCCGGAGTACGTCACCACCGCGCTCTGACTACTGGCCTGCGCGGCGCGGGTGACGCGCACGTCGACGGTGGTGTAGCGGAAAGTCGCCGTCGAGCCCTCGCGGAACCAGATCGAGCCGACCCAATGGTCGGTACCGCTGGCGCTCAGACTGGCGATCCAGTGCACCACCTGCGTCAGCCCGGAGGTCTGCGTGCCGCTGGCGACGTTCTGTGGATAGCGACCGTCGACGTCGAGGCGTAGCTCCTCGCGGCCCTGGCTCAGCTGAGGCAGCGAGGGCAGCGACGGAAGTCTCGGGAAGCTGAAAGTGGCCGCCTGATCCTCGACGACGGCGGCGGGCGCCTCAACTGAGGAGATGTCGGCCGATGCGGTATTGCCGAGTCGCGGCAGTGAAAACGGCAGTGAAATCGACGAGACTGCCTTGTATCGTCCACTCGCCTGCAGCGCGACCGCGCCCCTGGCACCGGCTTGGGCCGCGCTGAGCCGTTGCTCGACGACGTCCGCGATTCGGGTCACGAGTTGTTCGTCGACGGTCGACTGACCGACGTTTTCGGTCTGCATGGGCCGATCCCCTCCCTCAGAGATAGCCGAACGCTTCGCGTTGTTGGGTGAGGTCCAGGTGGCCATTGATGATCGATACGCCGACATACGTCGTCCCCTCGACGTCGACGCGTACGGAACCGCTCAACTGGCGGCCTGGGACCTGGACTTCGACGGATGCTTCCCCGGCTGGAACTTCGACTTCGACGGCTTCGGCGAAGCCGATCTGATTTCGTGTCGTCACCTCCGGACGACTCGCCACCTCCGCATCATTGACCTTGACGACCACGCGGTCCTGCGAAAAGCCCTCTTGCAGCGCAACGTGCAGCGTCGGCAACAACTCCCCCCGACCAGCGTGTCGGGCCAGTCTCCGCCAGTTTGGGCCATCCGTCAAGCCTGGCAGTATCCTGATCCTCACGTAGTGTTGGGAGGACGTTGAACTGTGGCCATCGAGACACCCAAACGCACCTCACCCGGGAGCAAGAACACCGCCGGCCTGGATCTCGATGAGCTGCGCTCGCTGTGGCTCAAGCCGCTGTGGCTCGTGCTCGGCGACGCCTTTACCGCGGAACCGAAGACCGACATCGTGCCCCACCTGTGGAAATGGTCCGACGTGCGGCCGCGCATCCTGGAAGCGGGCCGGCGCATCTCCGCCGAGGAAGCCGAACGACGCGTCTTGATGTATCTGAATCCTGGCCTGGGTGGCTCGCCTGGCGCGACGCAGACCTTGTTTACCGGTATCCAGCTGATCATGCCCGGCGAGATCGCGCCCACCCACCGCCATGTACCGTCCGCGTTGCGGGTGGTTGTTGAAGGCAACGGCGCCTACACCACGGTCTCGGGCGAAAAGACGCTTATGCGCCCCGGCGACTTCGTGACTACGCCCATCTGGGCCTGGCACGACCACGGCAACGAGTCCTCCGAGCCCATGCTCTGGCTGGACGGCCTGGACATGCCATTTGTGCTCGCCTTGAACGCGATGTTCTACGAGGAGCTGGGCAACGGTTACGAGATCCAGCCGGTCGTCAAAGAGCTCGACGATTCGCAGCTGCGCTACAACCGCGGCTTCCGCCCCCATAGTGACCGCTTTGCTGCGACCTACTCACCAGTTCTCAACTATCGCTACGTGGATGTCCGCGAGACCCTCGATGCGTTGGACCGCTCTGGTGACGCCACCTCCGAAGAGGAAGGCGTCATGCTCGACTACATCAACCCACTGACCGGTGGCCCCACCCTCCCGACCATCGACTCGCATGCCCAGCTGATCCGCCCGGGCGAGCACACCCGTGCCGTGCGCGATACCGCGTCGCGCATCTACCACGTCATCGAGGGCCGTGGGGCGAGCATCATCGGCGGGCAACGCCTCGATTGGCAGCAGGGCGACACCTTCTGCGCGCCGACCTGGGCCTGGCGCGAGCACCTCGTCTCCTCCTCCGAGGCACCCGCCGTCCTGTTCTCCTTCGACGACTCCCCCATTCAGAAGCCTTTCGCCCTCTACCGCCGCCAAGCGCTCATGGAAGGCCTCGGCCACCAGTCCGCCCTGGCCTAGAGGGGCGGCTGAAAAGGCCTCAAGCGCACTCGCTGCCGCCCCTCTAGGCCAGTCCATCAAACGGAGTTCGGCCGCGGTCCGGCTCGGCTA
>DASXRR010000504.1:0-3935 GCA_036506475.1 Chloroflexota bacterium
CCCGTCACCTTTTTTGGTCGCGCGACGCGTGTGCCCGGCGGCGCGGCCACGCTTGCCTTACGCACGGGCTCGCCCGTGGTGCCGGCTGCGTTGGTGCGCAATCCGCACGGCAGCGGGTATCTGGCGCACATCGGCCCGCCCATCGTCAGCGATGCCACCGCCGACGCGCAGCAGGTCATGCAGCGCATCATGAGCTGGCTCGAAGGCATCATTCGGGCCTATCCCGATCAGTGGTTCATGTTCCGCCAGATGTGGCCTGGCTCCGAATACCCGCGGCCCGCCCTGTCGCCGCGGGTGTCCAGCCTGGACTACTGATCGACGACACCCGCGCCCGACTGCAGGTCGCCGCGCTCGAGGCGCTCTCGGTGGCCACCAGTCGCATCCCGCGCGCCGCGGTGGAGCCGATTTGCCGGGTCGTCGGCAGCGTGTGGTTCGCTGCTGCGCCCGCCGCGCGCGCCGCCGTGCGCGCCAACCTGTACCACGTCCTGGGGCACGCGCCTTCGACTAGCCTGGTGCATGCGGTCTTTGTGAGTGGCGCGCTGAACTACTGGGACGTGCTGGCGCTGCGCCACATGAGCCGCGCTCAACTGACGCGTCTGGTCTCGATTCGCGGGCGCGAGCATATCGACGCTGCGCTTGCCGCTGGCCACGGCGTGATCCTGGCCGGCGCGCACCTGAGTAGCGTCTCACTTGTCGGCCAGATCATGCTCGCGCTGGGCTACACAATGGTCAGCATGGTCGAGCCGATCGAGCCGCGACGCGTGTTCGACTTCTTCGCCAGCTCGCGGGCCGGGTTCGGGTTGCGGGTGTTGCCCGTGTCGGCGGCCGCGCTGCGCGAGCTGCTCGGCGCTTTGCGGCGAAACGAGATGGTCGGCGTCATAACCGATCGCGACATCACCGGCAGCGGCCCGTTTGTGGACTTCTTCGACGCGCCAACGCGCTTTCCTGATGGGCTGCCGGCACTCTCGGTGCGTACCGGCGCGCCCATTCTGCCGTCAATTGCGGTCCGACTGCCGAATGGCACGTTCGTAGCGGTCATCGAGCCGCCGTTAGCAATCCCGCACACTGGCGACAAGAAGCGCGACGTTCTGTTACTAACACAGGCGATGGCTGGACGCCTGCAGTACCATGTCGCCAACCATCCCGAGCAATGGACCGTTTTCCAGCCACGCTGGCCTGCAGGCGCCGCCCGGGAGTGAGGAGCAAGCAATGAAGCTTGCGCTCGTCTCCCCATACGACTTTGCGTATCCGGGCGGGGTCACCGCGCACGTCGCCAACCTGGCGGAACAGTTCCGCGCCAGCGATCACGAGGTGCATATCATCGCCCCGTCGTCGGATGAGGACGACGAGCCAACGGCCACCGGCGACGCGCTGGTGCACCGCATCGGGCGCGTGGTGTCCATTCCGGCCAATGGCTCGGTGGCGCGCATCACGCTCTCGCTGCGCGCCTACTTGCAGGCCAAGCGACTGCTGCAGGCCGAGAACTTCGACCTGATCCATCTGCACGAGCCGCTCATGCCGGCCTTGCCGCTGACCGTGCTGCGCCATTCCAACACGACCAATATCGGCACCTTCCACGCCTTCCGCGTGCGCCCGCTGACGTATTTCTACAGCAAGCCGATCCTGCAGCCGTTCTATCGAAAACTGCACGGCCACATTACCGTGTCAACGGCCGCCCGCGAGTTTATCGGCGAGTACTTCCCAGCTGACTACCGCGTGATCCCAAACGGCATCAACTTCGATCGCTTCCACCGGCCTGCGCCGCCGCTCGAACAGCTGGCCGATGGCCGACCTACGGTGCTGTTCGTCGGCCGGCTCGAGAAACGCAAGGGATTGCGGTTCCTGCTGCGCGCGTGGCCGCGAGTGCTCGGGCAGCTGCCTGATGCGCGACTCGTGGTCGTCGGGCGCGGTCGGCCATTGGAGGGCTACCGACGCTTTGCTGCTCGCCAAGGCTGGTCGCCGAGCGACGTGGTGTTCGCGGGCTATGTGCCTGCTGAGGACCTGCCGCGCTACTACCAGGCCGCCGACGTGTTCTGCGCGCCCAACACGGGCCAGGAGAGCTTTGGCATCGTGCTGCTCGAGGCGATGGCCGCCGGGGCGCCCATTGTTGCCTCCGATATCCCGGGCTATCACGACGTGCTCAACCATGGCGAGCAGGGCTTGCTGGTACCGCCGCAGGATCCCGAAGCGCTGGCCGACGCGCTCGGGCGACTCTTGAAGGCGCCCGACCTGCGCCAGGCGATGCGTCAGCAAGGGCAGGCTAAGGCGCGGCTGTACGACTGGCCGCGCATCGCGGCGCAGGTGCTCGACTACTACGCTGACGTGCTCGAGCGGCGCGAGCGCGAGCCGACCCCGCAGCGCGTTCGCTTCGGGCGGGTGCGGCGCGTGGCCAACCTGCTCATGCGCGTGTGATCGCGGGCGTCAAACGCCGGTCCCGTGTACTGGCCGAGGGCCCGGCCCGTTTCTTGGGCCGCTTGGGGTTCACGCCCAACTCCCTGACCATTGGCGGCTCGCTGCTGACGGCGTGTGTTGGGTTACTGGTGGCGCAGGGCTGGTTCCTGGCCGCCGGAGTGTGCCTGTGGCTGTTCAGCCTGACTGACACGCTGGACGGCGCCCTGGCTCGCGCGACAGACCGCGTGTCCGCGTTTGGCGCTTTTCTGGACTCGGTGTGCGACCGCTACGCCGAGGCCGCCATTTTCCTGGGCGTCGTGTGGTGGTACCAGATCCACGCCGACGTTTTGGGTGTCGCGCTAGCCTATCTCGCCGTGGTGGGCTCGCTCATGGTCAGCTACGCCCGAGCCAGAGCCGAAGGCATCGGTCTGCAAGCTGCCGAGGTCGGCTGGTTTCAGCGCCCCGAACGCATCGCACTGCTGGGCATCGGCCTCATCGCCGCCCAATTCTTCGAGGCTGTCCTACTGTTCGTCCTCGCCGCGCTGGCCGTCCTGACCACGATCACTGTCCTGCAACGCGTACAGCACGTCGCCCGCGCCAGCCGCGCCCCGTAGCCGCAAACTGGTCGAGCAATCGCTGTCCGCCTGGCGCCTACGCACGCCAGCGCACACTACGGCAAGTCGAAGCGGCGCCGAAAAAAGTGGGCGGGGACCGTGGTCATCAGCAGGCCCGACGCTGAGTGGGGCGACCCCGGAGAGATTCGAACTCTCAACCTCTGCCTCCGGAGGGCAGCGCTCTGTCCGTTGAGCTACGGAGTCGGGTGCGACGTCGATTGTAGCGCACGCCGTGCTGCCTGACGCGCTGACTGGCGCTAGCTCGGGGTCGCAATCTGGATCAGGTTGCCGCACGTGTCGTCGAACACGGCGGTGGTGACCGGGCCCATCTCGACCGGCTCCTGCGTGAAGCGGACGCCGCGGGACTTGAGACGAGCAAACTCTGCCCCGACGTCCTTGACCGTGAAGGACGTGAACGGAATACCGTCCGAGACAAGCGCCTCTTTGAACGGCTTGGCGGCCGGGTGCCCGTCCGGCTCGAGGAGCAGCTCCGTGCCGTCCGGGTCCTCGGGCGAGACCACCGTGAGCCAGCGCGCGTCGCCGAGCGGGATCTCTCTCTTCTTCACGAAGCCGAGGACATCGGTGTAGAAGGCGAGCGCCTTGTCCTGATCGTCGACGAGCACGCTCGTTACGGTGATCTTCATTGTTGTTTCTCCTCGTTCCTGGTTGGCCAGCGCTCGACGATGCTGTGCAGCGGGGCAGGGTTAAAGAAGTGGAACTTGTACCTGCCCTCGCGCTTGCTAGAGACGAGCCCCGCCGACTCGAGCACGTCGAGATGCTGCGAGATCGCCTGTCGCGTCGAGCTCAGACCATGCTTCATAACCAGCCGCGTGCAGATCTCGAAGAGCGTCTGACCGTCTCGGTCGGTCAGCTCATCAAGAATCGCGCGCCTGGTGGGATCCGCAATGGCGCTGTACACGTCGGCCACAC
>DASXRR010000505.1:0-18467 GCA_036506475.1 Chloroflexota bacterium
TGTCGTGTTGGGGCTGGCGCATGACGCGATTGAGGCGGCGGTCGACCTGCATGGCGTGAGCGTCAGGCTGAATCTGGATGAGGCGTCGGGGCGGAGTGGTTCGATCCGCATCGGCGCGGCGGCGCTGCCTGTCGACGTTCGGAAAGTGTGCGTGCAGTCGGTGGATCAGCCAACGGTTGCGACGGTCCTCACGGCGTTGCTCGCGGCGGAGGGCGAAGTGGTGGTGCCGACCAGCAACGGACGGCGCGGCCATCCCGTGTGCTTCAGTGGCGCGTTGCTGCCGGAGCTGCGCGAGGTCAATGAGGACACACAGGGCTTGCGCAGCGTGGTCAAAGCCCATCAGGTGACCGAGATCGAGGTCGGCACGGATATCGTGTTCTGGAATCTGAACGATCCCCAGGCGTATGCGGAAGCACTGGCAAGGCAGTGATCTGGGCCATTCGCGGGCTGCTGCTGGGAGCCTTCATCCTCGTGGGTGGGCTGGCACTCGTCACAGCCGCCAAGGAGCCACCACGACCGGAGCCGGTGGCCCAGCCGCAGCCGACGCGTGAGCCGACGCTGGTGTTGCCGCCCGCGCCTGAGCGGATCGTGTCACGCATTGCGCGCGAAACAGCCACGCCTGCGCCGCAGCCGACGCCATCGGGGATCCCAGACATCGCGGTGGTGGATTACGGCTATGCACCTGCGCAGCTGCAAATCAAAGCGGGCGCCATCGTGCGCTGGACGAATCGAGGCGACGACGGCCACGACGTCACGGGCAGCGGCCCGGGCGGCGCGTGGCGGTCGGGTCCGCTGGCCCAGGGTGAGAGCTACCAGCGCCAGTTCGCCCTACCGGGCGATTACCCGTACGTGTGCAGCATCCACCCTGAGATGCGCGGCTTCGTGACCGTAGTTCAGCCCTGAACGGTCAACGCCCGACTTTGCTTGACACGGCCACGGGCGAGCAGAACAATTGCCAGTACGGGCAATGCTTGCAGCGCGGTTTGACTGTGCGCCGCTGTGCCACTGCATACAATCTGCAGTCGCGCTAGTGGGCCCGGACACGGGTTACAGGTGGTTAGTCACCGTCGCGCCTCAGTGCGCGAGGGGAGGGACAGATGCCAGAAGGTAGTGCTGGTTCGGAGCCGAGCGAGAGTTCGGCCGATTCAGGCGAACGGCTCAAGCCGCTCGCGACGCGCCGCGATTTCCTCGTCGGCGCGGGCGCCGGGGCCGTTGCGGTCGGTGTCGTGGGCGGTGCAGCGGTCGCCGTCTCCCGCGGCCAGACGCAGCCCGCGCCCGCGGTATCGACCGGCCCGGGCGGACCAGCCGTAGCGGTTGCTCCCGCGCCCGCCCAGCCGGCGCCAGCTCAGCAACAACAACCAGCTCAGCAGCAACAACCGGCGCCGCAGCAGGCAGTGCCAACCACACAGCTGCCGGCGACCATGCGCCGCGTCAGCCTGAACATCGACGGAATCAATCGCGACGTAACCGTCGACGTGCGCGAGAGCCTGTGGGAGACCATGGTTCAGAAATTGAGCATGGCCAGCTCCAACCTGGGCTGCGACCGCGCGCAGTGCGGTGCCTGCACCGTCGTCGTCGACGGTCGGGCCGTCAACGGTTGCACCGTCCTCGCGGCACGGCTCGGGCGCGGTCAGAAGATCCTGACCGTTGCCGGCCTGGCCAAAGGCGGTGGCGTCGCCGGGCTACACCCGATCCAGCGGGCGTTCTGGGAGGACGGCGGATTCCAGTGCGGGATCTGCACGCGCGGCTTCATCATGTCGACGTACGCGCTGCTGACCGCGAATCCCAAGCCCACTGACGCCCAGATCACCGAAGCGCTGTCGGGCAATATTTGCCGCTGCGGTGAGTACGTCAAGATCTACACCTCGGTGAACAACGCAGCGGCCGAGATGCGCGGCGAGCCGGTTACCCACCGCGCGCCAGCCAGCGCCTTCCTGTCGCCGATAGCCCAGCCGCAAGCGGCCAACGCTGCCGCGGCTGCCGCACCCGCGGGTACCGCGAAGCAGTTCGAGTTCAACACGCCGCTGGCTACGATCGAGGAATTCGAGCCCATGGCTTCGCCACTCAAGGAGAAGGCAGGCATCCTCGAGGTCACCGGCAGCGAGCGCACGATCACCGTGAAGTGGGATCCCGCCAAGATCGACGAAGCCGGTGTGCGCAAGCTCCTGACCGACACTGGTCACCCGGTCAAGTAGGAGGGAGTTATGGCACGCACAATCGATGTCCTGCGCGTCGCTCAGGAGGCCTCCTACGCGGCGAGCCTGAGCACTCAAGACTGGTACCAGCTCGCGCAAATGCCCGAGTGGCAGCAGCTCGTAGCCGAGCAGCGCGAGCTGGTCGCGTCCGTGCTCGATACGCACGCCAACATGCTGCCGGGCTTCTTCCAGACAGCTCAGCCACCGGCTCCACAACCACCGGCTGGCCCGTTCAATGTCATCGGCAAGCCGATCCCACGCGTTCAGGGCCTCGGCATCGTCACCGGGCTCGGCCAATACGTCGAGCACATGACGCTGCCGAACATGCTCTACACGCGCACGCTGCGCAGCCCGCATCCGCACGCTCGCGTGCGCGCGGTCGACACCAGTAAGGCCGAACAGGTCGCTGGAGTCGTGTCGATTCTGCACCGCGGCAATCTGCCCAAGGAGTACCAGGACACCAAGCTCGGCGCCGGGCCACCCGATCGCGGCCTGTTTGACGAGGAAGTGTTCGAAGTCGGTGCGCCGGTCGCCGTCGTCGCTGCCGAGAGCGAGCACATTGCCGACGAGGCGATGCGCCTCATCGAAGTGCAGTACGAAGTGCTGCCCGCGGCGATGGATTTCCTCGAGGCGATGAAGTCGTCGACGCCCAAGCAGTTCGACAGCAAGCTCGATGGCTTGACGATGGGCGTCACGCCGCCACTAGTGCGCGGCGACCCGGACAACGCCAAGGGCGAGGTCAGCGTCGACGCCATCCTGACCAAGTCGACCGAGCAGCATCTCGCGCTCGAGATCACGAACTCGGTGGCGTGGTGGGACAACGACAAGCTGAACATGTACTACACCAACCAGTGGGCGCACGGGACGCGCGCTGGTCTGTCGCAGGCGCTCAAGATCCCGCAGAACAAGGTACGCGTCGTCCAGCCGGGCTACGTCGGCTCGGGCTACGGCTTCCGCAGTGGCATCGACCTGGCGGAGGCACACGCGGCCATCCTGTCCAAGATCACCGGTCGCCCGGTGCGCAATATGTATACCCGCGCTGAAGACTTCGTCGTGCGCCAGCACCGTCCGCAGTTCCGCGACGAAGTCAAGATGTCGGTCAACCGCGACGGGGCCCTGGTTTCGGGCGCGTTCAAGATCATCGCCAACGTGGGCGCCCAGCGCGCCGCGGCGGCCAACGGCTCGTGGTTCATCTTCCAGGACCTGTACAAGTTCCAGAATCTGAAGCTCGAAGCCGTCGACGTCTTCACCAACTCCTACAAGTCAGGCCCGTACCGCTGCGTCAGCCATCCGAACGGCACCTTTGCGCTCGAGGTGTTGATGGACAAGGCGGCCTATGCGATCAACAAAGATCCGGTCGACTTCCGACTGCAAAACCTGAATGAGGAAGGCAATCCCGATACCAAGCGCCCGTTCAGCAATCCGGGCATTCGAGACTGCCTGACGCAGACAGCGGATCGAATCGGCTGGAAGCAGAACTGGCACGCGCCGAAAGCGAAGGAAGTCCGCCCAGGCGTCTTCCACGGCATCGGCATCGCGGCGCACGCGTGCAGCCACGGCGCAGGCGGTAACCCGGCCAGTGGCCAGGTGATCGTCAACTCTGATGGCACGGTCCAGTGCGTCTCCGCCGCCAACGACATCGGCCCAGGCGAGCGCTCGCTGATGTCGATGATCGCCGCCGAGTCGATCGGCGTGCCACTGCACATGGTCTCGATCACGCCGTTCGTCGACACGGATCTGACCACCGACGCCAGCGGCACCTTCGGCAGCCAGCAGACGAATACGGGTGGGCGCGGCATGTTCGAAGCCGGCCAGGATGCCCGACGCCAGTTGCTCGATTGGGGCGCCAAGAAGTTCATCGACGACGCCAAGAAGGCCAACCAGGACATCCAGGTCAAGGCCGAAGACGTCGAAATCCAGGACGGTCAGGTCTTCCTGAAGAGTGACCCGTCTAAGAAGCTGCCCTTGGCCCAGGTGGTCCAGTTCGCGGGCGGCCCGGTGCTCGGGCGCTCGATTTACGTCCAGGATCCGCGCTGGGAGCGCACCGCGTGGGCAACGCACGCTGTCGAGCTCGAGGTCGACACCGTGACCGGCTCGGTCAACGTGACCAAGTACATCGCCACGCATGACGTTGGGCGAGCGCTGAATCCGTTCGCACTCGAACAGCAGATCGAAGGCGGTGTGGTGATGGCCATGGGCGCCGTGCTGACGGAGCAGCTGTTGTCCGACAAGGCGACCGGCCTGCCGCTGAATCCGAACATGCTCGACTACAAGCCGTTGAGCATCAAGGACGCGCCACGCGACATCCAGGTCATCCTGGTCGAACACCCCAAGGAGTACGGCGTGTTCGGCGCGCACGGCATCGGCGAGCCGCCGATGGCACCGGGCGCACCGGCCATTACCAACGCTGTTTACAACGCGGTGGGTGTCTGGATCACCGACATGCCGATCACCCGTGAAAAGGTGCTCGCGGCGCTGAAGGGCGCCTGAGGCGGGGGTAGCCGACTATGAAGAGTTTTGAGCTGTACGAGCCGACCACGGTCAGCGAGGCCGTGGGTCTGCTGGACAAGTTCGGCGCCACCGGCAAAGCGCTCGGTGGTGGCAGTGACCTGATTACGGGTGTCATGAAGGACTGGGTTTCGGGCAAGGGCATGCCCATCCCAGCCCAGATTGTGGACTTGACCACAATCAAGGACCTCAACACGATCAAGATCGGCTCCGACGGCGCGCACATCGGCGCGACCGCGACGTTGACCGACATCATCGAGTCGTCGGACCTGCAGAAGGCCTACCCACTGCTGGTCCAGGCGGCCTCGAGTGTGGCCTCGCCACTGATCCGCAACTTCGGCACGCTGGGCGGCAACATCAACCAGCGGCCGCGGTGCTGGTTCTTCAGAGGAGAAAATTTCGCTTGCTACAAGAAGGGCGGCGACTTCTGCTACGCGGTCACCGGCGACAATCGCTACCACGCGATCATCGGCGGTGAGCTGTGCTACATCGTCCATCCTTCGGACACCGCGACCGCTCTGCTGGCGTTGAATGCGCAGGCCAAAATTGCCAGCCCGAGTGGTGAGCGGATGGTGCCGTTCGATTCGTACTTCATCGGGCCGCGTGAGGACGTCCTACGCGAAAACATCCTCAAGCCCAATGAGGTCATGACCGAGGTCTTCATCCCGACCCCGGCCGCGGGCACCAAGATGGCCTGGACGAAGCTCAAGGACCGTCAGGTGTATGACTTCGCGCTGACCGCAGTCGCCGTGGCTTTCACCGCTGACGGCGCGAATTGGGGCGACGGACGCGTCGCGCTCGGTGGCGTCTCGCCGGTGCCGTATCGCGCCAAGGTCGTCGAGGATGCCCTCAAGGGCAAGGAGATCAAGGGCAACGTTCAAGCGGCGGCGGCGCAGATTCGCACGGTCGCGCGGCCAATGAGCCTCAATGCATATAAGGTAGATATCGCTCAGGGACTGATCGAGCGAACGGTACTCGCGGCGCTCGGTTAGCGCGCCCGGCGTGCCAACTCTGCCACTCGTTCGCCTGCTGTGCCTGGCGATGTTCGGCGGGCTGCTCAGTGCCCAGGTGGCCTGGGCAGCCTCCGCCGCCATCGTGCAGGTAACCGCGGATGGAGCGTCGACGGTACGTCCATCGTGGAGTCGAGATGGCAGCCGGATCGCCTTTCAGAGCAGTCGGCAAGGCGCCTACCGCGTCTTCACCATGGCCGCCGATGGCAGCGACCGCAAAGTCGTCAGCCAGGGCGATGTCGACGATCGGCATCCGGTCTGGAGCCCCGACGGCAGCCAACTGGCAGTCGACTCCGGTACCGAGATCAAACGTGAGGTCTGGATCCTCGACATCACGAGTGGGCAGCGGACCCAGGTCACCCGTCTCGACGCGTTTGCCAGCTTTCCGGCCTGGAGTCCGGATGGCTCCAAGCTGAGCTTCTACGTGTACAAGAACGGGGCGCTGGACGTGTGGGTCGTGGGCAAGGACGGCGGCAGCCCGACGCAGATTACGCAAACGCTGGCCTCGGAGACGAAGAGCCAGTGCACGTTCGCCTGCCACGCGGCGTCGTGGTCGCCGGATGGGGCGCGCCTCGCGTTCTCCGACGGCGACCAGTTGCACGTGTGGACGATGCGTTCGGACGACGGCACCGACCGGATCAAGGTGTCGCAGGACGATCCGACGGGTCGCAGCCACTTCCCGGCTTATCTAGTCGATGGTCGCCTGGCGTACGTGACCGAGCACATCAATCCGGGCCAATCGTGGACGGATGTGTGGGCAGTGACGCCCGGGTCCGGGCAACCGGCGGCGGCCCTGCTCGAAGATGTCCAGGTGCAGGGTCCGTTCGAGTTCAGCCCGGACGGCCAGAAGGTGCTCTTCGCGTCACCGCGCAATGGCAGCTTCGACATCTACATGGCCAATCTGGACGCGAACGGCGCGGAAGCGCTCAAACGCGTCTCGAGCGATACCGAGCTTGCGCCCGCACTGGCAGCCGGGCATCCAACCCAGGTACCGTTGCCACAAGCCGCGGGCGCTCCCGGGAACGCGTCGGTTGCGCCAGTCACAGCCGCTCCGAGCGCTGCTGCCAGCGGGATCCTCCCGGACGGCATCAGCCCGTACGTGCTGGCGCTGGTCGGCTTGGCCGTGGCCTGGGTGATGGTCGAGGCGGTGATCATCACGCGACGGCGTAAAAGAAGGAGGACAGTGCGATCTGATGGCGAGTAACGGCGCGACGCCTGCCACGGATGGAGGGCCGACGCGGCGCACGGTGCTGAAGGGAGCTACCGCGGCAGTCGGCGCGTTCATCGCCCTCGAAGCGATCGGTGGCGTTACCTTGGCGGCCGGCGCAGCGCCGAAGACAACGCCTACTGCCACTGGCGTGATCTATCCCGATCCGTCCCTGTGCATTGGCTGTCTGACGTGCGAAGTCATCTGCTCTCGGGTGCACAAAGAGGCCGGGCTGTCGGATATCCCACGCATCCGCATTTTCAACGACGCCGAAGTCAAGGTCGATCCGGAGGTTCTGGCGGCTTATCCTGGCCGTGGCTCGTTCCACCAGGAACCGTGCCTGCAGTGCCCCACAGCCGAGTGCTTGTACGTATGCCCGGTCAATGCGTTGCGAGTCGAACCAACGTCGGGTGCACGCATCATCCGCGAGGACGTGTGCGTGTCCTGCAACCGCTGTGCGGAGGCCTGTCCCTTCCCGGTCAGCGGCGAGCAGAATGCGACCAATCAACTCAAGATCGGCCAGCAGACACGCATCTCGTACGATCCTGAGAAGGACACGTTCACCAAGTGTGATCTGTGCTACTGGCGCGACGGCAACCAGAGCGGCCTGCCGGGTAGCGGCCCGGCCTGCGTACAGCAGTGCCCGGTCAACATCCGCATCAAACAGGGCATCCTGAAGAGCGATCGCATGTGCCTGGACGCGCCCGCGGCTAATCGAGAGACGTGGAACAAGCTGCGCGCGTTCCAAACGTTCGAGGGCAGCCCAGCCCAGAGCAAGGCCTGATCCGCTATGCGTGACGTTGGCATTGCTGCTCTCGCGGTCGTCCTGCTGTTGGTCGGACTGGTCGTCAGTCTCGTCGAAGCGTCAGCGAATCAGCCGTGGGGTCAGACGCTCGGCGACAACTTCATGCTCGCCCGCTCATTGCCGTTCACGCTCGGCTTGGGTGTGGCCGTGGGCTACGCTCGCGCGCATTGGCCAGGTCGTGTGGAGCAGCGGCCTGGCGCTGTTCGACGCTTCGACGGGAGCACCGTGTGGCTGCATTGGATCGCCGCGCTGGCTGTCCTGCTCGGCCTGGCAACGGGCGCGTGGCAGTACCTGAAAGGTCTACTCGACATCACCTCGCCGATCGCGATGCCGCTGGTCTACCGCGTGCACTACATCGCGGCGTCGCTGCTCCTGTTCGTCATCGCGCTAGCGATCACGGATTGGTGGTTGCGCGGATCAGGCTCGCTGAGTGTCGCCAAGGGTAGTTGGATTCGTGCGCTGCGCGGGCTGGCGCATGAGCTGCCGCGGCCGCTGGGCGGCACGATCGCCTACATGCTTGGCCTGGATCTGCGCCGAGCGCCGCCGCCGACTGAGAAGTTCACGTGGTACGAGCGCACCATCTCGTATCCCACGTGGGTGATTGCGATCGGGCTCATCGCTTTGACGGGCATCCTGAAGGCGATGCGCTACGTCTACCCGATTCCGGGTGACGTGCTGTACTGGGTCTCGGCGATCCACGTCGGGGCAATGGTGCTGCTGGCCATCAAGGTGCTGGACCATGTGCGCTTTGTGCTCGCGCCGTCGCGCTGGCCGCTCATGGCCGCGATGGTCAGCGGCTGGGTCAGCGCGCGCTACGCCGCCGCGCGGCATCCTGGTTGGCACGTGACTGATGAACCAACGCCGGACGCCGAGTCGGCCGCCGCGCCCGTTCGTCCTGTTGGAGGCCGCTCCGCATGAGGTTCCTGGTCGCCCTGTTGGCGCTGGCGTTTGTCGCAGCTAATGCCGTGGTGGGCTACCTCTTCTTTAAGGAAGCGCTGACCGACAAGATGGTCCACAAAGGCTTCATCTTGCAGTCGCTGCCCCTGCTGGGCGGGGTGGTGCTGATCCTGTTCTGCCTGCCCGTGCTGTGGCAGATATTCCGCCTGGTTACGGCGCGTCCTTTGTCATCCTGAGGCGAGCTCCGCGAGCCAGAAGGATCCGCTTGCTGGCCGTGCACCGGCTCACAAGCGGATTCCTTCGCTCCGCTCAGGACAGGCTCTTCGCAAGCTCAGGATGACAAGGGTTTGAAGAAATCCCGTCGGCTGCGCGGCTGGCGCGCTTCGGCTTGCTCTTCTAGCCAGTGGGCACGCTTCGGGGAGGCCTGCCATGCCTCTCCGGGCGGCGATGCCGCGGGCGCTTCGAGCGATGGCTCGGTCGGCTGTGCCGCGTCTTTGAGCGCCTGCTGGACATCGAGCAGCTCGTCGACGATCAGTTGACCTTCGTCGCGCTGGAGGTCGCCATAGATGCGGATCTTGGCGGCAGCGTCCGGCTCGAGTTCAGCGGCAAGCGACTCCAGCTCGGCACTGTGCAGATCCCTGAAGGACCGTAACTGTTGGATCACCCGCCCCAGGCGGGTGACCGGGTGCGTGGGTGGGAATGGCGGCTCAATCAATCCGCGTATACCCGGTGTAGCTGACGATCTTCGGCCCCTCGGCTTCGGCTGGGTCGATCTTCTCAGCAGTCAGGTCGGTCCCTGCTTCGAGACGAGCCACCAGGTCGTTGAAGGCACCGGCAGCTGAGCTGGCGGGTGTGACCAGGATGGGCGTGCCCGGTGGCGCCGCCTCGCGGGCAGCCTCGCGCAGATCGGGTGGCACGACCAGGATGCCCGTGTCCACGGGCAGCTCCTCGAGGGGTGACATCGTGGCCTTGACTTTCAGTTGCGCGCGGGCAAGGACGCGATCGAGGCGCCGCCACGTCTGCAACCACTCGCCAGGCAGAAAGCCCAGGCGATAGCCCACCACCACGCGCGTAATCAGCCGCGGCTCAGGCGTTGGTTCTTCTTCGGGGGTACTCTGTTCCTCTTCGCCGTCCGCCATCGACCAACCCGTATGATACGAAACGTGGAGGACGCCCAGGCCCTCGAGGTCGCCGCGCGGGCGGCGCGGGCGGGTGGGGCAGTCGCGCTCGAGCGTCTCGGGCAGCCGGATTACCAGCGCTGGAAGCAGCACCGCGACGTCGTCTCAGGCGCGGCCCTGCTCGTTCAGGCGGCCATCGTCGAGGTTCTACAAACCGAAACGCCAAACTTCGGCATTCTCGCCGAAGAAGGACCCGAAGACGAAAGCCTGCCGTTGGATGCCGAGGACCTGTGGATCGTCGATCCGATCTGCGGCAGCTTGAACTTCGTCCAGGGCGTGCCCCTGTTTGCGATCTCGATTGCGCTCAGAAGCCAGGGTGCCATCAGACTGGGCGTGGTCTATGACCCGTGTCGCGATGAGCTATTCGCAGCCTCGCTCAGCTCACCGTCGACGCTGAACGGCCAGACCATCGCTGTCCAACAGATTTCTGAGGGCTACGATGCATTCGAGAAGGCGTGGGTCGGCACCGACTGGCCGCACGACCTGGATAAGCTCGACCAGGCACTGCAGATCAGCCAGATCGTGGCGCGCCAGGTCATCACGCTGAACGCCTTCGGCTCACCGGCCCTTGGCCTGTGTTATGTCGCGTGTGGCCGGCTGCATGCCTACTGGGCGTTGGACCTGAAGATCTGGGATCTTGCGGCGGCAGCCGTCATCTTGATTCGCGCCGGCGGCACCCTGACCGATGACCACGGCGCCTCCTGGCTGTACAGCCAGGGTGGCTACATCGCCAGCAACAGCATCATCCACGGCTGGACGCTGCGCTGCCTGCAACGCGTCCTCGAGCCCGATCCGGTTGGTCGGCCGAGGATCAGCTAGACGATGGCAGGGCTGCCGGACCTTCGCGCACCGCACGAGCAAGCGTGTCACCGATTCGTCGGCTACGTGCAGCGCATCCGACCCGAGCAGTGGCACACCGTGACGCCGTGCTCCGAATGGGATGTGCGCGCGCTGGTCGATCACGTGGTGCGCTGGAACCTGTTCGTGCCCGAGTTCCTGGCCGGCCGAAGCATCGCCGACATGGCCGACCCGTTCACCCGTGAGGTGCTTGGCGACGACCCGGCGGCCGCGGCGACGCGTTCAGCGCAGCAGGCCATCGCGGCCTTCAACGCGTCGGGCGCGCTCGAAGCCCTGGTCCATCACCCGTATGGCGAGATGCCGGGCGCGCAGGTGCTGTACTTGCGGCTGTTCGACAACACCATTCATGGTTGGGACCTGGCGCACGCGCTGGGCATCGACCATCCGATCGACCCAGAGGTGGCCGGTTTGCTGTATGCCGTATCCGACTCACAGCGCGAGGCGATTCGGGCGTCGGGTGCGTTCGGACCGGAGATCGCGGTGCCGCCCGACGCCGACGTTCAGAGTCGCCTGCTCGGGCTGCTTGGTCGGCAGGCGTGACGTGCCGGGCTGAGTAACCGCTGAGTGGTTACTCAACCACCGCGTCCGGAGCCAGGTGACGCGGCATGGCGCGCGTGGCTCGACGAGAGCAGCCAGAATACGTTTCGGTTCGCCAGCTCCGTCGGCAGCTTCAGTGGCCGACGTGAGCTGAAAGCAGAGCGCAGCTACTGGTACGCGTACCGCAAGAGCAGCGGCCGGCTGCGCAAAGCCTACCTTGGTCGGTCTGACGACCTGACGCTCGAGCGCCTCGAGACCATCGCGGCCCAGCTTGCGACGGGCGATGCACGCAGGCAGGCGGCCGAGGCCTCGACGACGCCGTCGGCCAGCGAGCTGCCCAGACCGGCCACGCAACTGATCGGCCGCGAGCATGAGGTCGGAGCAATTGCAGCGCTGTTACTCGAGCCGCACATACGCCTGCTGACGCTGACCGGTCCGGGTGGCACCGGCAAAACGCGGCTGGCCATTGCCGTGGCCGAACAGGTCAGCCAGCAGTTCGCGGAGCACGACGGCCTGGTCGCGTTCGTCGATCTGTCAGCCATCGTCGACCCCGACCTGGTGCTACGCGAGGTGGCGCACCACTTGAACATCCTCGACGTGGGCGAGGTGCCCGTTCGGACGCGCCTGCAGCAGCACCTCGCGGCACGCCCGACACTGCTCGTGCTCGACAACCTCGAGCAGATCCTGGCTGCCGCGAGTGATCTGGCCAGTCTGCTCGAGTCGTGCCCGCGCTTACGGCTGCTGGTCACCAGTCGCGAGCCGCTTCATGTGCGCGTCGAATCGGTCTATGCGGTGCCGCCGCTGGGCGTGCCAAACCTGGACGTTCGCCTGGCGCCGGCGGAGGTCGAGGCCGTGCCGGCCGTCGACCTGTTTCTACGTCGCGCCCGCGCGGCCGGAGCGACGTTCGAGCTGAGCCAGGCGACCGTGCGCGACCTGGCCGAGCTGTGCGTGCGGCTGGATGGCTTACCGCTCGCCATCGAGCTGGCGGCGGCGCGGGCGCGGTTGCTCACGCCGCGCGAGATGCTGGCTCGACTCGGACGCCAGGTCGAGCTCTTGCGCAGCCACGAAGCTGACCGCACGCCCCGCCACCGGTCCCTGGGCGCGGCAGTTGGCTGGAGTTACGACCTGCTCTCGGACCGCGAGCGCCATGCGTTCCAGTGTCTGGCCGTGTTCGCTGGCGGCTGCAGCCTCGACGCGGCTGACGCCGTTCTCGCCGAGCCTGATGCGCTCGACCTCGTGGCGTCACTGATTGACAAGAGCCTGGTCCGCAACGAGCCCGGCCCGGGCGGCGAGACTCGACTGCGCATGCTCGAAACCATTCGTGCCTTTGGCGCCGAGCAGCTTGGCGCGTCGAACGACGCAAGCGCGGCGCGCGATCGTCATGCCGCGTACTTCCTCTCGCTGGTCAAACCGAGTCACTGGGACGCGCTCGACCTGCCGACGCCTGAGTGGCTGGCGATGGTCGACCTCGAGCACGACAACCTGCGCGCGGCGCTGCGCTGGTCGATCGAATCGGGCGATCGACGCGCGTGCCTCGAGCTGGCCACATCGCTGCAGGGGTTCTGGATGGCCGTTGGCTACCTGCGCGAAGGCGTGCACTGGCTCGAGCAGGCGCTTGCCCTGGCCGAGGGCTTGGATCAGCAGGTCGAAGCAATAGCGCATCACGCGGCCGGTCAACTTGCCTGGCGGCAGGGCGACTATGACGGCGCGGCGCGTCACTACGCCGACGGACTCGCGTTGCGCCGTGCGCTCGGTGATCCGTTCGGCATCGCGGTCGCTCTGCAGGGCCTGGCCTCGGTGGCCCGCGACCGAGGTGACGTCTATGAAGCAATCGTGATCTGGGAAGAGTGCGTTTCGGTGTTCCGCGCCTCGGGCAACCGCGTGCGCGTCGCGCGCGCCACGCTCAACCTGGCGATCGCATTGCACCTGGCCGGACAGTCGGAGCGCGCGGCGACCTTGCTCGAGGAAGCGGCCGCGCTGGCAAGCCAGATCGGTCAGCACTGGGCGAATGCCACGGCGTCGACGTACCTGGGACTGATCGCGCTCGAGGTGTGGCACGCTCCGGCGCGCGCGGCAAGTCACACGCGCCATGCGCTGACGCTTGCACCGCGTGTTGGTGACACGTGGGTAACCGCGCACGTGCTGGAGCTCGTGGCTTGGCTCGCGGTGCAGTCGCATGATTCGCTCGGGAGCGCCGCGCAGCTGTTTGGGGCAGCTGAAGCGCTACGCGAGCGCAGTGGTGCGCGTCTCCACCCCGCATTCCGCGCTGGCCACGAGCGCTGGCTGGCGCGCCTACAAGACGCGGCGGAGACGGCGGTGGTCGAGGCCGCATGGCAGTATGGCGCAACGGCACCCACGAACGACATGCCGCGGCTCGCAATGGCGGTGGTGCGCGCGGCCGAACACGCGCCATCCTCGCCGCACACCGTCGCTCAGACTGACACGCGGGTCCTCAGCGCGCGCGAACGCGAAATCGCGGCACTCGTGGCACACGGCCTCACGAGTCGTCAGATCGCGGATCAGCTCATCGTCGGCGAGCGGACGGTCGAAACGCATGTCGACCATATCCGGGCCAAGCTCGGCGTGCGCTCGCGCGCGCAGATCGCTGCTTGGGCCGTCGAGCGCGGCCTCGTCGCGCTCCACCCCTGACCCCTCGTCAGGCCTCCATTCGCAGCTCTTCAAGATCCAGCTCGCGCTCCACGCGGCGCAGGACGTCATCGCTGATCTGGCCCGTGTCGCGCAAGTCGAGGATCGCGTCACGTTCCGCCTCGATGACCGAGTGGCGAATGGCGCGGTGCTCGAGCAGCTCCTGCTCAGCATCCTCAGACGATGCCGCTTCGTTGTGGCGCTCAGCCAGGTGGCTGACGCGGTGCTGGTAGATCGTGCGCAGCGTGTCGATCAGCGGCACGTGGTCAGGCCATTCCTCGGCCAGAGCTTCGATCCGCTCGCGCGCCGCGTCGGTCGCCGTCTCGCGTGCGAACGCCTCCTCGACGTCTTCGCTGCCGTCGCCGCGCACCCGGAGCCAGCGCAGAAGCGCAGGCAGCGTCAGCCCCTGACCCACGAGCGTCACCAGGATGACGCACATCGTCACAAAGATGAGCAGGTCACGCTCGGGCAACGGCTCGCCCGAGCCGGTGCTGAGCGGAAGCGCCAGAGCAGCCGCGAGCGACACCACTCCGCGCATGCCTGCCCAGGACAGCACGACGTCCTCGCGCCACACCTGGCGATCGATCCGCAGCCGTGGCAAGTCGGTCAGGAATACCCACACAAAACGGATGCCCACTACCGCCACGCACACCAGCACCGCCAGTCCGACCACGACCCCCAGCGGGCGCGCCTGGAGCTCGCCCATGATGCGGGGCAGCTGCAGTCCGATCAGCACGAATACGAGACCGTTCAGCAGGAAGATGAGCGTTTCCCACACTGCGCGGCCCTGAAGGCGTGTTTCGGCCTCCATGATGCGTGGCGACTGCCGCCCGACCAGCAGCCCGCAGGCGACCGCGGCCAGCACACCTGACGCGCCGACGGCTTCGGCTGGCAAGTAGGCCGCGAACGGCGTGAGCAGCGAGATCGTGATCTCGACCGGCGGATCGCGCAGCTTTTTCCGCACCCGCACGATCAGTGCACCGACCAGCAGGCCGATGGCAACGCCCGTGACACTCACGAACACGAATTGCGTCGCGGTTTGGAACATCGAAAACGCGCCGGTGAGCGTGGCTGCCAGCGCGATGCGGTACGCGACCAGACCAGTCGCGTCGTTGATCATGCTTTCGCCTTCGAGGATGGTGACGAGGTGGCGCGGCACGCGCATCTGGCGCACGATCGACGTCGCCGCCACGGCGTCGGGGGGCGAGACAATCGCGCCCAGCGCAAACGCCAGCGGCCAACCCAGCTCGGGCAAGAGCGCATGGACGACAACGGCCACGCCGAGCATCGTGGCCAGGACCAGGCCGACCGCCAGGCGCAGGATTGGCCGAGCCTGCGCACGAAAGTCGCGCGCCGAGGTGTTGAAGGCGCTGAGATAGAGCAGCGGCGGCAGGAACAACAGAAAGACGAGCTCGGGCGCCAGGACGACATTCAGGTGGATCGGGATGAACCCGATCACCAGTCCGCCCAGCACCAGCGCGATCGGATACGGGATGGCCAGGCGGTGGGCCACGATGCCCAACAGCGCCACGGCCACCATCAGGCCGAGAACGAGCTCTATTTCATTCACGGGAGGGAGGAACGAGGAGTGAGGAGTGAGGCTAGGTGGCGGTCGTCAGCTCCCGCACCCCACTCCCCACTCCCCACTCCCCAAGGTGTCGTTCAAAGAACGCAAACACCTTCTTCCAGGCATCCACCGCCTGCTCGGGCCGGTAGCCCGGCCGGTCGGTGGCAAAGAAACCGTGGCCCGCGCCGTCGTAGCGATGAAACTCGTAGTCCTTGCCCAGCCGCCGCAGCTCGGCCTCAATGCTGTTGACCTGGTCGACGTCAGGATTGGCGTCGTCGTTGCCAAAGATGCCCAGCAATGGCACGCGCATGTCGGGCGTCATGTCGATCGGCGCGACCGGCCGCAGTTGCGTGAGCTCAGCGGGCGCGGCGATCACCCGACCGCCCGAGCAGTCGACGGCCGCGTCAATGGCGTCGAGCTTGCACGCCAGCAGGTACGCCTGTCGACCGCCCGAGCAAAAACCGATGATGCCCACCTTGCTATTCGAATATGGCTGACTCCTGAGCCACCGCGCAGCCGCGCCCACGTCGCCGACCACTTGCGCATCAGAAGCGCCGCCTGCCGCACGGGCCGCTGCCGTGACATCCTCCCAATCACCTGGGCCAAAGCGCGAAAACAGGTGCGGCGCGATCGAGGCGTAACCATGATGGGCGAACTTGCGTACCACTTCTTTGGTCCATTCGTCCCAGCCGGGCATGTGATGGATGACCACGACCCCGGGCACCGGCACGGCACCAATAGGTCGTGCAGCATAGGCCTCGATCGAGTCGCCGTTATGGCCAGTGATGCTGGTGGTCTCGGCGATCAAGCCCTCGTACATCCTGCCGCTCTCCTTTCCAGTACGGCGACGTTGACCACGCCACTCAGGTCCCCGTCCAGGTAGCGGATCACCGCATCGACGGTGTTTTCGACCATCTTCAGGAAATTGCCATCGGTGCCCCAGCCGATGTGCGGCGTCAAAATCACGTTGTCCAGCTTCAACAGCGGGTGGTCGCGCGGCAGCGGCTCCACGTCGTAGACATCCAGGCCAGCGCCGGCCAAACGTCCCTGCTGGAGTGCGGCGACAAGTGCCGTCTCGTCGACAATCGGTCCGCGGGCGATGTTGATCAGGTAGCTCGTCGGTCGCATCGCCGCCAGCTGCTGAGCACCGACCAGTCCGCGCGTCAAGTCGGATAGGCGCACCGACACGAACAGGACGTCCGCGCGTGGGAAGAGGTCGTCGAAGGCGACGTAGTCGACCTGGCTCTGCGCGGCGCGCTCGGGGGTCAGCGTTGGCCCCCAGGCAATCACGGTCATACCCAGCGCGTGCGCCAGGCGGGCCATCCAGCCACCGATGTTGCCCAGCCCAACAATGCCCAGCGTGCGGCCATGCAGCATCGAGGTGGGCGGTGCGTCCCAATCACCCGCGCGCATGCGTCGGTCGTTGGCGGGAATCTGACGCACCAACGCGAGCAGCAAGGCCAGCCCGAGCTCGGCGACGGCCGCGTGGCCACCCGGTGCGCCGCCGCCGGCGACCAGCGCGACTCCTTGCTGCGACGCAGCCTCGGCGTCCACGTTGGGACTGATGCGACCGGTTTGTGCGATCAGCTCCAGGTCTTCGGCGTGCTTGATCACGCGCGCCCGCATGGGCGTGCGCTCGCGGTTCAGGATGGCCACGGTCGCGCCGCGCAAGCGCTCGATCACTTCATCTTCATCGGCGGCGGGCACGTGGTGCAGGACGACCTCACCGCGTGCGCGCAGGCGGTTCAAGGCGGGCACTCGGGGATAGAAACGCGTCCAGTCATCAAGGACCACGAAGCGGTGCTGGGGCATCTCGGCAAGGGTAAACCCCGTGAGCGGGCGCAGCACGCGAGCCGCGGGTAAACCCCGTGAGCGGGCGCAGCACGCGAGCCGTGGGTAAACCCCGTGAGCGGGCGTAGCACGCGAGCAGCGCCTACCATAGCGGCGTGTGGCGGGCCGCTATCGCCTTGGTGGCGTTGTCTTTGGCCGGCTGCGGGCAAGTGGTACCTGCCCCGCCGCCACCCACACCTGTCCCTGTGGTGCCTGACATTCGGCCGCTGCCCGGGCGTGGGATTGGCATCGAGGGTCGGGGATCCGCCGTCACCGACGACATCAGCCCTGACTACACCGGCACCCTCTCCGTGGGCATCGCCGTGGTGACCCTGACGCATTCAGGGCATTCGAGCTTCATCGTCACCGCGCTGCAGGGCGGCCAGGCCGAGGTACTAACTCGCGCGCTCGGACCGTATCGTGGCCAGCGGCCGCTGGTGGTCATGGGCGACGTGGCGTTCGACGTCACCGCCGATGGTTCGTGATCGTTGAAGGTCCAGCCCATGGCCAGTGGCGGCTCGGCGCCGTTCAGCGGCACCGGCGACCTGGTGAGTGCGTATTTCAGTCCGCCTCGTTCGGGCCTGTGGTCGGTGTCGCACGACGGCCCGACAGAGTTCGTCGTCTATGCCCACTGTGTCGGCGGCAGCGTGTTGGTGTCCGACGCCAACGGTCCTGTCCAGGAGCAGCAGCAGCTGACCTTTGCCCGCGGTCCGTGCTTCTGGGAGGTCCGTGCCGACGGCACCTGGAGTTTGAAGCCAGCCCGGCCCTGACATCGCGAAGCACTCGTTCGTTGCCGCGCATTCGGGTCGGGGGTGCGCACTCGTCTTCGTTAGCGTTGTCCGGGTCGGGGGAGCCGGAGATCCTGCATCGCACCAACCGCAACCAAAACGTGGAGCGAGTTTCGTGAGGTTCGGGATCGTCGCCGTCACTCCACGCCCGAAGCGCGCGCCGGCCAGATCCACGCTGCAACCCGCATCGCCGCCTGGGATGCCAAGTACGCCTTCTGGGCCACGCGACTACGTCAGGTATTCGGCCGAGTTCATAGGCCCCGCCCTCAGCCGAGGACCAGTGCCTGGCGGGGCGGCCACACCGGCGCCATCGCGTCGTCGAGCTGCGCGCGACTGATCCAGCGCGCACGCCCCTCGACGATTGGGCGCATCGCCGGATCCTGGTATAGGAACCCGTCGCCCTCGACGGCGTACAGCAAGATGTAGTGACCCCAGCGCACG
>DASXRR010000506.1:0-1829 GCA_036506475.1 Chloroflexota bacterium
CAGGCAGCAGGCTGACTAGCCTCGAGCCTGGCTTCGTTGCGCAGACGCGGGCAGGTACGACCCGAGGCTAGCGGTAGCGTGGTGCATCGCCTGCTCTTCGCTGTAGTAACTGGGAGTTGCATAAGGACGCTTCGAGCGGGTGGGTCAACGCCCTCGACTTGGCCGCCGTCCCCGGCCACGGTACCCGAGAAAAATCGCGCTCCGCGTAGGTCGGCGCCAGCGCGGGCGTGTAAGCCGCGGCAGGTCCACCGTCGCGCCCAAAGCGCCGTCGCAGCTCAGCGCGGCTGTGGAACCGGTATTCCTGCCTGGCCAGGCCGTCAGCCTCGCTGAGGTGCAGGTCGCACGGGCCGCAATCCTCGACAAGCGTGAGGTCTACAAGACGTGGGATGATGTTTGCGGAATCGCGAGCGCGCCGAGCGTGACTTGTGACAAACGCAACTGGACGAAATCGGTACCTACCCAG
Source organism: Chloroflexota bacterium (assembly GCA_036506475.1). Lineage (GTDB taxonomy): Bacteria > Chloroflexota > UBA6077 > UBA6077 > CF-72 > CF-72. The sequence continues at coordinate 464 of DASXRR010000506.1, forward strand.
CGCGTTCTAAGTAGCCTCGCTTGATGACGTCCAAGTTCGGTGCGGCCGGTGCAGGCCGACAGAGTAACCGACCACGCCCTCGACGTTGACCTTGCCTTCGGTACGTCGAACCAGCTCCACACATGTGACGCTCGGCAAGTCGTCGTCGGGCGCGGCGTTCACCCGGTCAAACAGTCAAACGTGCGTTGCGTTTTCACGATCAATCGAGACAAAAGGGCAGGTGATGTCCTGAGGATGAACGGCGACGCCACTCACGATTTTGGCTGCAACAGCGGTGCGATGGCGGCGGCGAGTTGAGCGTGGTGACCGATGATGGTTCCACCACCTTGCGCACCGCCGCCAAAGCCGGTAAGCGCTGATGAGTCGTGCGCGTCTGGCGGGTAGAGCGCGTAGAAGTCCCAGGTCGGCGAGCCCCGCTCGGTCAGGTTCGCGCTGAACCACGTGCCGACGCTCTCTCGCTCGTCCGAGTAATGCACTACGCGCGGATCAGTCATTTCATCGCCGTCCCAGCGCCAGCGCGTGTCGCCCGGGAACATGTTGAACCAGACAACGTACACGTCCAGATCGGCCTGCGGATGTTTGCTCAGGATCTCGTTCTGCACCCAACTGGCGCCGCGGCGACACTCGGGTCGAGTGGGCGAAATCAAGAGCAGCAACCGTGTATGCCCGATGTCCTGGGCGAACCGAGCCTGCAGGTCCGCTTCGCTGGACAGATCTTGCATGCCGCTCGCTGGTCGCGGCGCGAAGCCGGGCACAGCCGTCTCCTGATAGACGAGGATCTGGACGACGATGAGCACCACCGCGAGTGGCAGCAGCCAACCCAGGAGCGCTCCCCTCAGCAGCTTTCACATGGTTTCCTCTTTGTCGGTTAGCGAATCGACCTGGCGCGGTGCAGGGTTCCTGACAAAGTGGAGCAGAGAGCGCGCACGCGTCGCTCGCGCCGAGACCAGGATGCCGATGATCACGAGGAGGGCGCCGATGCCGATGAGCACCGCGCGAGCATCGACCCAAGCCCCACCGAGGGCGCTGAGAACCGCGCCGGAGCCGAGGAGCGACAGCCCGATCGGCCCCACGCAGCACAGCGCAAGCGCAACAACGAGACCAAGCCCGATTCTCGGTTCATCGTTCATAGTCGACCTGCGGTCTGAGCCTGCTCCGTTACTAGCGTCCACTCCAGCCGCTCAGGACATAGACTCCGAAGCCCGCGTGCTGGGGCATATCTCACAACACTGTGCCAATAGGGCCCTTATGTCTCGCATCGACGCGCGTGCAAGTGCCAGATTACTGGGCCGCCAGTTGGAGCACTGACGAGATGAATCGCGCGCAGCCGGCCGCACAACGCAGGCGAGCAGTCGTCGTTGGGGCC
>DASXRR010000507.1:0-4606 GCA_036506475.1 Chloroflexota bacterium
TGCATGCCCTGCTGGGCGAGCAGCACGAAGGTGTGGAACCACAGGTCGGCGATTTCGTGGGCGACTTCGGCTTTGTCGGCATTCTTGGCTGCAATCACGACTTCGGTCGCTTCTTCGCCGATCTTCTTGCCTATGCGGTCGACACCCTGCGCCAGCAACTTCGCTACGTAGGACGTGTCAGGGTCGGCGGTCTGACGCTGGCGAATGGTGTCGAACAAGACGGCAGCCGCCTCGCCGTCGGTTTCGCCCCGAGGCATCTCGTCGAGCGTGTTGAAGAAGCAGCTCGGCGACCCGGTGTGGCAGGTCGGACCGTGCGGTGCGCACAGATAGATGAGCGCGTCGCCGTCGCAATCAACACGGATGCCCTTGATCTCGAGGTAGTTACCGCTGGTCTCGCCCTTTTCCCATAGCCGCTGGCGCGACCGCGAGAAAAACCAGGCGTGGCCCGTCTCGAGCGTCTTGTCGATGGCTTCGCGAGTGGCGTAGCCAACCATCAGGATCTGGCCCGATTGGTGATGCTGCGCGATGGCGGCCACGAGACCGTTCTTGCCGAACGACAGTGTCATACGCGCATCGGCATGCCGCGTTCGGCCAGGTAGCGCTTGGCGTCGCCGACCGTAAAGTCGCCGAAGTGGAAGATGCTGGCGGCCAGCGCCGCGTCGGCCTTGCCCTCGTCGAGCACGTCGTACAGATCCTGGAGCTTGCCTGCACCGCCCGAGGCGACAACCGGCACGGGCACCGCCTCGGCGACCATGCGTGTCAGACGCAGCTCGTAGCCGTCGCGTGTGCCATCGGCGTCGATGCTATTGACCACGAGCTCGCCCGCGCCTAGCTCTATGCCACGCGTGGCCCACTCGATCACTTCCATACCGGTGGCGTTGCGCCCGCCATGCGTGACGATCTCGTAGAAGTCGCGTTCGCCGTTCCAGCGCACGTCCATCGACAGCACGATGCACTGCGAGCCGAAGCGATCGGCGCCTTCGGCAATCAGCTTCGGGTTGAGCACGGCCTGGGTGTTGACGCTGACTTTATCGGCGCCCGCGCGCAGGAGGGTCTTGACGTCATCGGCGGTGCGCACGCCGCCGCCGACGGTCAGTGGAATGAACACCTCGCTCGCGGCGCGCTCGAGCACGTTCAGGATCAAGCCCCGCTCCTCGGCCGACGCGGTGATGTCATAGAAGACCAGCTCGTCGGCGCCCTGGCGGTTGTACTGCGCGGCCAGCTCGACAGGATCGCCGACGACCTTGTCGGCCGAGAACTTCACGCCGCGGATCACTTTGCCGCGGTCGACGTCGAGGCACGGGATGATGCGCCGCGTCAGCACGCTAACGCCTCTTCGAGGCTAAGCGCGCCCGTATACAGCGCGGTACCGATCACTGCCGCTTCCGCGCCTGCTTTCGCCAACGCTCTCAGATCGTCCACATTCGCTACGCCACCACTGGCAATGACGTTCAACACCTGAGCCACCTCGCGGGTGCGTTCCACATTTGGCCCCGACTGCATGCCGTCACGCGCGACATCGGTATACAGGACGCGCTGCACGCCCATGGCCTTTAGTTGATGGCAAAACGGCAGCAGCTCAATAGCACTCGTTACCTGCCAGCCACGTGCGGCAACATGGTCAGCGCTGGCATCCACCGCAACGATCAATCGGGCCGCGCCTAATGCACTGACCCAATGACCAATCTGGTCACTGTGTTCTACGGCCGTTGTGCCCATGACAACGCGCTCGGCACCGGCGTGGAGTAGGTCGTGCGCGTCGTCGAGCGTCCTGATGCCCCCACCGACTTGCACTGGCACCTTGACCGCGGCGATCAGACGGCTAATGACGCCAGCGTTGGCGCGCACGCCGTCGCGCGCACCATCCAGATCGACCACATGCAGCCGCGACGCTCCCTGGTCCTGCCAGCGCTGGGCCATGGCCACCGGATCATCGCCATAGCGCGTCTCGCGATTGAAGTCGCCCAGCACCAGGCGGACGCAGCGCCCGCCGCGAATGTCAATCGCGGGTATTGGTTCCACGTGTCATCCTGAGCGCAGCGAAGGATCCGTGGGCCGATACGCCCAAGCAAGCGGATTCTTCGGCTCCGCCTCAGAATGACAAATGCGCGCGAAGTTTGCGTACAGCCGCAGCCCCAGGTCGGCGCTCTTTTCGGGATGGAACTGCGTGGCGACGACGTTCTCGCGCGCGACGATGCTGGCGAAGTCGATGCCGTATTCGGTCTCGCCCAGGGTCATCTCACGCTCCGCGGGGTCGACATAATACGAGTGCACGAAGTAGAAGTAGCTGGCGTTGGGAATGCCCTCGAGCAGCGGATGGTCGTATTTGAGCCAGACGGTGTTCCAACCGATCTGCGGCACCTTCAGACCACGATCGCTCGGAAAACGGCGCACCATGCCGGGCAGGATGCCCAGGCACTGCACGCCACCGCCCTCTTCGCTGCCATCGAACAGTAGCTGCTGGCCGACGCATACGCCCAGGAACGGTCGCCCGGACGCGGCATAGTCGCGCAGCGAGGCGATCAGGTCGAGCCGCGCCAGAGCCCGCATCGCGTCCTGGGCCGAGCCCACTCCGGGCAGGACGATCCCGCGTGCGTCCTGAAGATCGCGCGGGTCGCTGGTCACCAGCGGCTGCTGGCCGACCGCTTCCAGCGCACGCTGCACGCTGCGCATGTTGCCCGCGCCGTAATCGACCAGAACAATCTCAGGCGGCTGCTTCGGCACGGCCTACGCTCCAGGCCAGGTAGGCCTCGATGAACGGGTCCAGGTCGCCGTCGAGCACCGCGTTGACGTTGGTCGTCTCGTGCTCGGTGCGCAGGTCCTTGACCATCGTGTATGGGTGCAGCACATAGCTCCGAATCTGGGTGCCGAAGCTGGCGTCGATGTGCTCGCCGCGCAGCTGGGCCATCTCGACCTCGCGCTTCTCGAGCTCGAGCTCGACCAGGCGGCTCTTGAGCAAGCGCATCGCGTTTTCGCGGTTCTGCAGCTGCGATCGTTCGGTTTGCGCGGTGACGACGATATTGGTCGGCTTGTGCCGCAAGCGGACCGCGGTGCTGACCTTGTTGACGTTCTGGCCACCGGGCCCGCCTGCGCGGTAGGCCTCGAACTCGACATCCTCGTCCTTGACTTCGACCTGGGCCGCTTCGCCGACGTCGGGCATGACTTCGACGCGCGAGAACGAGGTCTGCCGACGATGGGCCTGATCGAACGGCGACAGTCGCACCAGGCGATGATTGCCGCGTTCGCCCTTGAGGTAGCCATAGGCAAATGGACCGCGGAAGCTCATCGTTACGCTCTTGAGTCCTGCTTCTTCGCCTTCGGCCTGGTCGAGGATGTCGGTCTGGTAGTTGTGTCGCTCCCCCCAGCGCAGGTACATGCGCATGAGCATTTGCGTCCAGTCCTGGGCATCGACGCCGCCCAGGCCGACGGTAATCGTCACGATGGCATCTGAACGGTCGTATGGCCCATTCAGCCTGAGCTTGAACTCGAGCTTGTCTACCTCGGCCGTCAGCCGTTCGGCCTCGGCCTGGACCTCCCGCAGCACGGTCTGATCGATTTCGAGCGCGGCCAGCTCGACCAGTTCCAGGCTGTCCTTGACGCCCCGATCGACGTCCAGCCACGGTTGGAGCTCGTCGCGCAGCGTCGACAGCTCACGCATCACCTGCTGGGCGGCGTTCTGGTCGGACCACAGATCTGGCGACGCCGCCTGGGAATCGAGCTCGTTCAGGCGAGTCTGCTTGCCAGGCGCGTCAAAGACGCACCAGCAGCGTGGAGATGCGGTCCTGGAGGGCCTCGAGCGTGGCGCGCAGCTCGTCGGCAGGCACAGTCATGAGCTCGCGCGGATTCTACCAGAAGGCAGCGGGTAAACTTCGGACGTTTGATCTATTGGATCCACGTCGCGGCCACGTTTGCGATGCGCTTCATTCCGGTGCGTCTGGCCTACAACGTGGTCGGCTGGGGTACGCCGCTGGCGCTGCGGCTGTTTGCCCGGGGGTACGTGGCGCGGGCGACGGGCAACATGCAGCAAGTTCTGGGACCCAATGGCGATCCGGGCGAGGCACAGCGACTGACCCGCGCCGCGTTTGCCAACTATGCGCGCTATATGGTCGATCTGGTGCGCATGCCGCACGTCAATCAGCGTGAGCTACGCGACAGCATCAAGATCGATGGCTGGGAGCACGTGGACGCGGCATTCGAGGTCGGCAAGGGCGTGGTCTTTGCGACCGGCCACATTGGCAACTGGGACCTGGCGGGTGCGGCGTTCGCGGCGAGTGGTCGGCCTGTGAGCGCCCTGGTCGAGACGCTCCAACCGGCGCGCTGGAACGAGCGCGTGCAGCGCACGCGGGTCGCCGCTGGGATCAAGGCGATACCCATCGAGTCTGGGGTACGCGAGATGCTCTCGGCGCTGCGCAAGCGTGAGGGATTGGCCGTACTCGTCGACCGACCGCTGGCCGATGAGGGCGTACCCGTCACCTTTTTTGGTCGCGCGACGCGTGTGCCCGGCGGCGCGGCCACGCTTGCCTTACGCACGGGCTCGCCCGTGGTGCCGGCTGCGTTGGTGCGCAATCCGCACGGCAGCGGGTATCTGGCGCACATCGGCCCGCCC
>DASXRR010000508.1:0-19451 GCA_036506475.1 Chloroflexota bacterium
TGTCGCACAGGCCGGCTTCGAAACGTGGGCAGCGTGGATGAAAGGAGCAGCCCGCGGGCAGGTGCAACAAACTCGGTACCTCGGCGCTGCGCAAGGGCACCCGGGTCTTGCCCCGCGTGAGTAGCGGATCGGCCTCGGGGATAGCCGCGATGAGCGCCGCGGTGTACGGATGAGCCGGGTCGGCAACGAGGTGCTCCGTCTCACCGACTTCGACCAACCGGCCGAGGTACATGACGCCGATCCGACCCTGGCGACCAAAGTAGCGCGCCACGGCCAGGTCGTGCGTAATCAGCACACACGACATGCCGAGCTGATCGCGTAGCCGAAGCAACACGTTGAGCAGGCTTATCCGAATCGAGACGTCGACCATCGACACCGCTTCGTCGGCGACGATGAAACGTGGCTCGACCGTGAGCGCGCGAGCAATCGACACACGCTGCCGTTGGCCGCCGCTGAGCTGGTGCGGGTATTTGTCGACGAAGTCCTCAGGCGGAGTCAGGTCGACCAGCTTCAGCAGCTCGGTGACCCGCTTGCGAGTAGCTGGCCCGCGCGTCAGACGGTGCCGGTCCAACGGCGCGCTCAACGTCTGAAAGACGGTTCGCGTTGGGTTCAGCGAGGCATACGGGTCCTGATGCACGATCTGCACGGCACGTCGGAATGCGCTGAATTCGGCGCCCCGGGCGCGCCAGACGTCCTGGCCCTGGAACAGCACGCGGCCGGCGCTTGGCCTGGTCAGTCCAGTAAGCAATCGACCCGTCGTCGTCTTGCCACAGCCGCTCTCGCCGACCAGGCACACAATCTCGGCCGGCCGCACCGCCAATGAGACGTCGTCGACCGCGGTCAACGTGCCACCCGGCGTCTCGAAGCGGCGTGAGACGCGATCCAGCTCGACCAACGCCGGCGTGCTCATACGCCTACAGCAGCAGGTTCGAACGATGGCACCGTGGCGGCGACCTCCTGCCAGCGAATGCACGCGGCGCGGTGTGCCGGCGTGTCCACGTCCAGCAGCGGTGGCTCGGCGGTCAGGCAGTCGTCGATGCCAAACGGGCAGCGCGCGTGGTACGAGCAGCCCGGCGGCAGGCGAATCAGGTCCGGCGGCGACCCCGGAATCGAATCCAGATTGCCCAGTGCACCTGAAACGCGCGGCACGGCGCGCAGCAGGCCCAGCGAGTACGGGTGCCGCGGGCGGTAGAACAGGTCGGCCACGGTGGCGGTCTCGACGATGCGCCCGGCGTACATGGTGATGACCCGATCGGCAAGCTCGGCAGCCAGCGACAGGTCGTGTGAGATGAACACCAGGGCGAACCCGAGTCGTTCCTTCAAGCTGCGCAGCAGATCGATCACCTGGCGCTGGGTCAGGATGTCCAGGGCGGTCGTCGGCTCGTCCAGGATCAGGATCTGCGGCGAGAGCAGCAGGCCGAGCGCGATGAGCACCCGCTGGCGCATTCCGCCACTGAGCTCGTGCGGGAACGCCGGCAGCACCCGCCGTGCGTCCAGACCGACCATATCCAGCAGCTCGACCGCGCGCTCACGCACGCCCTGTGCACCATGGGCGTGTGCCGTATCGAAGAAGTGCTCGCGAATGGTCAGCACGGGGTTGAAGGCGTTCAGCGCCGACTGGAACACGAGCGCGCAGCTCTGCCAGCGGTACTTCCGCAGTGCATCTTGATCGAGTGTTCGAACGTCGACCTGCCGACCCTCAGGTGAGCGGTAGAGGATGCGGCCAGTCGTGACTCTGGCGCTGCGCGGCGACAGGCGCACCAGGCTCTGCGCCAGGGTGGTCTTGCCTGAGCCACTTTCGCCGATGATGGCCAGCGTCTCAGCCTGCTCCAGCTCGAACGAGACGTCGCGCACCGCTTGCACGGGCCCGCGTCGAGTCTGGTAGGCGATCGACAGATGCTCGACGTCGAGAATGGTCATGAGGCGCTGCGCAGGCGCGGATTGAAGATGTCCTCGAGCGCGGAGGCCAGCGACACCAGGGCGAGCTGAAACAGGGCAATCGCAAGCACGGGCGACAGAATGTACGGCAAGCTGTCGCGGAAGAACACGGCTCCGCGTACCCAGGCCAGGTTGATCATCACGCCCCAGTTCGTGCCTGACAGTGGCACCAGGCCGAGGAAGATCAGGCCCGCCTGGGCGTAAATCGCCTGCGTCATGGCCAGGATGAAGCTGATCGCGATGTAGCTGCGCATGTTAGGCAGGATCTCGGCGAAGATGATGTGTCCGAGTCCAAGATCAAGCGCTCTGGCGGCTTCGACGAACTCGCGTTCCTTGAGCGACAGCACTTGCGCGCGCACGGCACGCAGCAAACTCGGCCAGGCCAGCGCACCGACGATCAACGCCAGGATGAGAATCGAGTTCAGGCGCAGCAGCGCGGCCAGTACGACCAGCAGTGGCAGCCTCGGAATGGTCAGGATCACATCGGTGATGGCCAGGATGGCCGAGTCGAGCGCACCACCGACCACCGCACCGAGCGAGCCGAACGTGACCGCGATGAGCGTGGACAGCAGCGCCGCCAGAAAGGCGACGATCATGATGTCGCGGCCGCCCCAGATGATCTGGTTGAGCACGTCGCGGCCCTGGTAGTCCGTCCCCAGCAGGTGGGCGAACGACGGCCCCGCGTAGATTGCCGTCAGATCGACCTTCGTATCCAGCGGAACCAGCACGGGTCCGACGAAGCTGACGGCGACGAACAGCACGATCCCGATCAGGCCCGCCAGGCCGACGGGCCGCGAGCGCAGCAAACGCAGGAAGTCGAGGGTCGCCGTCATCCGCGGCCGATCCGTGGGTCGAGCTTGGTGTACACCAGGTCAGCCAGCAGGTTGGCCACGACCACCGACACCGTGATCAGCAGGAAAACACCCTGCATGATCGGGTAGTCGCGCTGATTGATGCTGTTGTAGAGCAGCCAGCCCAGGCCCTGGTAGACGAAGATGAACTCGATGAACAACGCCCCGCCCAGGATGAAGCCGGCCGAGATGGTGAACTGGGTGAATAGCGGCAGGATCGCGTTGCGACCGACATAGGCCGTCGTGATGCGCCGTTCGGAGAGCCCGCGTGCCCGCGCCGCGGTCACGTAATCCTCCTCGAGCGCAGCGAGCGTGCTGTTCTTCATGGTCAGCATCCAGATGCCCGTATGCGTCAGCACGTACGTGACGATGGGCAGACACGCATGGAAAAAGGCGTCGCGAATGAACTCGAAGGAAAAGCCGGGCTGAATTCCGGGCGACAGCACACCGCGCATCTGTGTGATGGGCAGCCATCTCAGCTGTACGCCCAGGAACACGACCAGCAGGATGCCGATCAAGTAGTCCGGGATGGAGCTGACCACGGCGCTGACGGACGACACGATGTGATCGGTCGGCGAGTTGCGCTTGAGCGCGGTGACCAGACCGAGGCTGATGCCAATCAGGAAGCTCAGCATCAGGCCGGTGCCGACGGCAAAGACCGTCCACGGCAGGTAGCGCAGCAGCAGCGCCGTGACCGGCGTGCCCTCGGACAGGATCGACGAGCCGAGGTCGCCGCGGGCCAGGTTGCCCAGGTAGCTGATGTATTGCTCGTGGATCGGCTTTTTCAGGTCAACCGAGAACTTGCCCGTCGCCGTCGCGAGCGCGTCCTCGTACGACAGCAGCTGCTCGGTAACCAGTTTGTCGATGTAGATCTCGATCGGATTGCCCGGCATGAGCCGGACGATGACAAAGGTAAAGGTGCTGACGACATAGATCGTCGCAACGGCTTTGACCAGGGCGCGCAAGATGGCGTGCCGCCAGATGCCCGTAGCCACCGAGCCGGCCGTGGTCGTCCAGGACGGAGCAGTCGCGGTAAGCCGAACCTCTGCCGTCGTTGCCATTGGTCGGTGGATGGGCAGGCTAGCATGCGCCGCGGCACCGCCACGAATAGTCCGCCGAAGGCGATAAGGTGCACCGCAGCGGCGGCGAAGCCGCCCTGATCGCCTCAGGCGCCTCGGCGTTGGGCCTTGGTACGGACGTTGGCGGCAGCATCCGCGTGCCGGCCCACTATTGCGGCAACGCCGGTCTCAAGCCGACGCTCGGTCGTGTGCCGACGAGCGGCACATTCCCGCCCGCCCTGGGCGTGGTCGGCACGCTGTATCACGTCGGGCCGCTGGCGCGCTACGTCGAAGACCTCGTGCTGGTACTCGAGGTGCTTAGCGGACCGGACGGGCGCGACCCGCGCACGGGGCCCGCGCCACTTCGATCGCCGCTCGAGACCGACCTGCGCCGGCTGCGCATCGCGTACTACTCGCACAATGGGCACTTCCCGGTCACGCCCGAGACTGAACAGGCCGTCGGCGCCGCCGGCCAGGCGGCGGATGCCCCGCCTGTGACAATGAGCCCGTGATTCGGCCCGAGCTTGCGCGTGGCCTGATCGCGGCCACGGGCGGATTTGCGACGAGCGTGTGGCGGCTCGAGACCACCACATGCTCGTACGCGCTGCGCGCCTTTCGCGCACACGAATTGCCTGTCCTGCAGCGCGAAGTATCGGTCATGCATGCCGCTGGCCGGGCAGGCATCCCGGTGCCGAGCGTGCATGCCATCGGCACGTATGACGATCGCCCAGCGCTACTCATCGACTGGTGCCCCGGCCGCGTCATGGCCGACGCAGTGCGCCTGCAGCCCTGGCTGTTGCCAAGACTCAGCTTCGCCCTCGGCCGTCTTCACCGCCGCCTCCATGCCGTCCAGGCACCGGTCGGGCTGCGCGCGGGCTGGATCGATTGGCCCCGGCCAGCCGACCAGCCACTAGCCGCCCATCTGCGTTCGATCCCGCTGATGCCCGATCGGCTGCTGCACATGGACTTCCACCCGTTCAATGTCCTGGTCGAGGAACGGCGGACCTCGGCGGTCATCGACTGGACGAACGCCCACGCCGGCGATCCGCGCGCTGACTTCGCGCGCACGGTGAGCATCCTGCGCCTCGCGCCGCCGCTCGACGATCCCGCCCAGCGCATCGCTCGCCTGGCGTTCGAATCGTTCTGGCGGCTTGGCTATGGCCCGCCTGGCCCGCACATGGCCGCGTTCTATGCCTGGGCCGGCGGAGCGCTGCTGCACGATCTCGGGGATCGATTCGCACCTGCCGAGCTTGCACCGGCCCGCGGCTGGACGGACTCGTGGCGGCGACACCTGCAGCTACGATGACAGCGCGCCATGGACCGCGTGTTCATCACCATCGCCGCGCTGAGCGGCTTCGTGGCTGTCGCGTTGGGAGCCTTCGGCGCCCACGCACTGCGTGACCGGCTGTCCGCGAGTCTGCTTGACACCTTCCAGACCGGCGTGACGTACCAGATGTACCACGCGCTGGCGCTGCTGGCCGTGGGCATCCTGCTGGCGCGCTTCTCGGTCGACGGCTCCCCCTGGCTGACCGCCGCCGGCTGGCTCTTCATCGCCGGCACCGTCCTGTTCTCAGGCAGCCTGTACCTGCTCGCCCTGACGGACACCCGCTGGCTAGGCGCCATCACCCCGGTCGGCGGCGTCGGCCTGCTCCTGGGCTGGCTCGCTCTCGCCCTGGGCCTCTGGCGCCAGTAACTAAACGACTGATAGCGCCTGGGCGAGGTCGGCCAGAAGGTCGGTCACCGATTCGATGCCTACTGACAGTCGCAAAAGACGGTCGCTGGGCGCGATATCGGTGCCTACCTGGCTGGCGTGGGTCATCGTCAGCGGATGCGCTATGAGCGACTCGACCCCGCCGAAGCCTGAGGCGAGACGGAAGAGGTGAGTACGCTCCGCGACTTGCCGCGCGGTCTCGCGATCGCCGCGTACCTCGAACGAGACCATGCCGCCCGCGCCGCGCATCTGACGCTGGGCGACTTCGTAGCCGGGGTGCTCGGGCAGGGCTGGGTAGTAGACGCGCTCAACCGATGGATTCCCCTGGAGGAAGCGCGCCACAGCTAGCGCATTGGAAGCGTGCCGATCCATGCGCACCGCCAGCGTCTTCAACCCGCGCAGTACGAGCCAGCAGTCGAACGGGCTGGGCACCGCGCCGCCTACATATTGCAAGAATGCGAGCCGCTCCCCCAGCGCGCGGTCATTGGTCAGCACGGCGCCGCTCAGCACGTCATCGTGGCCGTTCAGGTACTTGGTTGTGCTTTCGACGACCAGGTCGACGCCGAACGCAAGCGGCGTCTGGAAGTAGGGCGACAGCCAGCTGTTGTCGACCGCTACCAGCGCGCCATGAGCGTGCCCAATCCGAGCAATGACGTCCAGATCGACGATGTTCTGCGTTGGATTCGTCGGCGTCTCGACCCACAACAAGCGAGTGGTCGGCCGCAGCAGTCGCTGGACGGCCGAGCCATCGGTGTAGTCGACGAAATCGACCTCGATCTGCTGTTCGGGCAGAATCAGCGTGTACAAGCGGTGCGTGTTGCCGTAGACGTCGTCCGGCAACAGGACATGACTGCCCGCGGGCAGCAACTGACCCACAGCGGTGACGGCGGCCATGCCCGACCCGAAGGCGACGGCGCGCTGAGCGCCATGCAAGCGCGCCAAAGCATGTTCGAGGGCGGCGCGAGTAGGGTTATCACGACGTGAATAGATGTACTCGCGTGGCGCGTCGAGGCCGGCCCGCGCGTACCCGACCGATGGATAGATCGGCGGCACCAACGCGCCAGTCTGGTCGGCTTCGTCGACTCCCGCGTGAATGGCCAGCGTCTCGAACGCGTAGTCGCGCTCGCTCACGCCGTTACGGTACCCGCTAGTGTTCAAACCTGGTGACCGGGTGACGCTGGAACACGTCAAGCCGTGGAAGAGCACGATCCGCGCGACGGGTGTCGTCGACAGTTGGCAGGACGGCCTGCTGACCATTCGGCGCACGTTTACTGCAGGCGGGCGCTACGACACGCTGGGCGACAGAATGCTGGCCGGTGACCACGGAACAATCGAAGTGGTCGACCAGGGCTGGGTCCTGCGGAGGACCTACTTCCGCGCCGACGGCCGAACAATCGGCGAATTGTTCAACATCCAGACGCCCGCGGAGCTCAGCCCGGGCCGCGTGCGCTACACCGACCTCGAAGTGGACGTCGCGCGTTTCGCCGATGGCCGCGTGCAGATCGTCGACGAAGAAGACCTGGCCACCGTGGTTCGCGTGGGCGCCGTCGCGCCGGACCTGGCCGAACGAGCAATGGACCTCGCCCGTCGACTGGCCGACACCCTGCGCGCTGGTGGCGATTGGCGCAGCGTCACATAGCGCACGCGATCTGGGCCGCCAGCCGCGCGTTGTTGCGCACCAGGCACAAATTGACCTGCACGCTTGCGCCGCCGGTCTCGGCGCGGAAGTAGTCCAGCAAAAACGGCGTGACCGCCTTGCCGCGGATGCCCTCGCGCTGCACCGCGGCCAAACCCGCTTCCAGGACACGCTGGTGTAGCTCGGGGTCCAATTGCTCCGCCAGCGGCACTGGGTTGGCAATGACGACTCCAGACCGATCGAGTCCGATGCCAGTCTGTGCCAGCACCACCTCAGCCGCCGCCTCTGGTGTCTCGACACACCAGTCCAGCGGGTAGCCACTGTCGGCGAGGTAGAAGCCAGGAAATCGACGCGTGCCGTAGCCCACGACCGTCACGTTCAGACTCTCGAGCCGCTCCATTGTCGCGCCGACGTCCAGGATCGACTTGACTCCGGCGCACACGACCGCGATCGACGTCTGACTGAGCGTGACCAGATCGGCAGATTCGTCCCACGTCTCGCGCGCCTCGCGATGCACACCACCGAGGCCGCCCGTGGCGAACAGTCGAATGCCCGCTTGCGCGGCCAGAAACGCGGTGCTGGCGACGGTCGTCGCTCCATCACCGCCCTGCGCCACGGCTATGGCCAGGTCGCGCACGCTCAGCTTGGACACGTCGATGGTCGCGATGCGCTCGATTTCATCCTCGGACAGTCCCACCGTGGGCACACCGCGGATCACGCCGATCGTGGCCGGAACGGCACCTTCGGCGCGCACAATCTCTTCGAGCTCGCGGGCCAGCCCGAGATTGTCCGGTCGGGGTAGGCCATGCGCGATCAGCGTCGATTCGAGCGCGACGATGGGCCGACCCCAGGCCAGCGCTTCGGCCACATCGGGACGCAAACGAACTTGCGGGGCGGCTGGTGACACCCCCGTTAGCGCCTCGCGACGCCGTGCAGAAAGTACCTGTCCGTGCGCCGCACGTCGGCCCGCCAGCCGAGCTGCTCCAGCCGCTGTTGCAGATCGCCGGCGCGATAGAACACCTTGAAGATGCGGTACGCGCGCCCGTCGTTCAGCTTTCGGTCGATCGTCGTCGCGGACGGCCCGTGGAGCTGATGATCGCGCGCCGTGCTGCGCTCGTCGTACAGCGAGTCGATGAAGAACACCCGGCCGTTTGGTGCCAGGCACTGTTGGACCATCGCCCAGAACGCCTCGAATCGGTCGAGCGGCACATGCGACAACCAGAAGCTGAAAAACACCACGTCGAACTGCTCGTGTGGGCGCCAATCGAACAGGTCGGCCTGGACATGCCTCACCATCGGGTGCTCCACGCGTGAAGCATTGATGGCCAGAACCTCGGGCGAGCTGTCGACCAGTGTCAGCGTGTTGGCGTAGCGAGCGAGGTTGCGCGACCATAGGCCTGTGCCACACGCCAGCTCCAGCACGCGACCGGCCGGCCTGAACGCATCCAACGCAGCGTCTAATTCGGCGGTCTCGGAGAACCAGCATGCGTTGTCCTCGGGCCCGCGGTCATATCGACCGTGCCGCAGCCACCACTCGTCATACTCGCCCGCCCGCGCGCGGTAGTAGTCGATCTGTTCCTGCAGCAGGTCCATCAGCGCGCGTAGTCGCCGAACTGCTCGCGGAACGATCCAGTGCGCCGCAGTTTGGCCAGCGCTTCGACCTCGACCTGGCGCGCGCGCTCGCGACTGATGCCCAGCTCCTGGCCGACCTCGCCGAGGGTCCGCTCGGTGCCGTCGCGATCGAGCCCGTAGCGCAGTCGAATCACGTCCGCCTCGCGCGGTGTCAGGAATTCACCCAGCGCGCGCAGCATGCTCGAGGACAGCATCGAGTCTTCGACTTCCTCGGCCGGCGCCGGTGTGCCGACATCGGCGATGATGTCGCTCAGCGTCGCAGTCGCGTCCTCGCCGATCGGCACGTCGAGCGAGATCGGCACCCGCGCCGCGCGAAACGCGTCGCGCACCTTGTCCTCAGTCACCCCCAGCCGCTGCGCGATCTCACCAGTCGTCGGCGCTCGGCCGAGCTCGACCTGCAGCGATCGCATGACGCTGTACAGCTTGCTCAGCAGTTCGAAGACATGCGCGGGTAGCCGAATCGTGCGCGCCTGTTCGGCGACCGCACGCGTGATCGCCTGGCGTATCCACCAGTAGGCATACGTTGAAAACCGAAAGCCCTTGCGCCAGTCGTACTTATCGACGCCCTTCTGCAGCCCGAGGTTGCCCTCCTGAACCAGGTCGAGGAACGACAGGCCGCGGCCGAGGTACTTCTTCGCGACAGCAACCACGAGGCGCAGGTTGGACTCGATAAGGCGCTGACGCGCGGCTTCACCGCGCCGCACCAGCTCGTGCACGTGCGGGTCGTCCTCACCCGTGTCCAGCCGCGCCTGAGCTTCCCGACCGGCGTCGCGCTCCTGCGCCAGCTGGACCTCCTCGTCCGCGGTCAACAGCGGCGTGCGGCTGATCTCGCCCAGGTACATCGTCGCCGGATCGCCGAGCACAACTTCCTGTGCCGGCGCCGGCCCCTCGCGCGTTTCACGAAACGCCTCTGGCCCCTCGTCGGCGAAGCGCTCCAGATGCTCCCAGGGATCGCCGTTGCCCTCGTTCAGCTCGATGCCAACTTCATGCGCCAGCTCGCGCGCTTCGTCGAGATTGACCGGCGAGCCCGAGGCAAGCTCCATCAACTGCTCGAGCGTGATCGAGCCTCGTTCGCGCGCTTCGGCCAAGCTGGTTGCGTTGGGGTCGTTCAACTGCGCCTTCATCCAGCAGTAGCTATACCCTAGCTCGTTTGGGCCAGCCCAGCCCGGCGCACCACCAGCGGTAGGGTCATGCCCTGCACCAGCAGCGTAAACAATACGACGCCAAACGCCATCGTCAGTAAGAGCTGGCGTTCGGCGACCTGGGGCGGCACGGCCAACGCGAGCGTGATCGTCAGTGCGCCGCGCAGGCCGCCCCAGACCAGCACCGTGCGCTCTGCGCGGCTGATGTCGATGCGCCGCAGGGGTTGCGGGACAGTCAGCACGATGATGACTCGCGCCAGCAGCACCACGACGATGCCCGTCGCGACCGGCCAGGCCTCGGCAACCAGGCTGCGCAAGTTGGCGCTGAAGCCGACCAGCATGAACACGATGGCGTTGGCGATGAAGCCGAAGTACTCCCACAGGTCGTCCAGCAAACGCGTGGTCGACTCAGTCATGCCCACCCGCCGCCCATAGCTGCCGTGGATCAACCCGGCCGCGACGCATGCCAGCGCGCCCGAGGTGTCGAACGACTGCGCGACGAGGTAGCTGCCGTATGCGAGCGCCGTCGAGAGCGTCATCTCGATCGAGTGATCGTCGATGGTTGCCGCCAGACGCGAAAATCCGACGGCCATCACCGTGCCGATGGTGATCCCCCCGACCACCTGGCGCACGAACAGACCCGTGCCGGCCATCAAATCGGCCTGCCCCGCGGTAACCAGGCCGATGAGCACGGTGTACATGGTGATGGCGATGCCGTCGTTGATCAGACTTTCAGCCTCGGCGATGACCGACAGGCGCGCCGGCGCGTGCAGGCTGCGGAACACGGCCACCACCGCGACCGGGTCCGTCGCCGAGACGATGCTGCCGAACAGGAGGCCTACTTCCAGCGGCAGGCGGAGGACAACCGAGACGCTGCCGCCGACGATAAACGCCGTCACCAGCGTGCCGGGCAACGCCAGCAGCCAGACTGGATGAGCCACACTGCGCAGCTCGCGATCGTCGAGCCGGAACGACGCGTCGAACAGCAGCGGCGGCAGCAGCACGAACAGCAGGACGCCGGGCTCGAGATGCGGCACCGCGATGAGGCCGCTCTCTTCGACGATCAAGCCGCCCAGCACGAGCGCGACGGCGTATGGAATGTGGGCGCGGTAGGCCAGCATTCCCACGATCGAGGCGCCCACGAGCATCCAGGTCAGTGCGCGCACGGTCCCCTCGATGTCGAACTGAGGCGGCATCACTCGAGCCCGTCGAACAGGTCCAACTCGAGCTCGCCGGGTGGGGTTGTGGTCGATCCGGCCTCGAGTGAAAAGTATTCGCGTGCCCAGAATCGCGCGGCGACGTCAGTGGACATGCGCATCAGAAAATGCGACGGCGGCATCTGCGACTGGTGACACGCCAACGCTGCGCGCTTCTGGGGCACAAAGGCCGCCACGTCGACGGCGGTGGTCACCAGCTGATCGGGTACGCCGATCTCGACGACGTCGGGCCCGGCGTTCGCGCCGGTCGGCGCACTGGCCGGCGCGGGGATGCCTTCAGCCCGCAGTGCGGCTACGAATGCGCGCGACCATTGCAGCGGATAGCGCACGAAGTACAGCTTCGGTATCGCGGCTCGACGACCCGCGGCCAGCGCAACTTCGTGCGTTTTGACATGGTCCGGATGGCTGTAGCCGCCCGTCTCGTCGTACGTCACGAGCACGTCCGGCCGCTCTTCTTCGATTACGGGCAACAGCCGGTCGACCACCTCCTCGAGAGGGGTAGCCCACAACGAGCCTCGGCGATGATTCTCCGGCCACCCTGGCATGCCCGAATCGCCGTAGCCCAGGCTCACAGCGCGCTGCACACCCAGCACGGCCATGGCCTGCGCCAGCTCCTTTTGGCGCAAGCCGCCTACCCCCATGTTGCCGAGCAGGTCCGGATCTGAGACTTCGCCCAGATCGCCAGTCGAGCACGTGACCACGACGGTGCGCACGCCTTCGGCGCTGTAACGCGCCAGGATACCGCCAGTCGAGATGGTCTCGTCGTCCGGGTGGGCGTGCACGGCAAGCAAGGTGCGGCCCACGGCGGTGTCCTAATACTACGCACGTTGACCCACTACGCACGTTGACCCACATCCACCCTCTGGAAGAGAAAAATCTTTTGCAGCTTCGCGCGGCACGTGGAATGACGGCGGCGTAGGCGCGACGAAGCGAGGCCTCGCGGTACCGTGTCAGTGCAGTGTCCGCCTACGAAGTGCTGGTCGAGACCACCCGCGGGGGCATCGTCGAAAGCGTGCACCACGGCGCTGTCGTAGTTGTCGACGCCGAAGGCCATGTGCGCGCATCGATCGGCGATCCGCGCCTCGTCAGCTTTCCACGTTCATCGCTCAAGCCATTTCAGGTTCTGGCGCTTGTGGCAAGAGGTGGCGTAGAGCGGTTCGGCCTCGAGTCGCGCGATTTGGCGATCGCCTCGGCCAGCCACAGCGGCGAAGCGATCCACATCGAGGCGGTGTGCGGCCTACTCGAAAAGATCGGCGCCAGCCAGGACGCGCTGCTATGCGGCGTGCACCCGCCAGCGGATGAGGATTCGGCGGCGAAGCTGGAGGAGCGAGGAGAGGCGCCCAGCGCGGTGCACAACAACTGTTCGGGCAAGCACGCGGGCATGCTCGCCCTCGCGCGCCTGCTCGGCGCCCCACTCGACGGCTACATCGATCCAACCCACACCGCGCAATTGGTGATCCGCGAGACGCTCGTCGACGTCCTGAAGCTCGATGCGACACATCTGCCAATGGGCATCGACGGCTGTAGCGCCCCCGCCTACGGCGTGCCACTGGGCAACCTCGCGCGCGGGTTCGCGTTGCTCGGCCGACCACAGGCAGTCCCGGACCCCTGGCGCCATGCGCTGAAAGCGGTCGGCGATGCGATGCGCGCGCATCCCGAGCTGGTCGGCGGCAGCCACGGACGGGTCGATACCGACCTTATGCGCGCTTCCGAAAACACCATCGTCGCCAAGGGCGGCGCCGAAGGCTACTTCGGCATGGGCCACACCTCCGGCATCGGCGTGGCGTTCAAGATCATCGACGGCGACGCCGCGCACCGCGCCCGGTCCGCCGTCGCCGTCGGCGCTGCCCAGAATCTCGGCTGGCTCGTGCCCGACAGCCTCGCGGCGTACGGTCCGCGCCTGCCCATCCGCAACTGGGCCGGCCGCGAAACGGGCCACGTGCGCATCACGCAAAGCCTGGACAGGCTGAGCCTCAATCGGTAGGATGTACCCTCGCGGGATAGCAAGGGCGCTGCTCGCGGGACCACCTCCCACGACTCAGCAGTGCGAGACCCCTTCGCCCCCCAGGGGCTATACGACCCTCGGTTCGAACACGACGCATGCGGCGTCGGTTTTGTCGCGCGCCTGAGCGGTGAGCCCGCGCACGACATCGTCGCCAAGGCGGTCGAGGCTGTCGCCAACTTGAGCCATCGCGGCGCAGTCGCCGCCGACGGTAAGTCAGGGGATGGCTCGGGCGTATTGACCCAGCTGCCGCGGCGGCTGCTCGTGCGCGAGGCCGAACGGCTCGGCTGGGGCCGACTTGACGAACGCGACCTCGTCGGCGTGGGCATGTTCTTCCTGCCGCCATCGGGTGGCGAAACCATCGTCGAAGCCGCGCTCCGCAACACAGGGTTGCGCTTGCTCGGCTGGCGCGACGTGCCGATCGATGCCGACCAGCTCGGCGACGGGGCGCGCGCGACGCTGCCAAGTATTCGCCAGGCGCTGATCGCGCCGCGCGACGGCGATAGTGAGTCGTTCGAAAAGAGCCTGTATCTGCTGCGCAAAGACATCGAGCGGCGTGCCGAGCGGGCCGGGCTGTTCGAGCGTGGCTTCTACGTCGTCTCGCTGTCGTGCCGCACGCTGGTCTACAAGGGCATGTTCGCGGCTCACCAGCTACCCGCGTTCTTCCTCGACCTGCGCGATCCCGACTACCAGTCAGCGCTGGCGGTCTATCACCAGCGCTACTCGACCAATACGTTCCCGACTTGGCAGCTGGCACAGCCGTTTCGGATGCTCGCCCACAACGGCGAAATCAACACCCTGTTGGGCAACCGCGCC
The DNA here is from genome assembly GCA_036506475.1 of Chloroflexota bacterium. Taxonomy (GTDB): domain Bacteria; phylum Chloroflexota; class UBA6077; order UBA6077; family CF-72; genus CF-72. The sequence continues at coordinate 14,004 of DASXRR010000508.1, forward strand.
TGGATGCAAGCGCGCGAGCCGCGGCTGCCCGAGGCGGTCCAGCCGGTCATCTGGGAAGCCGGCTCGGACTCGACCAGTCTGGACGAGGCACTGCACCTGCTCGAGCAGTCGGGCCGCAACGTGTTGCACGCGCTGAGCGTGCTCATGCCCGCGGCCTGGGAAGGCAATTCCGGCATGTCGCCCGACGTGCATGCCTTCTACCGCTATCACGCACCGTTGATCGAGCCGTGGGATGGACCCGCCGCGCTGGCGTTCTCGGACGGTCGCTACGTGGGCGCCGCGCTCGATCGAAATGGTCTGCGGCCGTGCCGTTACAAAGTCACCGCCGAGGGCCTGGTCGTCGCCGGCTCGGAGGTCGGGGCGATTGAGCTGGACGACTATCGGATCGTCGAAAAAGGCCGACTCGGCCCTGGGCAGATGCTGGCCCTCGACCTGGAGCGGCACACCATCCTGCACGACGCCGATATCAAACGCGAGCTCGGCCAGTCGAAGCCGTGGAAGTCATGGCTTGGCACAAGTTTCACGCCTGACAACACCCGACCCCCGACCCCCGACCCCCGACCCCTGGGCCAGATGCAGCGCGCACTGGGCTACTCGAACGAAGACCTGAAGATCGTCCTGCGGGCGATGGGCGCCGAAGCATTGGACGCGGTTTGGTCAATGGGCGACGACACCCCGATCGCCCCACTCGCGCGCGTGCCGCGACCCACGTACACCTATTTCCGGCAGCGCTTCGCCCAGGTCACCAATCCGCCTATTGATCCGCTGCGCGAGTCGCTGGTGATGAGCTTGCGCACGTGGCTTGGCCCACGCGCCAACCTGCTGCACGTCGAGGGTCCTCAACCTGACCTGATCGAGCTGCCGTCGCCAGTGATCGACGAGTCGACCCTGCACGCTATCCGTGACCAGTCTCGGCTGAACGTCTTCGAGCTAGACGCCACCTTCGCCGTAGGCGCCAACGTCGAACGCGCGCTGGACCGCCTGGCCGAGTCAGCTGAGGCCGCGGTGCGGCGAGGGGCACAGCTGCTGATCTTGTCAGATCGAGCAGTGAGCCCAGAGTGCGTCCCGATGCCGATGCTGCTCGCCCTGGGCGCGGTTAACCAACGCCTGCTCCACGCGGGCCTGCGCACCGAGGTCGACGTGGTCGTCGAAGCGGGCGACGCGTGGGACGTCCACCATCTGGCTGTACTGATCGGCTATGGCGCGGGCGCGGTGTGTCCGTGGTTGGCGCTCGCCACGACGCGCGCGCTGGGCGAAGGTGAAGCCACCCGCGAGTATCCCGACGCTGACACCGCCGAGCACAACTATCTCAAGGCGTCCGACAAGGGCCTGCTCAAGATCATGTCCAAGATGGGCATCTCCACCGTCGCCAGCTATCGCGGGGGTCAGATTTTCGAGTGCCTCGGCCTGAGCCGAGACGTCGTCGAGCTGTACTTCGCCGGCACCCCCAATCGAATCGGTGGCCTCGGGCTGGACGAGCTGCTGCGCCCGGTCGTCGACCGCCACACGCTGGCGTTCGAGCCCAGCCCGCAAAAACTGCCCGACTATGGTCTGGTTCGTTTCCGCCGCGACGGCGAGCACCATGCCTGGGAGCCGCCCGTCGTCCGCGCGATGCACAAGGGATTGGCCAATGAGGCGCCCTGGGACGAGTACTACCGTCTGACCGAGACCGTCGAGCAGCCGGTGCTGCTGCGCGACCTGCTCGACATTCGGGCGGCCGGGCCAGCGGTGGCGGTCGATCAGGTCGAACCCGCTGAAGACATCATGACGCGCTTCGTGTGCACGGCGATGTCGCTCGGCGCGCTCAGTCCAGAAGCGCACGAAACCCTGGCCGTTGCGATGAATCGCATTGGCGCGCGCTCGAACTCGGGCGAGGGAGGCGAGGATCCGGCGTTCTACGCGCCGCGGGCCAACGGCGACCGCGCCGATAACAAGATCAAACAGGTGGCCTCGGCGCGCTTCGGCGTCACGGCGCGCTATCTCGCGCACGCCGAAGAGATGGAAATCAAGATGGCCCAGGGCAGCAAGCCCGGTGAGGGTGGTCAGCTGCCAGCGCACAAGGTGACCGACCTGATCGCGCGCCTACGGCACGCAGTACCGGGCACGAGCTTGATCTCGCCGCCGCCGCATCACGATATCTATTCGATCGAGGATCTCGCGCAGCTGATCTACGACCTGAAGCGGGTCAACCCGCGCGGCCGCGTCGGTGTCAAGCTGGTCTCGCAGGCGGGCGTCGGCACGGTCGCGGCCGGCGTAGCCAAGGCGTATGCCGATTACGTGCTCGTCTCGGGCTTCGACGGCGGTACGGGCGCCAGCCCGCTGAGCAGCATCAAGCACGCGGGCAGTCCGTGGGAGCTCGGCATCGCCGAGACCCAGCAGGTGCTGGTGCGCAACGGTCTGCGCGGTCGAGTTCGACTGCGCACGGATGGTGGTCTGCGGCGCGGCCGCGACGTGGTCATCGCCGCACTGCTTGGCGCCGAGGAGTTCGGCTTTGGTACGGCTCCGCTCGTCGCGCTCGGCTGCGACATGGCGCGCCAGTGCCATCTCAACACCTGCCCGACGGGCATCGCGACGCAGCGTCCTGAACTACGTGCGAAGTTCAAGGGCACGCCAGAGCAGGTCATTAGCTACTTCCTGCACCTGGCCGATGAGGTGCGCGCGTTGTTGGCCAGTCTCGGCTTGCGCTCTGTGGACGAAGCAGTCGGCCGGGTCGACCTGCTGTCTCAAGCGCGCGCCGTCAACGGCATCGACCTGTCAGCCGTCCTGGCCGACCCCGATCCGGCCGGGACCAAGCCGCGGCGGTCGGTCCAGCGCCGCAACGATCGGCCCGAGGATCAGGAGCCGCTCGACGAAGGGCTGCTGCGCGACGCGCGCTCGGCACTCGAAAGCAGCCCGCGCTTCAAGGCGGCGCGGCTCATCCGCAACCGCGATCGCGCGGTCGGAGCGCGCATCGCCGGCGAAATAGGTGCGGGGCGGCTACGGAGCCCAGTGACTGCTTCTCGGGTTGGCAGTCAGTGCTTCATCGACGTGCGCTTTGTCGGCTCGGCCGGCCAGTCGTTTGGCGCGTTCACCACCGACGGCATGCTGCTGACCCTCGAGGGCGAAGCCAATGACTACCTGGGTAAGAGCATGAGCGGTGGCGAGATCGTGCTCATGCCTGCTGATATGGCGCGCTTCGCCCCGCACAAGAACACCATCGTCGGCAACACCGTGCTGTACGGCGCCACTGGGGGTCGATTGTTCGCGGCCGGTCGCGCGGGCGAGCGTTTCGCTGTGCGCAACTCGGGCGCCACGGCCGTTATCGAGGGCGTGGGCGATCACGGCTGTGAGTACATGACCGGCGGCACGGTCCTGGTGCTCGGCGAGACCGGCCGCAACTTCGGCGCGGGCATGACCAACGGCGTGGCCTACGTGCTCGACGAAGTCGGCGACTTTCCGATCCGACTGAACGGCGAGCTCGTCCAGGCAGAGCGGCTCATGGACTCCGACGAGCTGTCGCTCGTGTACGACCTGGTCCAGCAGCACTTCGAACGCACTGCTAGCCGGCGCGCCGAAGCGATCGTGAACCTGTGGGACGTGTACCGCGGGCAGTTCTGGAAGGTGTCACCCAAACCGGCCGCCGCTCCCGCAGCGGCACCCGTTGCCCCATCGGCGTCTGTGATCGCTGCCGCCCCGCACCGCGCCAACGTGCCGGTCCGCTGATTGCCTTGCGACCCCTCGGAGTGGGGCTCCTGGGACTGGGCACCGTCGGTGCTGGCGTTGCCAACGTCCTGATCACCAAACGCGCTGCCCTCGAGCGCCGTATCGGACGACCCGTTGAGATTCGCAAGGCGCTGGTGCGTGACGTCGCCAAATCCCGCCCGGTGGCACTGACAGCACCCCTGGTCACTGATCCACTCGAGGTGCTCGACGATCCGTCGGTCGACGTCGTCGTCGAAGTCCTCGGCGGTGAAGAGCCGGCTCGGACGTTGATCTTGCAGGCGATCGAGCGCGGCAAACACGTGGTCACAGCCAACAAAGAGGTGATGGCCAAGCACGGGCCGGCCATCCTTTCGGCGGCCGCGGCGCGGGGCGTGTCAGTGGCCTACGAGGCCAGCGTCGGGGGCGGCATTCCACTTATCGGGCCCTTCCAGCTGGATCTGGCCGCGAACGACATCACCAGCGTGGTCGGCATCGTCAACGGCACCACCAACTACATCCTGACGCGCATGACCGAAAGCGGCGCCGGTTTTGCCGAAGCGCTGCGCGAGGCGCAGGATCTCGGCTACGCCGAGCCGGACCCGACCAACGACGTCGAAGCCTGGGACGCCGCGTACAAGCTCACCATTCTGGCCTCGCTGGCGTTTGGGGTGCCGGTTCAGCCCGAGCAAGTCTTCCGCGAAGGAATTACGCGCGTCTCGCAGCGCGACATCCTGTACGCGGGCGAGATGGGCTATCGTATCAAGCTGCTGGCGATTGCTCGGCTGGTCGATGGCGCCGTTGAAATCCGCGTGCACCCGACGCTGGTCCATCAAGGCTCGATGCTGGCCAGCGTCGATGGCTCATTCAATGCCGTCCAGGTGCAGGGCGATCTGATTGGCACCGCCCTGTTCTACGGTCGCGGCGCTGGCTCCGAGCCCACTGCTTCGGCCGTCGTTGCCGACCTGATTGCGCTTGGTACCAGTGCCGGTCGCGGCTCGCCCGGCGTGGTCGGCACGCCCCCGCCGCTGCGGCCTATGCGGCTCCTGGAAACCCGCTATTTCCTGCGGCTGCTGACCTTGGACCGCCCCGGCGTGATGGCAGCGATCACCACCGTCCTGGGCGACCGCGGCATCAGCCTGGCCAGCGTCGTTCAGAAAGAAAGCGTCGTCCTGGGCGACGACGTCCCCGGCGCCGAGATCGTCTTGACCACCCATGTAGCCAACGAGCAAGCCGTCCAGGACGCCCTGGCCACCCTACGCCACATGCCCGTCATAAAAACCGTTGGTTCGCTCCTGCGCGTCCACGAATGAGCGCGGTTCGGGCCCCCAAATAGGCTCATATCCGGACAGGTTTTGGCGAAGCGCGTTTCGTCCGTCTCCGGGCCGCCCGCAACTTGGAAAGAGTGGCCGCTGGACGGATTTCGCGGCAGTTTGCACGTCATCAAGAGCGGCCAGGGCAGTGGTTCGCCCCGAAAATTGGCCGCGCGAGCTTGAGAGAGCCGCACATTGGCCAGAAACCGAGATTGCCGCGCAGTCGGCGAGCCCGTTGGCGCGGTTTCGAGAAACTGTCCGGATATGAGCTCAAACAGGCCCTCCGCCCAGGAGACATATTTGAAACTCCGGTCGCCGAGCGGAGCGATGGCCAGTGTCATCTGCCTGTTACGCTTCCGCGCGTGTCTGATCCGCTGCCGAACGTCGGTCCGCCGCCGCTGGCGATCGTCTGCCATGGGCCAGACCGCACCGGCGTGCTGTACGAGATGAGCAGCGT
>DASXRR010000509.1:0-10888 GCA_036506475.1 Chloroflexota bacterium
TCCGGCGCTCACTGACGCTCTTTTCGTTCGTGGACGATTGCCACTTTGGGTCGGAGATGCTGCACGAGCAAGAGAGTGCACAGCCGCCCGGACCCAATGACGCAGCCCGATCCGAATGCGCGATCGAACACCAACCCTATCCGCTTAAATGCGACGGCGGCCGACCTGCCTCGCTCACGCGAGACGCAGTGTCGGCCGCACGGCGCTCTTCAGTTGTTGCCGCTGGGCCATCGCGAAAAGAAGTGGTCCGTCGGCATAGAAGTCGCGACGGGAAGTGGGATGGCCGGTCGGCGCGCTCATCCTAGGCGGCGACGGTCTCGCTCACCCAGTCGTCGCGTCCCGATTCGGCTGGCCGACCGTACCATTCTCCGTCCAGCCATCCCGCTACGCGGTAGCACGCCCCAGCGACCATGTGGCGTACGCCACCATGCGAAGTGTGCGGGACGAGCGCCGCGAGTCGCGCCTGCTCGGCTTCTGCGATCAACAGTCGACGCTTCGATTCGATGTACTCGTGCGCATCAAACGGATACACGCTGACCTCCGTGAACGACCGTGGACTGGACTTTCTAGCTGTCCACAGCATAGCCTTCAATGAGGACAGATTCGGTCCTGGTTGGCGTCACGAAAACAAGGCCAATTCCTCGTCTCGATGTACCACCCGACGACACGCGTGCTGACCGTCCTGGAGCTGCTCCAGTCGCGCTCGCGCATGAGCGGTGCCGAGCTCGCCGAACGCCTCGAAGTCGACCCGCGCACGGTGCGCCGCTACGTAACCATGCTGCAGGACCTGGGCGTGCCGGTCGAATCCGAAGCCGGCCGCTACGGCGGCTACTGCCTGCGGCCCGGCTACAAGCTGCCGCCGATGATGTTCACCGAGGAGGAGGCGCTCGCGCTCAGCCTGGGCCTGCTCGTCTCACGCCGACTCGGTCTCGCCGAGGCCGCGCCCGCCGTCGAAGGCGCGCTGGCCAAGCTCGACCGCGTCCTGCCCGATCGGTTGCGCGGACGCGTCCAGGCGGTGCAAGGCGCGCTCGCGTTTACGCCGCTGCGCGGGACGAATCGAGCGTCCGATCCCGCGACATTAATCGCCCTGACGAGCGCCGCCCAGGCGACCCGGCGCATCCACCTGCGTTACCGCACCGGCGACGAGCTCACCGAGCGTGACATCGATCCCTATGGTGTGGTGCATCACCAGGGCCGCTGGTACGTCGTCGGCTGGTGTCACCTGCGCGATGACGTGCGCATGTTTCGGCTGGATCGCATCATGGGCCACGAGCCACGCTGGGAAACTTTCGCGCGGCCGCTCGACTTCGACTGCGTCGAGTTCGTTCTGCATTCGTTGGCCACGGTTCCGTATGGCTTACCGATCCGTGTGCTGCTCGACCTTTCACTTGACGAGGCGCGCCGGCGGGTCGCGCCGGACACCGGCACGCTCGAAGCGGTGCGCGGCGGTGTATTGCTGCGCACACAGGCCGACAATCTCGAATGGATGGCACGGCTGCTGATCCAGATCGGCTGCCCATTTCGCGTGCTCGATCCGCCCGAGCTGCGCCTCACCTTGCGCGCAATCGCGCGCCAGATCAGCCGCTTCGCGCGGCGCGGCGAGCGTCAGTCGCGAACGAAGACCATATCGCCAGCGCGCACCACGACCCCGCTACCGGCGTAGCTGGCATAGAAGCCGCGTATGCCCTCGCGCAGGAAGCGCAGTCCTTCGGTCACGTCGCCGGTCGACGGGTCGGCATGGCCCAGGCACAGCGCAAAACGCGTGAACTCGACGCACGGCTCGGCCACCTGGACCTGTTCCAATGGCACCAGCTCGCCGCCAGCGGTGCGGATCACCAGTCCGCCGGCGATCGTGGTCAGGTCTACCTTGCGCTCGGTGCCCACGATGACGTTCTCGCCCGCGATGCCGTCCCGGAGGTGCGCACCGAACCGCTCGCGCATGGCGGCGTAATGCGCGGTGAAGCCGACCGAGACGCCGTTGACCTGCGCGTTGCGCGTCGCCGGATGGTCCTTGTGATGCACGTCGACGAGCTGCTCGTCAGCCATACCGACGACGCCTGATGGCGTGAGCAGGATCGCCGGCACCTCGCACAGCGCCACAGGATCAAACGTGCGTGGATGTACAGCGCCCACGGCGACGGATTCTTCAAGCCCCAGCGCTGCACTTGCAGGCGCACGATCAGTCCTAATTCGAGCACGGAAGGCCCAAGTGTGCACCTTCGGCCAGGAATTCGCGCATCAGCCGCCGCCGCAGCCCCACGTCGGCGAGTCCAAAGCGCAGTCCGTTCAGGTTGATCTGCCACAGCGTCGCGAGCGACAGCCCGACCTCGCGGTGCGCCAGCTCGTACTCGTGCGTCAAGTCCGTGGCGAAGAACGCTGGATCGTCCGAGCTCAACGTGACCGGCACCCCGGCATCGAGCAGGCGCTTTATCGGGTGTGCCGCTGGCTCGCGAAATGTGGTCAGCAGGAAATTACTGGTCAGCGCGACGTCACACGCGATGCCGCGCCCGGCGAGCAGTTCGAGCACGGCCGGATCGTCGACGGCATGCACACCGTGCTGGACACGTCGCACGCGCAGCTCTTCGACGGCCTGGCGCACGTACTCGGCAGGTCCGGTCTCACCTGCGTGGGCGACAACCGGGTAGCCGGCGCGCCGCACGCGCTCGAAGTACGGCGCCATCAGCGAACGCGGCAGGTCGACTTCGGGCCCGCCCATGCCGATGCCGACCACGAGTGGGTTGGCCAGCTCTTCGACGAACGCCGCGGTGAAGTCGCCACTTCGCGGCAGCGCCTCGCCAGGAATGTCGAAGATGACCCGGACCACGGGTCCGCCTGACGCTTCGGCCGCGCGCAGCCGCGCGGTCACGATCTCGACTGCCGCCTGGGCACCCAGTTTGCCCAGGAATTCGTGGTTGTACGGGGTGAAGTGCACCTCGGCGTAGCGCACATGCTGACGGCGGCATTCGTCCAGATAGTCGTCGACCATACGCTCGTAGGCGGTGGCGTCGACGAAGCTGGCGTGCATTGCCAGCCACAGCACAATGAATTGGTCGAACGAGTCGAAGACGTAGGTCGCGCGCAGCGCCTCCGGCGAATCAGTCGGCAGCGCTACCCCGGCGCGCTGGGCGAGGTCCCACAGCGTCTCGGGGCTGACGGTGCCTTCGAGGTGCAGGTGCAGCTCGGTCTTGGGCATCCGCCGCAGCACTTCTTCTGGACTCATGTCGCACCGCGGGCGCGATCGGCCAGTGCCGCCAGCTCGTACGACACCTTTTCCAGTCGCTCGGTAAAGTCTTGCGCCGTCTCGTTGACCTCGGGCCGCATCGGCGCGCCGAACGCAATTGCCAGCGTCGTGCGCTTGATGGCCACCGGCACGCCGGCCACGATCGGCCCGTGGAAGTCATCCAGAAAGGGCGGCATGGCCAGCTCGGTGCCCGCCAGCCCGAACGGCACCACCGGCGCGTCTAGCGCCTCGGCCACATGGGCCACGCCCGTCTTGAAGCGCACCGCCGGCGGATCCCCGCGCTCTTCGGACGGACGTGCGTGGGTACCCTGCGGGAAGATCAGCACGGCGTTGCCCTGGCGCGCCAGGTCGGCCAGTCGGCGCAGGCTCGCTTCGCGGTTGCGGAGACGGTCCAACGGGTACAGCCCGAACGCGGCCGCCGCATACCTGGACAGAGGCGAGCGCCAACCCTCGCCTTCGGCCAGCGCAGCGACGACCAGCCGTCGCGCGAAGCGGCGCGCGGGACTGCGGCCGATGCCCAGACGAATCAGCGGCAGATCGGCAAACGAGCGGTGATTGCCGGCGAACACGACGCCGCGCTGCGCACCGGCGAGGTGCTCGGCGCCGAGCACAATGGTGCGCGGAATACCGATCGCGTACAGCAGGTCGAACGGCGCAGTCAGCACCGGGCGAGCGAGCCAGCCGTACTTGTAGAACCAGCGCGGCACTGGCAATGGCTGAGCCGTCTCGAGATCAGCCGCGACGCGCTCGTCGGCGAGTGGCGCGGTGGCGACGATTTCGCGCAGCGCCGCGACGCGCAATTCGGTCGACAGCGCACCCTCGTGCAACGCACGCCCGGTCTTGTCTTCGAGCTGCACGACCAGCTCGACGATGCCCAGGCTGTCGATGCCCAATTCGGCCAAGGTCTGGTCGTCTCCGACGGTCGTTGTCTTGGCCACGGAGGCGACCGCCTCGGCAACTGGATCGCCTTCGATTGGCGGTGGCGCGTGCGGACCACGGGTGCTGTCTTCGGTCGGCAGCGGCAGCAGGTGGCGGCGCACCTTGAGCGTATTGGTGCGTGGAAAGTCGGCCTCGGGCCACCACGACGCACTGGCCACGCGCTGGTGCACCGCCAGGCGGGCGTTGGCGTGCGCCAGGACGAGCTGTGGATCGTGCGCCCGGGCGGCCGCGCTGGCCGGAATCAGGTAGCCGTGCAGGCGCGCGCCGCCACCCGAGGTCGGCACGGCCAGCACCGCCGCGTCCTGCACGCCTGGTTCGGCGCGCAACGCGTCCTCGACGTCCTGCGGCCACACATTCATGCCGCTGGGCAAGACGATCAGGTCGCGCGCGCGACCTTGCAGCCAGATGTCGCCGTGCGTGTCGATGCGCGCCAGGTCGCCGGTCGAATACCAGCCGTCTTCGGACAGGACTTCGGCCGTGCGCTCGCGGTCGTGCCAGTAGCCGCGCATCACGTTCGGTCCTTTGGCCTGCAGCTCACCCTCCGCGCTGAGCCGCACCTGCACGCCGTCGAGCGGCGGGCCGACGCTGCCGGCCGGGGTTCGCCGCGGCGAGCCACAGGCGATGACCGGCGAGCACTCGCTGGTGCCGTAGCCCTGGACGACGTCCACACCGAGCCGCTCCCACTGGCGCTGGGTCTCCAGTGGCAGGGACGCGCCGCCGGCGGCCATCAGCCGCAGCGCCCCGCCGATCTGGCGGTGGACCATGAAAAACAGCTTGCGCCGAATGCCCGGCGGGGCGCGCTCCGCAAGGCCTGTTAACGCTCGGTAGATCGGTCGCGGCAGACGCGCCTGTAGGCGCTGTTCGAGCGCATTGCCCATCAGCGTCAGCAGCTGCGGTACGGCCATCATGTGCGTGATGTGCTGGTCGGCCAGCACGCGCACCACGTCTGGGCCGCGCCGACTCGGAATGTAATGGATGGCGGCCCCGCGACTGAGCGGGTAGAGCAGCCCGCAGGTCAGCTCGAACAGATGCGACAGCGGCAAAATGCTGCCCAGCCGACAATGCTCGTCGAGCGGGATGCGACTGGCGAAGGCCATCACCTGCGAGCACAGGTTGGCGTGGCTGATCGTGCACCCCTTGGGCTGACCCGTCGTGCCCGAGGTGAAAAAGATCGCCGCCAGCTCCTCGCTGGGCGCGTGCCAGGGTTGGCTGATACTCGGCGCGCTCGGCTCCCACCACTCGACCGTACCCGCCTCGGGCGCCCAGCGCGGGCGCTGGTCGTAGCCGAGGATGACCAGGCGAGGCTCAACGCTGGCCAGGATGGCTTGCGCCGCGGTCGGGTTCATGTCGCGATCGAACGGCACCGCGACCGCGCCCAGCTTCCACAGCGCGAACAGGTAGACGGGGGTACGCAAGCCGTTCGGTGTCCACAGCACGACGCGATCGCCCGACCGCACGCCGCGCCCCGCCAGGTCCTCAGCGGCACCGTCGACGTGCGCCAGCAACGTGCGCGAATCGAGCGTCCGCCAGCCCAGGCCGTCCTGGGCGCCCAGGGCGATGGCGCGCGGAAAGCGCCGCGCGCGCTCGAGGACGATGTCGTACAGCTGCTGCATGTGCTGGCCGCAATAATATTGACATAGCCCTAGAACGCATGTTCTAATATGACCATGCACGCCCGCTCCTCGCCCGCGTTGTTCGAGCGCCACATGATGCTGCTGCTGGTGGTGCTCAGCTCGAGCGAGCTGGTGCGCTCGGAGGCGTCCGCCTGGCTAGCCGCGTTCGACGCTGCACGCGCCAGCGGGGCGACGGACCCACAAGCGCACGAGCGGGCGTGCACACAAACGGGCGTCGGTGCCAGACGCTCAGCTATGGTTGCCGGCACGCATGCTGCTCGCCCGCCGCCTGCTGCCGATCGCGCTGGTCGTGTTGTTGACCACGCTCGGTGTCACCGCGGCGCCCGCCGCCGCGCCCGTGGCCGCCCCGCAGGGACAGGCGCGCTACGCACCCGTCGAGTTCTCGGGCGCGGGCGCCAAACAACAGGTCGAAGCGCTGGGTGACCGCATCGGCTCACGTCCCGCCGGGTCGGCGAGCTACGACCAGGCCGTCCGCTACGCGGCTGACCAGTTCCGCGCGTGGGGCTACACGCCGACGCTGCAGACGTTTGCCGTCGACAGCTACGACGATCGCGGCTCGCAGGTCGAGGTGACCTCGGGCAGCGCTGACGCTGACGGGACGGGCACCAGCAGCCTGCATGCGGACACGCTGGTGTACTCGGTGGGCGGCCAGGTCGAGGCGCCGCTAGTGGCGGTCGGGCTGGGCCAAACTGAAGAGTTCGCGGCGACCGACGTGCACGGCAAGATCGCGCTGATCAAACGCGGCACGCTCCGCTTCGGCGAGAAAGTAGCCAACGCGGCAGCCGCGGGTGCGCTGGGCGCGGTCATCTACAACGACCTCGCGGGTCGCGTGCAGGGCGCCAGCCTGGGCCAGGCGCAGCCGATCCCAGCAGCGATCGTCGCCAACGACGATGGTCAGCGGCTAGCCGACCAGCTGGCGGCGGGCGCGCCGCTGATGGTGCGTCTGACGGTCGACGGCAGCATCGTGCACGGCACCTCGACCAACGTCGTCGCCGAATTGCGCGGGACGCGTGCGGACGCTGGCAGCGTGGTCATCGGGGCGCACCTGGATACGGTCGCGGCCGGGCCAGGCGCCAACGACGACGGCTCAGGCTCGGCGGTCGTACTCGAGCTGGCGCACACGCTGGCCCAGCCCGAAACTGGCGCACGCCCGTATGGCGTCACGTTCGTGCTGTTCGGCGCCGAAGAGCTGGGCCTGTACGGCAGTCGCTTCTACGTGGATAGCCTGTCCGACGCCGAGCGCCAGGCGCTGCGGGGCATGCTCAACCTGGACATGGTCGGCGTGGGCGATGGCTGGCGATTTGGCGGCTCCGATGGCCTGGTGCAAGATGCGCTCGGGGCGGCGAACGATCTCGGTGTACGCGCCCTGCCGTTGCGCGGACCGCTCTCGAGTGCCAGCGACCACGCCAGCTTCATGAGCGCCGGTGTGCCCGCGCTGTTCGTGTATCGCACCGACGATCCGAACTATCACACCGCCAACGACCGCGCGGAGTTCGTCGACCCAAACGCGCTCGGCCAGGCCGGTACGATCGTGCTGCGCGTCCTGGATGCGATGTCATTCTGAGCGCAGCGAAGAACCCGCTTGCAGGGCTGGCTGACCCTACGGCGCCTAGTAAAAAATAACCCCGCCCACGCCGCCGCCGGCGCTGATCACGTCGCCGTTGATCGCGCGTGCCTTGGGCGAGGCCAGAAACGTCACGATGTACGCAATCTCGCGCGCGTCGATCAGCTGGCCCACGAGGTTGGTGGCCATGCGTTTCTCGGCTTCCTCGGGCGAAACGCCCAGCCGCTCCGCGCGCGCGGCGACGACGGCCGGCGTCTTTTCTGTGCGCGTGAGCCCAGGGTGGACCACGGTCACGTTGATCCCGTGACGCCCGAGCTCATCGGCCAGGTTCTTCGTCAAGGCCACCACTGACACATTGCGAATGCTGCCGATCGTCGAGCCGGTCTGGCGCGCCGCCAGGCCACTGATGTTGATGATTCGACCCCAGCCCTGGCGCATCATGTGCGGTGCGACCTCACGCGCGCAGCGCAGGTAGCCCATGACCTTGACGTTCACATCGCCGTAGAAGGCGTCGTCGGTGATCTCGGCGAGCTTGGGTGGCGGAGCCTGGCCGCCCGGCTGGGCGGCGCAGTTGACCAGGATGTCAATTCTCCCCAGCGCCGCGACAGCCGATTCGACCATTGCCCGCACCGACGCATCGCTCGAGGTATCGGCGACGATCGGCTCGATGCGTTGGCCGGTCGCCTCGGCGAGCTCGGCTGCGCTCGCGCGCAGTGCGTCTGCCGAACGCGCCACGATGGCGACGTCGACGCCTTCACCCGCCAGCTCGCGAGCGATCGCCTTGCCGATCCCGCGGCTCCCGCCCGTCACGATCGCCGTCTTGCCCGTCAACTCCAGGTCCATGGCCCCCCAAGCGTAGCGGACTCTCGGCGGGTCGCCGGAAGCCGATCCCAAACGCCAGCCCGCCCAGGCCGTAGGCCACCGCGCCGAGCATGACTGGCAGGACAAGCGACCCGCTCTGCATCAGCGCCCCGCCAATCGCCGGACCAAGAGCATTCGTCAAGCCCCAGATCGAGAAGCCGACGCCGGCCGCTGAGGCGCGCTCCTCGGGTGCCGCGCGCGCCATGAGCAGGGCCTGCTGTAGCGGCCAGGCCAGATTTGCCAGCACGTTGCGGGCGAGGAAGGCCAGGATAGCCAGCTCGAACGTGGGCGCGATGAGCGCGATCCACACCAGGCACAAACTGCCCAGCACCTGCACCAGCACCACCCCGCCCGCGCTACCGAGCCGTCGGTCCAGCCACGGCGATACGACGACGCTGCCAAGCGAGAACGCTTGCGCGGCGGCGTACCACGGTCCGAGCGCAGCTTCGTCGACGCCGAAGCGCAACTTGAACCACAGCGGCAGCAGCTGGACGGCGATGCCCAGACCAAGGCCGAACATGCCCAGCGCCAGCGAATAGCGCGCGATCACCCCAAGTGACCGCCGTGGCAGCCATCCTCGTCGCGCTGTGCCCGCGTCTGACTCACTCCCCGCGCCGAAGGCCGCGCGCATTGGCAGCAGCATCGCGGTGGCCAACACGCTGATCGCGATGATCACCAGGAATGGCGGACGGTACGCGTCGAGGTCGCCCAAACCTGGCCACGTCCGCCGCAACAGGTCGGGCAGCGCCGCCGCCAGCGACCCGAGTGCCAAGGCCAGGCTCCACAGCGCCTGCGCCCAGGCAAACACGCTGGTCCTCTGGCGAGCTGGCGTGTGCTCGGCCAGGATGGCGTCGAATGAGGCCGCCGTCAGCGCGCCGGCCGCGCCGTTGGCGAGGCCGACGCCGCCGATGATGCTGGCCAGAATCAGCCAGCCTGTCTGCGTCGTCAGGGCGAAGATGGCGTAGCTGAGCATTGGCAGGGCCGTGCCCACGATCAGGAAGCGCTGCCGCCCGAAGCGGTCGGCCAGGACGCCCGAGAACGCCACCAGAAACGCCGTAACCAGTCCCGACAGGCTGTACAGCAGGCCGATCAGGCCTGGCTCGAGGCCCGCGCGGTTCAAATACAGCGGCAGAACCACGAGCAGGTAGCCGACCGGAATCGAGGCCAGCAGCTGGCTACCCAGCAGCAACACGATGTTCCGCGACGCCAGCCAGGCCAAGGCCCCATTGTGCCCGCCTGCTCGCTGCCCGCCGCTCGCACCTTGTCCTGCTCGTCGCTTTCCTTCTTTCCTGGCTCAATGCCCGGCGAAAACCGAAGGCGCGCGCAGCGCGAGGACCCTCGACGTGGTCGGCCTTCGGTGGCACCTGCATGCGCGGTTATGGCCAAGTCCCTTATGTTCCGCAGGAAGGCCGGTGGCGCGCGCAGCGCGAGGACCCTCGACGTGGCCGGCCGAGAGTGGCACCTGCTTGTGCCGCTAGGAACCTATCAGGGGCCCGGCACGGCAACGTCACGATTACGAGATGCAACCACTTCGCATAGGCAAAAGTGCTTTTCGTGGTCAACCCAGAGCGGTTATTCTCGGCCACCCGCCATGCATCGCACTGTTCCCTCCCGCCTCGTTGCACTTCTGGCATCGACCTTCTTGATCTCCACCACGATCTTGAGTGGCGCGACCAGCGTCGCGCTGGCTGATGAGATTCCTTCGTTCACCGGCGTCATCGATTCGCCGATCACAGGTGCGACCCTTGGCGCGGGACAGCCGTTCACGATCAATGGCTGGCTGGTCGACCGCTCGACCGATGCCAATGTCGGCGTCGACCTGATCGGCGTTACGGCCGTGCAGCCTGGCCAGCAGCCCATCGACCTCGGCCAGGCCCGCTTGGCAGTCGCCAGGCCCGATGTCGCAGCCGCGCTGAACAACCCGAACTGGAACGATGCTGGTTATCGCCTCGATGCACCTGGCCTGCCCGCTGGCACGTATACCCTGGCGATCAACGCGCACACGACGCGCGGCTGGGTCAACCAGACTGCCACGCTCAAAGTCGGCGAGCTGGACGTTACTCGCTGGACTGCCTATGGCTTCAATGTCCAGGCGCCCAGCTCGATGTGGCCGATGCTCGAGCTGCTCCATCGCTCCAACTTCGACTGGGCGCTGGCGGGCGCAAGCCGCAAGCCGACCCCGATTGTGTGGGCCGAGCTACCGCGCGGTGTCTACGGCCAGTACAGCTCGTCGAACAACCAGATCAAGCTGTCGACCGTGCTGCAGTCGACGAGCCTCGAGGCGCGCACCACGTTTCTGGCCCACGAGCTGACTCACCTCAACGACGATCTGAATGGCGTGCTGGGCGATATGACCGGCAGCGCTTGCTACGACGCCGAGACGCGCGCGTTCGTCAACGAGGCAAACCTGTGGTCGATGCTCTTCGGCTCCAAAGGCAAGGCCGGCGCAGATGCGATCGAGGCGCAAGAAAACACCAAGATGTGGGCCTTCGTCGGCAACACCCACTTCGCGGACCTGGTGGTCCGCACCACCGCCAGCTACGTCAAGCAGTGCGGCACTGACTAGTAGCTATTAGCTATTAGCTGTTAGCCGTCAGCCGTCAGCCGTCAGCCGTCAGCCGTCAGCCGTCAGCAGTCGGCCCTCAGCCG
>DASXRR010000510.1:0-7695 GCA_036506475.1 Chloroflexota bacterium
GCCGAGTGACTTGCACGTCGAAGCCGTCGCGCGCCGAGGACACCTGCAAACTCTTGCCCGCGGGCAGGTGCGCGTCCTCTTCTTGCATGGGCGTCGGATCGGCCGGCCGCTCGTTGGACACTACGGCCGGCGCGACCTGAACCCTCCACGACGGCTTCTTGCCATAGAGCGCGAATTGCACGGTGTCGCCCTCGATCCGCGACTGGATCAGCACATAGTCGTCGCTCGGATTGCTCCATCGAAAATCAAGCCCGGCATCGCCATCGACCGTAACATCGAGCCCGATCACGCCCCGCGACGCATAGGCCGGAATCCAGTAGCCATGCGCGTACCGCTCGTCGAGCGCATAGCCAGCCCAGAACACAGGCTGAAACAGGGTGGTCGCGACCTGGCAGATGCCGCCAGCCACACTCGGCACGGTCTTCGGCCCATCGGCTCCTCCCGTGATGCCAAAGCCCCACTGGAAGCCTGATTCGAGTGTCGTCGGCCCAACTTCCTCGTTGAACGAGAACGTCCCGTGCGGCGGCACGACCACGCCATTCAGGCGCTGCGCGGCGAGCTTGATGTTGATCTTCTTCTCAGGCACCGAGCCAGCAAAGGAGGTGCTGCCACGATCGATGAGCTCGGCGATGCCCAGTGCCTCGGGGTCTTCAGACGACACCGCGGGCTCCACTTGCCGCACCGGCAGCGCCACGCGCGTCGACCCGGCGATCAGCGCCGAGGTCAGCCGCTGGGCCGTCAGCGTGATGTCCAGATCGCGGCCGACCGCGCTTTCGCGGATCGTCTCCAGCTCGCCAGCTTGCCAGTTGAAACGGGCATTCACCGCGGGCCGATGCAGCTCCGCCGCCAGCAGGCGCGCCAACGCATCTGCCGCCTGCGCGTCAATGCCCACCGAGGTGCGTCTGATCGACAGCAGCGGCTCGATGTCGGGCCGCGTAAGTGGCAGCTCCTGGTCCTCGAAGGTCAGTACTGGCGGGTGGGCCAAAAGTGCTTCGACCTGCGCGCGCACCTGTGCCGCCTGTGGTGCCAACGCCACGTCGAGCAACACCGTCGGCCGCACAGTGGCGGTGGGCACGGCCAGGCCTGGACGAAGCACCGCATGTGCGGGCGATGCGGTCGGTTCGGCGATTGGCGCCGATGGCGCCGCGGGCGTGGAGCACGCGCACAGGACTACCAGGGCCGCCCCCGCCAGGGGCGCCAATAGGTTCGGACGCCGCACGGTTACAAGACGCCCAGCGAATAGCCCACACGCTGGTGGGTCAGCACGTACTTGGGATCGCTCGCGACGTCTTCGATCTTGCGTCGCAGGCGGGCGACGTTGACCCGCAGCAAGTGCACCTCATCGCGGTACGCCGGTCCCCAGACCTTCTCGAGAATAGCCGTGCTGGGCTGTACGTTGCCCGGCGTCCGTGCCAGGAAGGCCAGGATGCTGAACTCGGTCGGCGTGAGATCGACCGGCTTGTCGCATTTGTAGGCCAGATGCTGGTCGAAGTCGACCCGCAAGTCGCCAGTCACGAACGCATCTGGCGCGGCTTCGTTGGCGTAGACGTTCGAGCGGCGCAGCAGCGCATTCACGCGCGCCAGGAGCTCGCGGCTGCCGAACGGCTTGGTCTGGTAGTCGTCGGCGCCAGCTGCCAGGCCAGCGACCTTGTCTTCCTCGCTGCCGAAGCCGGTCAACATCAGGATCGGTGAAATGACCTGCTCCTCGCGCAAGCGGCGGCACACTTCGACGCCGTTCATGCCGGGCATGCCAACGTCCAGGACGTACAGGTCCGGCTGGACCTCGCGGGCGGTTTCGAGTGCGCTGAGGCCGTCGGCGGCGGCCACCACACGGTATTGGCCCGATTCGAGGGTCCAGGTCAGCAGATTGCGCAGCCGCGGATCGTCGTCGGCGATGAGGACCGTGCGCTGCGAGGTGTCAGGGTTCGCCATAAGCGGTCGGATTCTAGTTATGGCTCCACAGGAGACAAAAAAGCCAATGCCGCCAGCCTGTCATCCTGAGGGGAGCCTGCGACCCGAAGGATCCGCGCCTCGTGACCGTTCGGAGTTGCGGATTCCTTCGCTTCGCTCAAGGACAGGCTCTTCGCAAGCTCAGGATGACAAAGCCTCACGCCACTGACTCCGTCAGGTCCAACGTGGTCCCCGTCAGACTGGGCCGCGGCGTCTCACGAATGCGAGTGACGCGCCGCAATTGATCGACCGTCTCGGCCAGGTCCTTGGCGCCGCGCACGATCTCGGTCACCAGCTCGTTCATATTCTCGGGTAAGCCCGGGTACTCGGCCAGCATCTCGGCATAGCCCAACACGACGCCCAAACGATTATTCAGCTCGTGCTGCGCCGTCCGCGCTGCAAGTAACACGCCCTCCAATCGCGCTCGCTCAATAGCACCCAGGCCGGCAGCGCTCAAAGCCGCGAGCGTCTCCAGACTCTCCGCTTCTTCACGACTGAACGTGCGTCGCGTGTCCCGCGTCCCCAACGCCAACGTTCCGAGCAATTGGCCCTCGTGCACCAGCGGCACGCCAATCGTGCAACCGGCGATCTCCGGCCGCCGCCCACGCGCGGCCGCCGCCGCGACCTCGTCCAACTGCCGTAGCAGCGCTGCGGCTTCAGGCTCGTCGACGCCGATCAGCTGCCGCGCCACCACGGTGCTGCCCTCCTCGGCATGCACCCGCGCCACCGCACCCGCTTCGAGCTTGCTCAGTCGCAGCGCCTCGGTCAGCAGCATCGTGTACAGCGCGGCCGGATCGGTCTCGGTGGCGACTTGCCTCGCCAGACGCAGCAAGGCCTCGCGCCGTCGGTGCAGCGTCACGACGCGTTCGGCGGTGACCATCCGCGCCCCGAGGTCTTCCATGTCGAACGGCTTGGACAGATAGTCGTCCGCGCCCGATTTGCGCCCGTGCAGGTGGTGCTGCTGATCGCCCAGGGCGGTGAGCAAGATGAAATAGGCGTACGGCGCGTCGCTCTCGCGCACCCGACGACAGAGCTCGGGCCCTTCGACCCGCGGCATCAGCCAGTCGCTGATGATGACGTCGGTGCCTTGCTCGAGAAACGTGGTCCAGGCTTCTTCGCCGTCGCGGGTAGCGACAGTCGTGTGTCCCTGGCGCTCGATGAGATCGAACAACAGGTCACGAATACCGACGTCATCCTCCGCGATCAGTACACGCATTCCCTTCCAATCTACTGCATGGCATCGTGTGTGCCAGCCACGCTGTCGGCGATCTGGCGCAGATCGGCGATGCGGTACGGCTTGGCTATGACTTCGTCCACACCGCGCTTGCGTGCCTCCTTGGGGTCGATCCCAGCGCCCCACCCGGTTACGAGTACGAAGCGCGTCCCCGGCCAGTCCTTGCGCACCACTTCGGCCACATCCCAACCGTTCTTTCCGGCGCCCAGGCCAAGATCCGAAATGACCAGGTCAAATGATCCTTCATGCAGGCGCTCGAGCGCCTCTTCGCCCGAGCTGGCAACGACCACGTGATGACCTCGCTGGCCGAGCACGAGGCTGGCCATGCGCGCCAGCTGCTGCTCGTCCTCGACAACCAGGATGCGGATCGAGTGTCCGCCGTTAGCCGTGGGCTTCTCGGTGACGTCGCCCACGATCGCAGCTGGCTCGACAACAATTGGGAAGCGCATCCGAAAGGTGGTGCCGCGGGCTGGGGCGGAGTCGAGCTCGATTCGCCCGCTGTGGCGCTCCACGATCGCCAGCACCTGCGGCAGGCCGAGGCCTGTGCCGCGCTCGCCCTTCGTCGTGAAAAACGGATCGAAGATCAGCGACTGCAGCTCGCTGGGGATGCCACTGCCCGTGTCGCGCACCTCGACGATGGCTTCGTCCTCAGCGGCGCGTTGGGCGCGCAGGAAGATCGAGCCGCCATGAGGTAGTGCGTCGACGGCATTGAAAATGAGATTGGTGAACGCCTCGCGCAGCGCGCCTGGCGAGCCGTGAATGGTGCACCCAGGATCGGTCGTGACCTCCAGGTTGACCGGCCGCCCCTCGGCCTGAGTGGCATCCCGCCAGCGCGGCTCGGTTAGCCGCGCAACGTCGCGCATCAGCTCGCCCAGGTCGACCCATTCCGACTCGGCCATCAGCTCCTGGGTGCGCACGAACGACAGCAAACCTTTGAGCCGCTGGCCACCTTCGAGCGCAGCGCGCGAGGTGATCTCGACCATCTCGCGTACGCGCGAAGTGTCGGGCAGATCGAGCAGCAGCTCCTGGCGCGCCATGTCGCTGTAGCCCGAGATCAACGCCAGCGACTGGTTCAGGTCATGGGCGATGCCGCTCGCCATCTGGCCCAGGGCGCGCAGACGCTCGCTATGCGACAGTGTCAGACGCGTCGCCTCGGCCTCCTTACGCTCGCTGATGTCCATGGCAATGCCCGTCATGCGCAGTGGCTTTCCCTCGGGGTCACGAAAGACGCGCCCCTTCGCCAGCAGCCAGCCAACGCGACCATCCTGCTCGACGAAACGGGTCTCTACTTGAAAGTCCGCGCCGTGCTCGAGTGCCTCGCCGAAGGCGCGCTCGAGCATGGGCCGATCGTCCGGATGGACGTACTCGAATCCCGCGGCTAGCGTGGGCGCGTCGGTGTCGAGCGGCGCGTTCACAACCGCCGCCATCTCAGGCGACCACTCCATGTGATCGTTGACGACGTCGTAGTCCCAGGTGCCCATGCGGCTGGCCTCGAGCGCCAGGCGCAGCCGCTGCTGACTGCCGTGCAGTGCGTCTTCGGCGCGTATGCGCTCGGCGAGCTCTTGCTCGAGCGCGGCCAACGCGCGCTCGGTTTCGGCGCGCGCGCTGCGCTCCGCCTCGAGCAGTCGGCCGACGTTCTCGGCGGTGCGGTGTTCTTCGGTGTGGGCAAAGATCGATACAGCACCGGTCACTGCGCCTGACGGCTCGCGCAGTGGGAAGGCCGATACGCGCAGCTCGAGCGTCTCGGCACCGCGCGGCAGCAGGTAGTCCTCTTCGGTCACGATTTCGCCCTGGAGCGCGCGCGCGACCGGCGACCACTTCGGCGACACGACCCGCCCGGTGTGCGCGTCGCGCAGGCCGGCGGCCGCGGCTGCTTGAGGTAGCGACTGCGCGCGTTCGAACGCACTGCCGAGGTACCGGCGTGCAGCCTGATTCATGCGCACTGGGCGGCCGCGTTCGTCGACGATCACGACGCCGCTCGGCAATTGGTCCAGGAACAGGGCCAGCTCGGACTCGGGCATGCCGAGCGGAGCCACCGCTGGCTTCACACCGGCAACGAAGTGAGCACGGAACGTGCCGGAGTTTTTTCACGTTTCGCCGGCGAATTGACACATTTCTGTGAACTGCCTACTGTGGCCTGGGCAGTCCGGGGAGAAGGCGTCCACCTCACATGGAGGGGTGCGGTTCATGACTGCACACATTCGTCTGGCGATCCGAACCTCGATCGCTCTGGTGCTGGTGCTGGTTAGTACGCCGAGTGCCGGGGCAGTGCCGCTTGCACAGGCCACTGCACCCGCGGCCGAGGCCGCTGGCCGCAACTGGTCGACGTACGGCGGCAACCTGTTCAATCACCGCTACTCATCGCTGAGTCAGATCACGACGGGCAATGTCGTCAGCCTCAAAGGCGCCTGGACCTATCACACCGGCGCGATGAGCGCGGCTACATCATTCGAGTCCTCGCCGATCGTGGTCGACGGTACGCTGTACCTGACCGGCCCCCAGAGCCAGGTCTACGCGCTCGACGCGAAGACGGGCCAGGAGAAGTGGAAGTACGTCCCCGAGCTGGCAGGCATCGCGTCGCTGCCCCTGTGCTGCGGCCAGGTCAATCGCGGCGTCGGCTACGGCGCGGGCAAGGTCTATGTCGCGCAGCTCGATGCGAAGCTGGTCGCGCTCGACGCGAGCAGCGGCGCCGTGGTGTGGAGCGTTCAGGTCGACGATCCGCGCGCTGGCTACTCAGAAACAATGGCGCCGTTGTTCTGGAATGGCCTGGTCTTCATCGGCATCTCCGGCGCCGAGTATGAAATCCGTGGCCATGTGACGGCGTACGACGCGACGACCGGCAATCAGGTCTGGCGCTGGTACACCATCCCGGCGCCGGGCGAGTTCGGCAACGAGACGTGGCCAGCTGGCACGGACATGTGGAAGTACGGCGGCGGCTCGATGTGGCAGACTCCAGCCCTCGATCCCGATCTGGGGCTGCTGTATATCCAGGTGGGTAATCCCAGCCCCGACCTCGACGGCAGTATCCGCGCCGGCGACAACCTGTTCACCGAGTCGCTCGTTGCCCTCGACGCGAAGGCGGGCACGCGCAAATGGCACTTCCAGGAGATCCACCACGACATCTGGGACTACGACACGGTCAGCCCGAACGTCCTGTTCGACATACAGATGAACGGCAAGGCGGTCAAAGGTATCGGCCAGGCAGGCAAGACCGGCTGGGTGTACCTGCTGGATCGGACGACCGGCACGCCACTGATCGGCATCGACGAACGCGAGGTGCCGCAGATTCGGTTCCAGCAAACCGCGGCAACGCAACCGTGGCCGATCGGCGATCCGTTCGTGCCCCAGGCGTGCACGGTTGATATCGCCTCGTATCCGACGAGTGGGGTGTTCACGCCGTTCGAGGCAAATCCGATCCTGATGTGCCCGGGCGCCAACGGCGGCTCCGAATGGTCGCCTATGTCCTTCAGCCCACAGACCAACCTGGCCTACGTGTGCGGCATCCATCAGCCGCAGATCTGGACGGCGCGGCCGGATCAGATCGACCAGGGCACACTGCGTCTGGGCAGCGCATTCGTGACCCCGCCCGGTGGCGAGACATGGGGCACGTTCACCGCCATCGACGTACGCACCAATCGCAAGGCGTGGCAGGTGCGTACCGATCAGATGTGCATCGGCGGCTCGCTCGCCACGGCGGGTGGTCTGGTGTTCATGGGTGAGGGCAACGGCAACTTCAACGCGCTCGACGCCAAGTCCGGGCAGCGGCTGTGGCAGTTCCAGACCGGCGCCGGTGCTAACGCGCCGCCCGTCTCCTATGAAGTCGACGGTCAGCAGTACGTGGCCGTCGCCGCGGGTGGCAACTTCCAGCTCGACTTTCCGCGCGGCGACACGCTATGGGTCTTTGCGCTGAATGGCACGCTCGGTCCAGAGCCCGCGCCACCCGAGCCGGCTACGACGGTGTCGCCAACGGCACGTTCGGTCTCGAGCGTCACAGTCAAGGACTTTGCGTTCGATCCGGGCGTTTTTGGCGTCGCTGTCCCGCCCGGCACCACGATCACCTGGACCAACACTGGTCCGACTGTGCACACCACAACGTCGGACAACACGGTGTGGGATTCGGGTGACATGAACGTCGGCGATACGTTCAGCTTCACGTTCACCGATCCGGGCGTGTACTGGTACTTCTGTCGGCCGCATCCGTTCATGCGCGGCACGATCACCATCGATCCGAACGCACCCGCCCCGACGGGAGCCGTGGAGATCGAGCTCCAGGAATAGCCCCTCACACATGCGCCGAAGCGCCTGTCGTTCACGCCGCTCGCATTCGTGTACAGCTCCGACCACCCGCAACGTCCGGCAGTCCGACGGCATCGTTGATGGCCAGGAGCGAACTAGCGCGGGCACGGCGAGCAGAACGCGGCTGGATGGACAGCGGACCTGGCAAGCGGGACTGGCACGGCTTTTGCCCACTGATTGGCCTCCAAGGGGCTCCCGTAGCGGGCCGCGGCCCG
>DASXRR010000511.1:0-39247 GCA_036506475.1 Chloroflexota bacterium
CCCCCCCCCCCCCCCCCCCCCCCCCCCCCCCCCCCCCCCCCCCCCCGACCCCGACCCCCGACCCCCGACCCCGATCGCCTGTCAGAGGCTGCGCAGGAACAGCAGGATGTTCTGCTGATCGGTCGGTAGCGAGCTGTTGAAGCGGGCGATGACGGTGTTGGCTTCGGAGCCGGGGCTGGAATGGGCTCGGATGGCCTGGACGAGGTCCGAGGTGCGCCCGTCGTGCAGGAAGAATCTCCGTTGGCCGACCCCCCAGAGCGGAGCGGACCGGAACTCGTCCGGGCCCGCCCCGCCCTGTGTAATGCCATCCGCGAGCCCGGTGCCCATGCGGTGCACCAGCAGGTCGGAGTACAGATTGACCGGCTTCTGATTCAGAGCCGCGCTGGACGACAGTCCGGTCTTGAGCTGCGGGGTATGGCACAGCGCGCAACCAACCTTGATGAAACTGGCTTTGCCGCTGTCGACGAGGACTTGCTGCACCGGATCGCTCGCTCGCGGTCTGGGCGCATCGAGGAAGCGCATGAAGACCGAGAACTGCACGGCATCCGCGGGCACATCCGTCTGCGTCACGGCGTCGAAGTGCGTGTGATCCTCCGGTAGACCGTTGGTGGCGCAGGCAGGGTCTTCCTCACGCTCCTGCTGGAACAGCTCGTTGGTCACACCCTGCTCGACGTTGTACGCCTCACCAGAGAAGATCTGGAGTGACTTGTTCTGCGCCTTCCAGCCGAAGCGCGTAATCGTGCCGGCGTTGCCCTCGGTGTTCGGGTGTCCGCTGATGCCGTTGGCATTCTTCTGATCGGAATCGGCCTTGGCATTGGCACGGATCGCACTATCGTTAATGGCCTCGATGAGTCCTGCGCCGAAGACCGGCGTCGGGATGCGGAAGATGAGGTCATTGGCAGCCGCGGCCGCGGCGAAATTCGGCTGCACAATGGCACACGCTGGCGGGGCATCATCTCGACCGGTGATGACGAACAAGTCGTGCACACCACCGTCCGATTTGAAGCGTGCCTCACGCACTGGTCCGTTCTGTGAGATGAAGAATGGGATGCTGTTGTGCGCTCCATTTTTGGTCGCGGCGGCGATTTGCGGGTTGACCGCCGGGCTGGTTCCGCCGGTCGCGGGCTGCGCGTGGCAGCCGGCGCAGCCGTCCAGGTTGAAACGCGGACCAAGGCCTTCGTCCACGCCGTCGACTTCGGCAAAGGTATCGGACGAGCTGTCGAAGAAGCGCTGTTCGTCCGGCGAGAGGCCAGGGATCGGACCGCCGGCGTCCGCTCCGCCGCCACGCACGCCGGGGTCGACGGGGACGATGGGCAGCACTTGCGCCTGAATCGGAATAGGCAGCGCGAGCAGCACGCACAGCAGCAGACCGATGGTGAACCTGGCCATGGATGGACCCCTCATTGAGGTCGCTGGCAACGGGCGCGGTACCGCCGTCAGTCGAACCGGCGTTTTCGGTGCGACAGGTAACAATCCGACGACCGCGATCGGTCGTCGACCCCAAGGACTGGTAACGGTCCGTTGCTTCGAAAATCGGGACCGCTGTTACGAGCGTAACGCTCGGACAATGTCACAGCACGCACAGCTTGGTAACGGATCTTCTCAGTTCACCGTCAAGCGGATGCGATTCTGAGAGATTGACCATGCGCGAGCGCCGTAGACTGATATATGCGCCTGTGGCGCGCGTTGGTCAGCCTGCACCGGGACCTCGAGGCCACCTCGTGGGGCAGCCTGGTGCTCAGCAATCTATGGCCGGCGTACATCTTTGCGCTACCGCTCGCGGCGCGCGTGTGGAGTCTGGTGCAGTCGATTCGCCAGACGAGCCAGCCGACTCCGTATGACCAGGCCATGCTGCTGCAAGAAGCAGTTACGATCGTGTTCCTGGCGCTGGTCGTCATCCTGTTCGCGGTCCGCAGGCGCGGCATCGAGGGCCAACGCGCCACCTGGCGCGAGGGCCTCGTGGCCCTGGTCGGTACATTCCTGCTGAACGTCGTCGCCTACCTGCCGGTCGATGCCACCACTGAGACCGGCACTCTGCTTGCGTCGAGCGTCATCGTGGTCGTCGGAACACTGTTTACGATCTGGAGCCTGGCCACGCTCGGGCGGTGTTTCGGTTTGTTACCTGAAGTGCGTGGTCTAGTGCTGCGTGGACCGTACCGAATGGTCCGCCATCCCGTGTACCTGGGCGAGCTCGTCGCATCATTGGGCATCCTGGTCGCCAAGCCGCATCCAGTCATCGCGCTGACGCTGGCGGCCTTCGTGGTGTTGCAGTACTGGCGCACAGTGTTCGAAGAGCGCGCCCTGGCCGCGGCCTATCCGGGCGAGTATCCGGCCTACCGGGCACGCGTCCCACGACTCGTGCCGGGCTGGCGCTAGATGGCCCACAGCCTGACTCAACCCGCGCCACTGGCGCGGACGCTCCCGGCCGTGCTGCGTGCGCACCCTGACGCGCCCTGGCTTGCGGCCACGGCCGGCGTCCTGCTCGTGCTCTGTGGCCTGCCTTATGTGGTCTCAGCGTGGTTCGGTCCGAGTGACCTGCAGCGCACCGGGACCTTCTGGTTCGTGCGTGACTTCAGTCAGTACCAGGCGGCGATGCGCGAGGGCGCCAGCCAGAGTGGCTGGCTGATCCACGACCGTTTCAGCGCGGAAGCGCACCAGGCCGCGTTCATCTATCCCTTCTATGTTGGTGCCGGCAAGCTGGCGGCGGCGCTGCACGTCGACAGTCTGGCCGTGTTCAGTGCCCTGGAGTGGCTGGGGCGGCTCAGCCTGCTGGGTGCCCTGTATGCATTTGCCTCGACATTTCTCCAGACGCTGCAAACGCGCCGGCTAGCCGTGTTGCTGGCGGCGGGCAGCCTGGGGCTGATGGGTCTGCTCGCGCCGCTCCGCCCGCTGATGGAAGCACTCGGCGCACATGAGGTGGCGATGGCGCTGCCGATGTCGATCAACGTCTACCTCGAGCTGAACTCGTTCGGCGTGTTTCTGTCGGCGCCGCACCTCATGTTCGGCCTCGCGCTGACACTGCTCAGTGGAGTCTTGTACCTGCAGCGCAAGAGTGTCGGGCTGGGATTAGCCACCCTCGGGCTGTCGCTGATCCATCCGTTCAACCTTCCCGTGCTGAGCAGTGTGCTGATCGGCCACGCGTTGTGGAATGGTCGGATGTGGTGGGCACCCGCGGCGATTGCCACGCTCGCTAGCGCACCGGTCAGCCTCTACAACGCACTGCTGTTCAGTCGCGATCCGTTCTGGTCCGGCACTTACAGCGCCCAGAACACGATGCCAGCGCCCGCGCCTTGGGCCCTGCCGATCGACCTTGGGCTGTTGCTGCTCGCCGCGCCGTTGGCCTGGACGACCGTCCGCTCGTGGCCGGCCGATCGACGGCGGTTGATCGTCTTGTGGATCGCACTCGGCCTGCTGTGGCTCTACGTCCCGCTGCCGTACCAGCGCCGTTTTGCGTTTGGTGTGCAGCCGGCATTGGCCGTGCTGGCAGCGATTGGACTACTCCGGCTCGGTGCCCAACTCCACAGCCGGCTCGTGAACTACGCGCTCGCCATCGCCCTCCTGACAACTCCGGTGCTGGTCTATGTCGCCGTCGTGGCCTCGGCGGCACACAATGCGCCGACCGAGGTTTACCTGTGGAGCCGCGCCGAAGCGGCCGCGGCGGAATGGATCGGCGAGCACAGTACGCGCGATGACGTCGTGCTGGCGTCCACGGAGTACGCCAATCCGATGATCGGAGCCATCGATGGCCGTGTCGTTCACGGGCACATCGTGGCCACTTTCGATAGCCCGACGAAGCAGGCACTCCTGCGCCGATTCTTCGCTGGCGACACTCCAGCTCAGGAACGTAGCGCCATCATCCGGCAGACTGGCGCGACGCTGGTGGCATTCGGACCGCACGAGCGCGCGCTCGGCGCCTCCGCCCTGGACGCGCAGCCCGACCTGGAGCTGGTGTATGACCAGGACGGCGTCGAGGTGTTTCAGGTCCGACTATGAAGTGCTGGCTGCTGGCGCCGGCGGCGGCCGCGCTCGCGGCGCGTCTGATCACGGGTCCGCGGCCGATCGACGACGCGTACATCAGCTTTCGCTACGCACGTAACTTTGGCGAAGGCCTGGGCCTCGTCTACAACCCCGGCGAGTGGGTACTCGGCACGACGGCACCGCTGTGGGCAGTCTTGCTCGGCATCGGCTATCGCCTGGGCGTGACGGACCCGTCGTGGCTCGCAGCCGTCCTCTCGGCCGTGTGCGACGCCGCGTCGGCCGTGCTGCTGGCCTGGTTGGGTCTGCGACTTGGCCTGAGCGTACGCGGCGCAGTGCTGGTCGGCCTCGTGTGGGCAATAAACCCGATGAGCGTCACGTTCGCCGTGGGCGGCATGGAGACGAGTCTGTTCGTGCTGCTCGCGCTCGGCGCTTTGAGCCTGCTGGCTCGGAGAAATACCGTAGTTGCCGCCCTGGTCGCGGGTATCAGCGTGTTCGTGCGGCCCGAAGGGTTGTTGTTGTGCGCGGTCGTCGTCGGCTGGACGCTGCGGACGGCACGCCGCGGTCTGTTGATCACCACCGCCGCCTCGGCGGTGCCAATCTTCCTGGGCGGGCTCCTACTGACGACGCACTACGGCAGTCCGCTGCCCAACAGCATCGCCGCCAAGCAGGTTGCCTACCAGGCACCGCCAGCCTTTGAAAACACATTCGCGCTGCTGATGCAGGCTGGGCTGCCGGGCTGGTCGTCGTACCAGCTGACCGCGCTGCCCACGAGCGTGGCACTGGGCAGCGCGACGCTCGGCACAGCGACGCTGGCGTTCCTGATCTGGCGCGGCCTACGCCAACTGTCCGTGGAGCAGGCGCCGTGGCCACCGTTCGGAGCGTTCGCGACGTTGTATCTCGTGTTCTATGTGCTGGCCGGGCTGCGTGGCGTGCGCCTGTTCCCGTGGTACCTGGTGCCGATCGAGCCGTTCTATCTGCTCGGCGCAGCCGCGGGGCTGGCGCACCTCGGCCACCTCGGCCGAGTCTGGCTACCTGCGCTCTTACTCGTGTGGCAGCTGCCTGCGATCGACTGGCGCCAGCCTTTTCAGAGCAGCGGCTTCGACCGTCAGCGCGAGACTGCCCTGTTTGACGTCGGCCTGGGACTGGCTCAGGATCTGCCGTCAAGTGCCGTCGTCGCCGCGCCTGAGATCGGTGCGCTCGGGTACGCCTCGAACTTGCGCGTCCTGGATACGGTGGGATTGGTGTCGCCGGCGGCGCTGCGCTACTACCCGCTGCCCGCGGATCAGCTCGTGGTCGACAACGCGATTCCGGTGCGCCTCATCTTGGACGCTCGGCCGGACATGGTGGTCACGTTGGATGCCTTTGCCGAGCGGTCGCTACTGGTCGATCCCAATTTTCAGCATGAGTACCGACTCGAACGCAGGGATCCGGTCCAGGTATGGCAGAGCTCGTGGCTGCTGCTCTACCGACGGGTGGATCCCGTGGCCGACGGGCGGTGACGACACTCGCCCCGGCGGCGGAGCTAGTTCGCTCGCGCGCGGCGGCGCGCGTCTCGGGTTGGCTGCTGTCAGTGGTCGGCCTGGCTCTGGCAGCCGGACTGCTGCCGCTGGCGCTCTCGGCGTGCTGCGCGCCCGCTGGTCTCACGGGCTTTGGCACACCCTGGTTCTCGAACGACTTCGCGCAGTATGAGTCTGCGCTGCGCCAGGGCGCACAGCAGCCGGGCTGGCTGGTGCACGACCAGCTCACGGCCGAGCCGCATCAGCCGGCGTTCATGTTCCCGCTGTACGTGTTGCTCGGGAAGATTTCGGCGATCACCCACGTGTCGGGCGAGTGGCTCGAGCGCGGGACCGAGATACTTGCCCGCGCGGCGCTGGTCATCGCGCTGTGGCGCTTCTGCGAGACCTTCGCGAGCGGACGCGCCGCTGCCCGCGCGGCACTGCTGCTGACTCTGTTCGGCGGCGGCTTCGAGTTGTTCGCCGCCGCGCTGCGGGCACCGTATACGGGCAACTGGTCATACGAGGCCAACACCTTCGGACTGCTGTTCTCGGCACCACACATTCCGCTCGCCCTGGCCGCGACCCTCGAGCTCGCGCGCGCCTGGCTGCGTCCAGTTCGCGCGCCGGCCGCCTCGGCCCTGATCGCGGCGGCCGGGCTGGGCGCCTCGATCGCACTGCTGCATCCATTTCATGTGCCAGTGTTGTTGGCGGCAGTCGGCCTCGTCGGCCTGGTGTACTGGCGTACCGGCCAGGGCTCGGGCAGTCTGATGGGCGCGGTCGCAGCCGGGCTAGGCGCCGCGCCCGTGCTATGGCCCACGGTGCAGACGTTCAACTTCGATCCGTTCTGGTCGGCGACCTATCGTGCGCAAAACCTGCTGCCCAGCCCGGCCCCGCACGAGCTCCTGATCGAGTTCGGACCCACGCTGCTACTGGCGCTCGGCGGAGCCTATGCGCTGCGCGGCCGCGTCGCGCCGTTTGGCATTCTGATCTGGCTGCTCCTGGGTGCGATCGCGATGTACGTGCCGGTGCCGTATCAACGACGTTTGAGCTTCGGCCTGCACCCGGCACTCGCCGTCGTCGCCGCCAATACACTCATCGCCACGTGCGCCGCCCTCTCCCCGCGGCGAGCCGCCTGGCTGCGACGCGTCGTGGTCGCTCTCGCGCCCAGCTCGACGGTGCTGATCCTGGCTGGTATGAGCTACTCGGCGGTGCTGAACTGGCCGACGCATGTGTATCGCTCGACAACCGACCTCGATGCCGCGGCGCGCTGGCTCGACGAGCGGGCCGGGCCGAACGAGGTCATCCTGGCCGACTGGGACGTCTCGAACTACCTGGCGGCGCGCACGCCCGCGCGCGTGATGGGCGGGCATCCGGTCGCGACACTCCGCGCCGCCGAGAAGCAGGCCATGATCGGCACGGTCTTCGCGCACACCGCGAGCCGCGAGGTCGCCCGACAGTTCGGCGCGCAGTGGCTGGTCTACGGTCCAGACGAAGCTGATGTACCGGGCCCACCCGGACCCGTCTTTCAGTCCGGACCGGTACGCGTGTATCACGTCGACCGCGAGTGAACCGACGCTCAGCGCTACTGGTTGCGACCGCAATGCTCGCCGCGCTGCAGTTCGGCGTCCTGGCCTACCACCTTGGTCTGACGGTCGTGTTTCCGTACGACCTCAACTACGGCGAGGGCTACGTGCTGAACGACGCACTGCGGCTCACTCGCGGCGAGCCGATCTACGTCGACATGCAACAGTTCCCGATGGTCCGCTCGCCCTACCCACCCCTCTTTCCCGTTGTGTGGAGCCTCTTTCTGGGTCTCTCGGGTCCCGTGTTTCTTGTCGGCCGCGCGCTAGCGGTGGCCGCGCTCCTCGGCTTGCTCGCGCTGCTGGCCTGGAACGCCGGGCATGTGCGTTGTGGCGCATGGCCGGTCGTGGTTGCCCCGGCGTTGCTGGCCGCTTCGCCGTTCGTGTACCAGTGGGGCGGCTACGCACGCGTCGACCTCCTGGCGCTCTTCCTCGCCGCCGCGGGCGTGTGCGCAGCGCAGTGGCTTGGTGGCTGGCGCGGTGTGCTGGCCTCGGGCGTGTTGTGCGTGCTCGCGCTCTGGACAAAGCAGACGACGCTGACAGCCGCGCTTGCCGTGGGCATCGCACTCACGCTGCGCTCTCCCCAATACGGGCTCGGCTTCGCGGTGCTGGTCGGGGTTCCCAGCTTTGCGGCGCTGGTCACGTTGGATGCAGCAACAGGTGGTGAGTTCGCCCGCCATGTCCTCGAGGGCAACGCCGCCAACCCGGTGTACCCGCTGCGCGCGGCGTATTACATCCTGGCCTTTGGGGCGCTGCATCTACCGATGCTGGCAGCCGGGTTGTGGTGGGTGAGCAAGGCGCTCCGTGGCGCGCCGTCGCCGATCGCACTGTACGTGCCGATCGCCCTGCTCGGCGCGCTGAGCGCGGGCAACGCTGGCAGCAGCGTCAACTATTTGCTCGAGCCGGCGATTGCGCTGGCGCTCGCAGTGCCGTTCGTGTGGCGCGCCGCCAGCGGCACACCGCTGATCGGGCCACTGCTGGCGGCCGTACAGCTGCTCCTGCTGGTGCACTGGCCGAATGGGTTCGGCACGACGTACCTGGCCGAGTCGGCGCTGGGTCGCACGCCCACGGCGGGTGACGCGTCGGTCGGCGCACAACTGGATGCTGTCGTGCGGGCCACGCGCGGCGAGCTGATTGCCGAGCCGGCGGGCTTCGCCGTGCGCAACGGGCGACCCGTCCATATACAGCCGATCGATCTGCGCGCCGAAGAGCTGCGCGGTCGCTGGCGCGACGCGCCGCTGGTCCAGGCGCTGCGGGCAGGCCGTTTCGAGCTGGTCATCACCGCCTTCGAGTACTTGCCCAGCGGTGCCGAACAGGCGCTGCGAGATTCGTTTACGCTCGACAGCGTCGTGCCCAGTCCAGATGGTTTGACCTTCCGCGTCTATCGCTTCGCTCGCTAATGCGGTTCGTGCGGGTGGTCAATCGCACGCGTGATGCCGTTCTGGCCGAGCGGGCGGAGCTGGCGACGTCCCCGTGGGCGCGCTTCTGGGGCTTGATGGGGCGGCGCGCGCTGCCGGTGGGCGCGGGGCTGGTGCTGCAGCCTGGCGGCGGGATCCATACCTGGTTCATGCGCATGCCGATCGACGTGGTCCATGTCGGCAAGAACGATGTCGTCACCCATGTCCTGCGCGCGATCGTGCCGTGGCGCTTCGGTCCGCTCTTCGTGGGCGGTAAGCGGGCCATCGAGCTACCCGCGGGCGCCGCGGCTTTGACACAACCAGGTGACGAAATCGTCATCGAACCGCTGCCGTAAGGGGCATAACAGGCCTCTTTGCGGGCGCGTTACACGTGTATCACCCTGCCCGCGGAGGACCCTGAATGAACGGACGGACCCGATTGAGCTGGGTCACTGCACTGACCGTAGTAAGCCTGCTGTTCGGGGCGGGCACGCTGAACGCGCTGGCGGACGATCACGGAAAAGGTCATGGTGGGGGGTCTGGCAAGGTCGAGCAGTCGGCCAGCCATGGCAACAGTCATAGCAACGCGGGCGACAACCGCGGATCAGACGATCAGGATGCTGACGACGTCGAAGATCTGGTGACGCAGCCCGCGCTCGTGACCGATGATGTCCGCCCTGGCAAAGGTTGTGGCGACGAAAACCACGAGCACCTGCGCCACGACGAGTGCCCGGACAAGTTCCTCGACGACGCGGAGATGGAGCTCGACGACGACTAACTAACGCCGTGCAAGTGATTCTGGCCGAGCCGGGCGTTGTTGCAAGCGCCCGGCTCGTGTCATCTCCGGCGCTCGCCGAGGGGGTGCTCCTCAGTCTGGTCGTAGGGTTGCCCGCCGCCTTCAACCCGGCGGGCATCCTGGCGTTCGAGCCGGAGAAGGCAAGCCTGCTACGCGTCGGCGCGGTGCTCGTGGCGGCGGCCTGGCTGGCCTGGCGTTTCCGTGGCCGGCCAACGGTTGACGTCGGGCGCCAGCCGCTCGTGCGCGCGGCGCTCGCATTCGCTTTTGTCACCCTCATCTCAACAGGTCTGTCGCTGCAGCCGGCGCTGAGCTTCTTCGGCAGCTTCGACCGCGACATGGGCTGGCTGACCGTTGCAGCTGGCGCCGTCCTGATGCTGGCCGGCGCCGACCTGTGGACTGACTCGCGACGGCGTGAACGCCTCGTTTCGGCGCTGGTCATTGGTGCGCTCATCCCGAGCGCGTACGTGCTGCTGCAGCGCACCGGGCGCGATCCGATCCCGTGGAGCACGCTCGGTGCACCCGGCTCAACGCTTGGCTCGCCGACGTTTCTGGGCGGCTACCTGGTCATGGTCGCGCCGTTCGCGCTGTATCGCGTGGTCGCTGGCGCGCAGGCCGCCCTTTCCGGCACCTGGCGCGCGTCGGCCGTCTACGTGGTCTGGCTCGCCGCGCTACTGATCATCGGCGCGGTGCTGGTCCAAACGACGATCCGTGGACCGCTGCTCGGACTCGTCTGTGGCACTCTCACGTTTGCCCTGCTGCTCGGCCGCCCAGGCCGAGTGGCCATCTTCGGCGCATTCGGCTTCGTCGCGCTGACGCTGCTGCTGGCGTCGTTCGCCACTGGCTCAGCTGGGCTCGCCGCTGTAGGCCGGCTTATACGCATTGCCGGCACCGGGGACTCGTCGGTTGAACGCCTGGTCGTGTGGCGCGACGCGCTCACCCTACCGCTTGTCGACCCGGTGCGCGCGCTCGTTGGCTTTGGCCCAGAAACACAGGCGGCCGTCTTCGAACGCGCCGAGGCGACGGTGCGCCTGACCCAGAACGCGCAGTGGGACCGCGCGCACTCGCTGCTGCTGGACACGTGGCTCACGGGCGGAGCACTCGGCGTTGTGGGTCTTGTTGGTTTGATTGCTGTAGCGTTGGCCACCACACCGCGCTGGTCACCGCTCGCCGCGGCCGTGCTCGCCGCGCTCGTTGGACACCTCGTCGAAGCGAGCTTCGCCTTCCAGACCGTGGTCACCGGGACGCTGTTCTGGGTGGTTCTGGGGCTGGCCGCTAGCCTGGCGCCTCGCCGCCTCGTTGGCGCGACCGCGTCACACGGCAGCCTCGCCGCCCTCGGCATCGGCGTGAGCCTGGCGCTCGCTCCGCTGCTGGCCGCACCGGCCATCGGCGATGCGCTGTACGGCGCCCGCCAGTACGCAGCCGCCAGTGCCTGGTTGCCGTGGGTCGAGGAGCCGGTCCGTGCGTCTGGCTTGGCCTGGCAGCGCGTTGGCGACGCCGGGCGAGCCGAAACGGACCTGCGCGAAGCAGCCCGCCGTGCTCCGCTCGAGCCGACGCCCGCCGTGCGCCTGGTGCGCTTCTACCTGCTGTATGACCGGCTGGACGACGCCGAAGCAGCCTGTCAGCGTGCGTTGGCGCTCGGGCCATACAGGGCGACCGTGTGGGACGCCTGCGCCGACATCAGTAGCCGCCGCGGCACAGCCCAGGAAGCGCAGGCCCGCCGAGCACGCGCCGAAGACCTTCGAAAATAACCGGCTCACTGGCCGGTTTCGGCGTATTACTGTGCCGTGCTGGACTGGCTCGGCGAACTGCTGTTTCCGAGTCGGTGTGTCGGCTGCCAGCGGCGGGGGGTGTTGCTGTGCGTACAGTGTCGTCGCGAGCTGCCGTACTTGCGTCAGGTGTGTCAGCGGTGTGCGCTGCCGCGCGGCATGAGCCGCGACTGCCGTGGCTGCCGGCGGCTGTCGCCGACGCTGGTGTCGCTGCACGCGGTGTGTGCGTATGGCGGCGCGGCGCGCTCGGCGGTGCATGCGCTGAAGTTCCGCGGCGGGCGCAACCTCGCGCCGCTGCTGGGCGAGCTCCTCCGCGATCACATCGCTGTGCAGCCGCTTGTGGCCGACCTGGTCGTCCCGGTGCCAATCTCAGCCCAACGCCGTCGCGCGCGCGGTTACAACCAGGCGGAGCTTCTGGCGCTGCAGATCGCCCCAGCTCTTGGCGCACCAGTTGATGCCGACCTCCTGGTCCGCCAGGACCGTCCGGCGCAGCAAACATTGGGCGCCGCCGAGCGGCTGGTGAATCTGCAGGGTGCGCTGCAGGCGCGGCGGCACGCGCACGGCCGCGTCCTGCTGGTCGACGACGTGGCCACAACGGGCGCCACTCTCTCGGCATGCGCCGATGTTCTCGCGAGCGCCGGCGCGCGTGACATCCGCGCCCTGGTGTTCGCACGCGACCTCTAGAATCGGCGCACGATGCTCTTCGTTTCCGAGCACCCGTTGGTCAAGCACAAGGTCGCTCTGCTGCGGCACATCGAGACGCATCCCAAGAAGTTCCGCGGCGGGCGCAACCTCGCGCCGCTGCTGGGCGAGCTCCTCCGCGATCACATCGCTGTGCAGCCGCTTGTGGCCGACCTGGTCGTCCCGGTGCCAATCTCACGTCAACGCCACCGCGAGCGCGGTTACAACCAGGCGGAGCTTCTGGCGCTGCAGATCGCCCCAGCTCTTGGCGCACCAGTTGATGCCGACCTCCTGGTCCGCCAGGACCGTCCGGCGCAGCAAACATTGGGCGCCGCCGAGCGGCTGGTGAACCTGCAGGGTGCGCTGCAGGCGCGGCGGCACGCGCACGGCCGCGTCCTGCTGGTCGACGACGTGGCCACAACGGGCGCCACTCTCTCGGCATGCGCCGATGTTCTGGCGAGCGCCGGCGCGCGTGACATCCGCGCCCTGGTGTTCGCACGCGACCTCTAGAATCGGCGCACGATGCTCTTCGTTTCCGAGCACCCGTTGGTCAAGCACAAGGTCGCTCTGCTGCGGCACGTCGAGACGCATCCCAAGAAGTTCCGCGAGCTCGTGCGCGAGCTGTCGATGCTGCTGTGCTATGAGGCCACGCGCGACCTGTCGCTGGCCGACGAAACTATTCCCACGCCGATGGGCACCGCGCACGGTGAGGTGTTGCGGACCAAGATTGGGCTGGTGCCCATCCTGCGCGCCGGGCTGGGCATGGTCGAAGGCGTGCTCGAGATGATTCCGACCGCCGAGGTGTGGCACATCGGGCTGTACCGCGACGAACGCACGCTGCACCCCGTCGAGTACTACAACCGCTTGCCCACGCCCAACCGCGTTCAGTTGTCCATTGTTCTGGACCCGATGCTGGCCACCGGCGGGACCGCCGAGGCGAGCGTCGACATCCTGAAGCGCTGGGGCTGTGAGCGCATCAAGTACGTCGGCCTGCTGGCCGCGCCCGAGGGCGTCGCGCGCCTGAGCGGCGCGCACCCGGACGTCCCGATCCATGTCGGCGCCGTCGACGAACGCCTGAACGACATCGGCTACATCGTGCCTGGGCTGGGCGACGCCGGGGATCGCCAGTTCGGCACGTCTTAGTGGTTAGTGATTAGTGGTTAGTGGTTAGTCGCGGCGCGCCCGCAGCAGCAGGAACATCGGTCGGCGGCGCTCGTCGATCGCGTCGGGTTTGTGTCTCAGGAACTCGTCGCTTGGTGTCGGTTCCACGATCCGTTCTAGCGTGAGGCCGGCGCCGAGAAGGCCGTTGATCAGGCTCGACACGGTGCGGTGGTACTTGCGCACGCCCTCGACGAACCAGTGCTCGGTGCGCTCGCCCTCGTCGGCATAGTGGTCGATCGTCCAGCCGTGGCGCTGACCATCGGCGTCGAGCGCCCAGCCCAGGTCGGGCAGGCGCGCAGTGTAGATGGGATGCTCGGTCGAGAACACCAACCAGCCACCTGGTACTAGCGAGCGGGCCACGCGTCGCACCAGGCCGGCGTAGTCGGCCACGTAGTGGAAAGCGAGCGTGCTCACGACCAGGTCGGTCTGCTCAGATGGGAGGTCGGTATCCTCGATCGACTGGTGCCGATACGTCACACGCGGATGGCTGCGTTCGGCGCGCGCCAGCGCGAGCATCTGCTCGGAGACATCCAATGCGAGCACCGCGGTCGCACCGGCATTGGCCAGGTGCACAGCGAGCTGCCCGGCGCCGCAGCCCAGATCGACTACGCGTAGGCCCTGAACGGGCGGTAGCAATGCCAGGAGGGCTGGTTGTTCCATCGCCTCTGGCCAGCCAACGCCGAAGCGATCGAGCCCGGCGTAGCCGGCCAGGAAGCCTGGATCGTCGTAGACGTTCTGCGGCTCTTCCATCGCAGTGGTTAGTGGTTAGTGGTTAGTGGTTAGTGGTCAGTTTCGCAGAGAGGTGACCTGGACGCTGAGCGTAACGGCCTTTACCTGACCGTTGCGCAACCCCAACCAAGTGCTGCGGCTCATGTTCACCGGCATATGCACCGAGTGGATTGGACCACCAGGCACTAACCACTAATCACTAACCACTAACAACTGGTTTACACTCCCGAGCACATGTCGTTACCGCAGGCGTGCCGGGCCACCATCCTGGTCGTCGAGGACGACGCGGCCATCGCCCGCGCACTGATCGAGGCGCTGGATATGGCCGGGTACCGCGTGTGGCACGCCATCGACGGCGCCGACGCGCGTAGCCAGCTCGAGCGCGCGCGGCCAGACATGATCCTGCTCGACCTGATCCTGCCCGACATCGACGGGCTGGTGCTGTGCTACACGCTCAAGGCCGCGGCCAACGTGCCCATCGTTATCTGCAGCGCGACCAACCGCAAGCGCGACCCGATCCTCGCGCTCAAGCTGGGCGCCGACGATTTCGTCCACAAACCGTTCGAGCTCGACGATCTGCTGGCACGCGTCGAAGCCGTGCTGCGCCGGGCACCGCCAACATCGACGACGGTCAGACCACCGCAGGCGCCGGAGATGCGCGTAGGCGACCTGCTCGTCGAGCCGGCGCGACACCGCGTCCAGTTGGGTAACGAGCTGCTGTCACTGACGCCGACCGAATTCCGGCTAATCACGGTCATGGCGTCCAGGCCCGACCAGGTGCTGTCGCGCGACGAGCTCGCGCAAGACGTGTGGGGCTACAGCGACGTCAACCATGGTCGGACCATTGACGTCCACGTGCGTCGATTGCGCCTCAAACTGCAGCGCGCGTCGATGCCCGCGCCCGCGATAGTTTCGGTGCGCGGCTCGGGCTACAAGCTCAGCGCGCACGAGAGCGCGACATCGGCAGCCTGAGCCTCTCTGCTACACTCAGGTTGCCACGCGGAAACGCGACTGGGCATGGCCAAACCGCCGCTGGACCGTCAAAGGCCGACGATCGGCGTCCTCCAATCTGTTGCCGTCGCGTCCTATTTTGGTGTGTCCCTGGCGGTTTCAGTTGTGCTGGGGTTTCTGGCGGGGCAGTGGGTGGATAGCCGCCTGAATACCGGGATCATCTTCACCCTTATAGGCGTGCTCCTCGGCCTCGTGGCGGCCAGCACCAGCGCCGTCCGGCTGTATCGAGCCACGCTGCGCAAGGGTGAAACTGAGTGGCGTGCGCGGACAACGGAGTCAGCGCCAGACGACGATGAGCAACCAGACGTATAGAAGGGGGCGCAACTGCAGCGCATGCTGAGTGGCATGCTG
The DNA here is from genome assembly GCA_036506475.1 of Chloroflexota bacterium. Taxonomy (GTDB): domain Bacteria; phylum Chloroflexota; class UBA6077; order UBA6077; family CF-72; genus CF-72. The sequence continues at coordinate 14,947 of DASXRR010000511.1, forward strand.
GGCTTCTTGGCCCAGGAACACGCGGGCGAAGCCGCGCGCGCTGCCGAGGGTGCGACCGAGGCGCCGCAGCCACCGGCTGAGCTGCTCTTCCATATCGTTGGCCTGCCCGTCACCAACTCGATTTTGACCGCCTGGGTGGTCATCGCGCTGCTGGTCTTGTTCGCCTACTTTTCGACGCGCAATATGGCCCTCATGCCGCGCGGTGTGCAGAACTTCTGGGAGCTCATCATTGAGCTGTGGGTCGGCATTACCGAACAAACCATGGGCCGTCGGCGTGGCCGCCGTTTCATGCCGTTGATCGCGACGGCGTTCCTGTTCATCCTGTTCTCGAACTGGTTCGGCACACTACCCATCGGCTATCTGACCGTGCACAACGAAGAAGGTCATGTCGTGCCCCTGCTTCGCTCGTCCGATAGCGACCTGAATGTCACCGCGGCCATGGCGATCATGATGATTGTCATCGCCGAATTCTTCGAGTTGAAGACGCTCGGCTTGTTGGGTTACCTCAAGGGCCTGTTCATCCCTAATCCGATGCGCTGGCTCGAGATCTTCACGCGTCCGTTGTCGCTGTCTTTCCGACTCTTCGGCAACATCTTCGCCGGTGAAGTGCTACTTGCAACAATGCTCACCGTCGCACCGTTCGTGTTGTTCGTCTTCATTGCGCTCGAGTTGTTCGTGGGCTTGATTCAGGCACTGATCTTTTCGATGTTGAGCCTCGTCTTCTTGAGCATTGCGACAGTCCATGAGGAAACGCACGGACACGACACCCACTCGCTGCAAAGTGAAATGGCGGCTGCCTCACATGGCCAACCTGTTTAGCCGCCAAAAACCCGGACCCTGGAGGTTCACGCGTGTTTTCTGAGCTCGGTTTCTTCGCCCAGGCTGCGGCCACTGCCGCCCCGAACGTATGGGCGCCCGCCCTGGCAATCGGCCTCGGCGCGATCGGCCCAGGTATTGGCGTGGGCTATGGCGTCGGTAAAGCCATGGAAGCGATCGGCCGCAACCCTGAGGTGATCGGCCCGATCCTGGTGCCACTCCTGATCGGCTTGGGCTTCGCCGAAGCCATCGCGATCTACGCGTTGGTCATCGCCTTCATCCTGGTCGGCAAGGTCTAACTCCGCGAGCACCGATGGAAGCAATTGCAGGCACCCTCGGGCTGAACGTGCCAGGCTTGATCTGGCACGCCATCAACTTCATCGTGCTGCTGGTGTTGCTGCGGCTGGTGCTGTACAAGCCCGTCGTCAAGATGCTCGACGATCGGGCACGTCGGGTTCGCGACAGCATGGAGCAGGCCGAACAAGCCCGCCGCGCTGCCGACCAGGCCGAGGCCGATCGGCAAGCACTGCTCGCCGAAACACGTCGTGAAGCGGAGGCCATCCGCGCGCGCGCCGAGGAGCAATCCAAGCGCATCATCGGCGAGGCGGCCGGGCGCGCCCAGGAGGAAGCGAATCGCATCATCGCCGCGGCTCAGGCGACGGCCGAGCAGGAGCACCGTCAGATGATGGCGGAGGTGCGCGCGCAACTGGCCGATCTGATCGTGACCGCGGTCGACCGCGTCACGCGCAACGCGCTGGACACGAACGCACAGCGCACGCTCGTGCAGCAGTTCCTGACCACCGACGCGGCCGCTGGCAACGGCTCCGTGGGCTCGTCGCGCTAGATCAACGTGGCTGTTAGCGCGACGGCGAAACGCTACGCGACGGCCGCGTTCACGGTCGCCTCGGAATCAAACGACTTCGACATCTGGCTGCAGACGCTGGACGACCTCGCGCGCATCATGCGCATGCGGAGCGCACGCATCGTGTTCACGAGCCCGACGGTCGCCGCCTCTGACAAACGCAATGCGCTCGATCGCTTGCTGCCGCACGCGCCGCCGACGGTGCGTAACTTTCTGCACATCGTCGCCGACCGCGATCGACTCGACGAAGTGCCGGGCATGGCCGAAGCGCTGCACGATCTGATCAATAAGCGGCGCGGCATCGTCACCGCCGAGGTGACCACCGCCGTGCCGTTGGATGCGCAGTTGGAGCAAGTCATCGCGCAGCGCCTGGCCGCCTACCTGAACCGACAGCAACAACAGATCACCATTCGCGCGCGCGTTGATCCGAACATCATTGGCGGCGTCGTCGCACGGGTCGGCGATCGGCTCATCGACGATAGCGTGCGCGGGCGACTCGAGCGACTGCGACGAGCTCTTAGCTCTTAGCTTTCAGCTCTCAGCTTTCAGCAATCAGCAATCAGCACTCAGCACTGAATGAACACAACGGGCAGAACTGGATGAGTCGGTACGATTACAGAAGCCAACTCACAGCTGACGGCTGACTGCTGACAGCTCTTTCGAGGTACCCATGGCAGCACCCACTGAAGAGATCAACTCCATCCTGGTTCAACAGATCAAGAACTTCTCGGCCGCGGTCGAGACGCGCGAAGTTGGATCTGTGGTCCAGGTCGGCGACGGCATTGCGCGCGTTTATGGCCTGGGCAATGTGGGCGCTCTGGAGCTGGTCCATTTCACGAAGCAGAACGTGATGGGCATCGCCCTGAACCTCGAAGAAGAGTCGGTCGGCGTTATGGTCGTCGGCCCCTATACGGACATTGAAGAGGGCGACGAGGTCCGCCGCACCGGCCGCATTGCCTCCGTACCCGTCGGGCCCGAGCTGATCGGTCGCGTGGTCAATCCACTCGGCGAGCCGCTCGACGGCAAGGGACCACTAGGTACCGCCAAAGAAAACGTTCGCCCGGTCGAGGTCATTGCCCCGCGCGTCGTGCTCCGCTCACCGGTGAATCAGCCCGTACAGACCGGCATCAAGGCCATCGACGCCATGATCCCGATCGGTCGCGGTCAGCGCGAGCTGATCATCGGCGACCGTCAGACGGGCAAGACCGCCGTCGCGCTGGACACCATCATCAACCAGCGCGGCGGCGACCTTATCTGCATCTACGTGGCCATCGGCCAGAAGGCGTCGTCGATCGCCGAGGTGGTCAACATCCTGGAGCAGGAAGGGGCGATGGCGCACACCATCGTCGTCGCCGTCTCGGCCCAGGATCCAGCGCCGCTGTGGTACCTCGCCCCGTTCGCGGGCTGCGCGATGGGCGAGTACTTCATGTGGGAAGGCAAAGACGCGCTCATCGTCTACGACGATCTGAGCAAGCACGCCTGGGCCTACCGTCAGATCTCGCTGCTGCTGCGCCGCCCCGCCGGCCGCGAGGCTTATCCCGGTGACGTCTTCTATCTGCACTCGCGGCTGCTCGAGCGCGCGGCCAAGCTGTCGAACGAGTATGGCAACGGTTCGCTCACGGCGCTGCCGATCATCGAGACCCAGGCGAACGACGTCTCGGCGTACATCCCGACGAACGTCATCTCGATCACCGACGGCCAGATCTATCTCGAGCCAGACCTGTTCTACGCGGGTATTCGGCCCGCCTTGAACGTCGGCATTTCCGTCTCGCGCGTGGGCTCTTCGGCGCAGACCAAGGCTATGAAGCAGGTCGCGGCCAAAATGAAGCTCGAGCTCGCCGCCTTTCGTGAGCTGGCCGCCTTTGCGCAGTTCGCCTCGGACCTGGATCGCACGACTCGTGCTCAGTTGGAGCGAGGCCTGCGGTCGCAAGAGGTTTTGAAGCAGCAGCAGTTCGCGCCCTTCTCGCTGGCCAAGGAAGTCACCATCATCTACGCGCTGACCAACGGCTTCCTCGACGACGTGCCGATCGACAAGGTGCGCCACTGGGAGAACGAGTTCCACCGCTTCGTCGAGACCGCCCACCCCGAGCTGCTCGAGACCATCATGAAAGACAAGTCGCTCTCTGACGACACCATTGGCGCACTGCGCAGCGCCATCGAGGAATTCAAGAAACAGGTGGTCATCTGACGCCAGCTTTGCGCCTGGCAGCGCCTTTGGATCGGGGAGCTTGCCGCTCCCCCGACCCGGAAATGTAGCCCCATGCCATCGCTAAGAGACATCAGAAGACGAATAAGGTCGGTAAGGAACACGGCCAAGATCACCAAGGCCATGGAATTGGTGGCTGCCTCGCGGCTGAGACGAGCGCAAATGCGGGTAACCGCGGCACGGCCGTATGCCGAGGCGATGCGCGCTTTGATGGCCGAGCTCGGCTCGGCGAACGCTGGCGGCGCAGGCGTCTTGCACCCGCTGCTGGTGCAACGAGAGGTCAGAAATGTTGGCGTGGTCCTGGTCACGCCGGACCGCGGTCTGGCCGGCCCACTGAACACCAACATCATCAGGCGCGGCACCGACGTCATCCTCGAAGAGGAGCGCCGCGATGGTCGCGCCGTCGAGGTGGTAACGGTCGGCCGCAAAGGCCAGGATTTTCTCGTCAGACGCGGCCGCAAGCTGGCTGGCACCTTCATTGGCATCACCGATCGGGTCCAGTACGACGACGTGATTCCGATCGCGCGGCTGGTCATGGATAGCTTCCTGGGCGGCACGATCGATCGCGCCATGCTGGTCTATCCGCGCTTCGTGTCGACGCTGACGCAGCGGCCCGAAGTGGTTCAGCTGCTGCCCATCGCACCGCCCCAGCAGGCCAGCGATGCCGAGGCACAACCGCGGCGGCTCGATTACATCTTCGAGCCCGATCCACTCAGCATCCTCGAGCAGCTGTTGCCGCGCTACGTCGAGGTCCAGATCTACCAGGCGCTGCTGGAAACGGCCGCGTCCTTCTTCAGTGCGCAAATGGTCGCGATGCGCAATGCCACCGAAAATGCGAACGAGCTCGTCGATAGCCTGTCACTCACCTATAACAAGGTGCGTCAAGCGAATATCACGCGCGAGGTGACCGAAATCGCCTCCGCGGCCGAAGCCATGGCGGCGAGCAGCCGCTAGAAAGGATGACTGTCATCCTGAGGCCGCAGCCGAAGGATCCGCTTGCCGAAACGTGTCTGCTCGCGGATCCTTCGCAGGCTCAGGATGACAACCACAACACATGACCCTGACAGCGCCAGCGCCAACCGAAAGCGGCGCGACCGACGTCGGCCACATCGTGCAGATCATCGGCCCCGTCGTCGACGTCGAGTTCTCGCCGGAGCACCTGCCCGAGATCTATTTCGCGCTCGAGATCGACCTCAGCGCCACGGTCAGCACCGGCCAAGACGGCGCCGCCAGTACCAGCGTGGCCATGAAAGGCGTCGAAACGGGCACTGGCAAGCTGGTGCTCGAAGTCCAACAGCACCTGGGCAACAATATGGTCCGCGCAGTTGCCATGGGCGCGACCGACGGTCTGCGCCGCGGCATCGAGGTGCGCGACACGGGTGCGCCGATCACCGTGCCCGTCGGACCGCCCACGCTGGGCCGGCTGTTCAACGTCCTGGGTGAGCCGATTGACGCCAAAGGTGACGTAGTCGCCGACACGCGCTATCCGATCCACCGTCCCGCCCCGTCACTGATCGATCAGGCCGTCGTGCCTGAGCAGTTCGAGACCGGCATCAAGGTCATCGACCTGATCGCACCGTTCCGCAAAGGCGGCAAGATCGGCATCTTCGGCGGCGCGGGCGTCGGCAAGACCGTCATCATCCAGGAGCTGATTCGCAACGTCGCCCAGCAGCACGGTGGCTACTCCGTGTTCGCGGGCGTCGGCGAGCGCAGCCGCGAGGGCAACGACCTCTATCGCGAGATGACCGAGTCAGGCGTGCTCGACAAGGTCGCGCTGGTCTTCGGCCAGATGAACGAGCCGCCAGGTGTGCGCCAGCGCGTCGGTCTGACGGGAGTGACCATGGCGGAGTTCTTCCGCGATGAAGGTCGCGACGTGCTGTTGTTCATCGACAACATCTTCCGCTTCACCCAGGCCGGGTCTGAGGTGTCGGCGCTGCTCGGCCGCTTGCCCAGCGCGGTCGGCTACCAGCCCACGCTGGCTAATGAGATGGGCCAGCTACAGGAACGCATTACGTCGACCAAACGTGGCTCGATCACCTCGCTCCAGGCGATTTACGTGCCTGCCGACGACTACACCGACCCAGCGCCGGCAACCACGTTTGCGCATTTGGACGCGACGATCACCCTCGAGCGGGCGATCACCGAACGTGGCATCTATCCGGCCGTCGATCCGCTCGGTTCGGTGTCGACGATTCTGACGCCGCGCGTGGTCGGCGAGGAGCACTACAACGTCGCGCGCGAGGTCCAGCGCGTGCTTCAGAAGTACAAGGATCTGCAGGACATCATCGCCATCCTCGGCATCGACGAGCTGAGCGACGAAGACAAACTCACGGTCCAACGTGCACGGCGCATCGAGCGTTTCTTCTCGCAGCCGTTCTTCGTTGCCGAGGTGTTTACGGGTACGCCCGGCAAGTATGTCTCAGTTGCCGATACCGTGCGCAGTTTCAAAGAGCTACTCGAGGGCAAATGGGACCACCTGCCCGAGCAGGCATTCATGTACGTCGGCACGATCGAAGAAGCCGCTCAGAAGGCTGAGTCGCTCTAGCGAGCGAGGGGGTCGGGGGTCGGGGGACAGGGGTCGGTGCTAGCATTGTGCCAATGGAAACGGTAGCGTCGGGGATACAGGTAACTACCGACCCCCAGTCCCCGACTCCCGACCCCCAGGGGGAGTCTGGGATCTATGTGTACTCGATCATCGAGTGTGCTGAGCCGCGCACGTTCGGCAAGATTGGCATTGGCGGCCGTGGCGATGACGTCTACACCGTCCATTACAAAGACCTGGCGGCCGTCGTCAGTCGCACGCCGCTCGTTGTCTATGATCCCACCCGCGAGAACGCCCTGGCGCACGAGCACGTCAACGAAGTCACCATCGAAGAAGGTTTTACCCCCGTACCGATGAGTTTCGGCACGTTGTTCCGCACCGAGAAAGACACGGTCGAATTCCTCGAAGATACCTACGACGCGTTGCGCGACGTGCTGGTCAAAATGAAGGACAAGCTCGAGTTTGGCCTCAAAGTGAACTGGACGCGCGAAGAGGTGATGGCCGATGTCGAGCGCGATCACGAAGATATCCGTCGCCTCAAGGAAGAAATTGCGAAGAACCAGCAGTCGTCGACGTACTTCGCGCGCATGCAGCTTGGCCGCATGCAAGAACAAGCATTGGCGGACAAGTCTGACGCGTTTGTCCGTGACATTTACGAGAGCTTACGGGAAGCGGCGATTGCCTCGCGCTCCAATAAGCCCATCGGCGATAAGATGATCCTCAACGCCGCGTTCTTAGTTGAACGCGACAAGGCTTCGATCTTCGATCAGAAGGTGCAAGAGATTGCTCTTCGTTACGAAGGCAAGCTTTCGTTCAGGTATACCGGCCCGTGGCCACCCTATAACTTCGTCACCATTCGGCTCCAATTAGAACGCTCCGCGGTCGTGTAGTTCTTTTTAGTTTTAGAAAGCCTCAACAACGTGCTGCTAAAGCTCTTAGGCCTGCCCTTCTCATTACCGGGGGCGGGGATGAAGTTCATCTTTCAGCAGATCGCCGATCTGGCTGATCATGAGCTGTACGACGAGAGCGTCGTCCACGAGCAGCTGTTGCTTCTGCAGGTGCAGTTGGAAGAGGGCGACCTCGACGACGATGAGTACCTGGAGCGCGAGGCAGAGCTCATGGCACGGCTAAGGGAGATCAAAGCTCGCAAACGGGCCTTGCACGACGAAGCGGGCGGTGAGCTTCCAGTGGAGGCGAACGTCGAGGCGCGCCGTCGCGTCGTGGTCGAAACACCGTTCGACGAGTGACCAACCTGGTCTACGTCTACGCCGTGCTGGACAAGCCGCTGGCGTTGCAGGCACAGGGCATCAACCGGCAACCCGTGCGCTGGATCGACGACGAGCGGCTAATCGCGGCGGTGAGTGACGTGCCCGAAGCCGAATTCGGCGAGGAGCCACTGAACGCCGGCGTGTCGGACATGCAGTGGCTTGGCCCTCGGGCGTTAGCCCACCAGGACGTGAACCAGCAGCTGTTCGAGGGCGCGGACGCGCTGATTCCGCTGTCGTTTGGCACCGTCTTCCGCGACGATGCTCGGGTGCAACAGATGCTGCGTCAGCAGCAAGAAGGCCTGCGGGCCAGGCTGGACCGCGTCCGTGGGCGCAGCGAGTGGGTGGTCGCGGTCCATCGCACGGCGCGGCCCGACGCGGCTGAGAGTAAAGCCCTCCAGGCATTGCAAGCCGAGATCGACGCGACCTCCCCTGGGCGCGCGCATCTGCTGAAACAGCGCTACGCAGGCCTCGAGCGTGACGAGCTGCGGCGCCTCGAGGGAGAAGCGATAGATCATGTGCTGGACGCGTTGCGTAGCAGTGCCGACGATGTGTTCGTGGAGCCGTTGCCGAACGATGTGGTCGATCGGCCGCTGCTGCGCGCCAGTGTGCTGGTGCCACGCCAGGCAGAGGCGGACTTTGTCGACGCGATCGCGGCCCTGGAGACCGCGTGGTACCGCGTGTTGGTGACCGGCCCGTGGCCGCCGTATCGTTTCGGCGGTCTGAAGCATGCCGCGGCCGTTCGTTAGCCTGAGCGCACCCAAGTCCGACGAGGTCTCCCTGCTCGAGCTGGCCGATCGGCTGCTCAATCGCGGTGTGGTGGTGACCGGCGAAGCGATGATCTCAGTCGCCGGGGTCGACCTGATCTACCTGGGCTTGAACGTGGTCCTCAGCGCGGCCGAGAACGTGATGGCCAAGGCCCAAGATGAGCCTGCTGCTGCACGCGATCGTCCCGGCTGACCCGGCCGCTCCACGGCCGGCGTGCGTCTCGACGGACCGCCTGAGCGCCTGCGCCACCGACTGGGACCAGCGTCCACTGACCCGAGCGGAGATGCTGGCCCACCACGGGCTCGTCTCTCGCCTGCACGTAGAACACGAGGCGTGCCTGCCCGCCAGGTTTCCGACGGTCGTGGCCGACGCCGCCGCGCTGCGCGCGCTGCTGGTGCGCCGTGAACCTGAGCTGCTGGGCAATTTGGAGCGCGTGCGCGGGCGGACTGAGCTGGCGGTCACCGCGGTGTGGACCCAGCAGTCCGCGGCTGAGCCCATGGCATCGACCACTCCGGGCAGGCAGTACCTGCTGCAGCGCCAACGCGACTTCCATTCGGCGGACGCGCAGCGGGCCATCGCTGCCGAAATCGCCGATGCGGTGGAGCGCGCACTAGGCGCGGACGTCGTCGAAGCGCAGCGCAAACTGTGCCCACGGCCCGACACAGCCCTGTCATTAGCCCTGCTGGTGCCGCGTGCCGGAGCTCAACAGTTGGTCGAGCGCGTACCTGACGCCGATGAACTACGCGGCGTTCGTATACTGGTCAATGGTCCGTGGCCGCCGTACAGCTTCGTGGCCTTAGTGACGAGGGAGGAATGAAGGACGAGGTTGCGCTTCTGGCGGATGAGCTCCAACAGTTGCGCGCGAACCTCCCGAGCCGTATCGACGTCAACACCGAGGGGGTGGAACAAGGGCTGGCACAACTGGTGTTGACGTTGGTCGAGTTCGTGCGTCAGTTGCTGGAGCGCCAAGCGGTACGGCGGATGGAAGGGGGCAACCTCACAGACGAGGAGGTAGAGCGCGTCGGACTTGCACTGATGAAGCTCGAAGAGAAAGTCCATGAGCTGGCGGACCAGTTCGGGCTACGACCAGGCGATCTGAACATCAACCTCGGTCCCCTGGGCGACCTGCTGTGACTGGCCTCGCCGGGTGACGATGGAGCCACGGCGCGTCCAGAGCACCTCGCTGGTCGACATTCTTGACCGTATCCTCGATAAGGGCCTCGTCGTCGCGGGCGATGTCCGAATCTCACTGGCGAATGTCGAGCTGCTGACGATCCGCATCCGATTACTGGTGTGCTCGATCGACAAGGCCGAACAGATCGGACTCAACTGGTGGCGCTACGACCCGGCGCTCGTCGCCCAGGAGGAGCGCACGACGACGATCATGCGACTCGAGAACCGCATCGTCGAGCTCGAGCGATTACTCGCCGCGACGACGCCGCCAGCTACGCCTGCACCTCCACCAGCGCGACCATCCCGCACACGAAAGAGGTGAACCAATCTCATGCCTCCCGTTGAACGAGCCCCAGGCGGCACCAGTCTCATCGACGTCCTGGATCGCGTCCTGGACAAGGGCATCGTCATCGATGCATGGGTGCGCGTCTCGCTGGTCGGCATCGACCTGATTACGGTTGAGGCGCGCATCGTGGTGGCCTCGATCGATACGTACCTGCGCTATGCCGAGGCGATGGGCATCACCGCGCCTGTCGCTCGCCCGCCAGCCCTGGCTGCCGCGCCACGCGAACCGCTCGCTACCGGCGAGCCATTGATCGAGCGCGCGCCACAGGAGCGCATCCCCTAGTCCTACCGACGCCCAGCGATGCTGAAGCAAGTCACCGAATCGCGCAGCGCGGCTCCGCAGACCACCACCAGCGGCCAGGGCCCGCCGCCGGTTGGACCCCAGTCGGTCCAGAGCGCGGTCGTCCAACTGGTCGACCCGCGCGAAACGCTGATCCCGATGCTGGAGGGGCTGTCACGCGCGCTCGGCTATCGGCGCGCTGTGGTGGCCCTGTACGACCCAGCCGGGAGTGCGCTGCGCGGCACGGTCGGGCTGAACGTGCCCGAGGCGTTGGCGCAGTCACTCGAGGTATCGCTGACCGAGGTCGACAATCCACTGGTCATCGCGCTGCGCGAAGGCACGCCGCTGCGCGTCGAGAACGTGCGCAGCGAAGCGACCTTGCGCGAGCACCTGCAGGAGCTCCTGCTCGAGATGGAGATGGCCAGCCTGGCGGTCGTACCACTGCGTAGCAGCTCAGAACAATTCGATCTGGCCACGTGGCAGGGGCGGGATGTGCCGGCCGTCGGTGTGGTCATTCTGAGCAAGCAGGAGCCCATCAGCGAGGCCGATATCGAACGGCTGATGCCGTTCGCCATGTCCGCGGGCACAGCGCTGGTACGCGCGAGCGACGTCGAGCGGTTCAAGGACTCGAGCGAACAACACGCCGTCGAGAAGGAATGGTTGTTCTGGATGGTCAACGGCGTGGCCGATCCAGTCATCCTGACCGATGCCACCAACGACATCATCCTGCAGAACGCGCGCGCGGAGAGCCTGTTCAAGAGCAGTACGGGCGACAGCGAAGGCAAGGGCCGCGCGATCTGGATGAACAACTTCATGTTCACCGCCGCACTGAGCAAAGCCAAGCTCGGCCAGGGTCAGGCGCGCGATACGCCCGAGCTCACGCTAGTGGATCCGCTCGAAGGCACGGACCTGCTGTTCGAGATGATCACCCTGCCCGCGACGAACTACTTCAACGGCTCGCGTGGCACGGTCGTCGTGCTCAAGAACATTACCGACCTGCGCCACGCCACGGAGCAGGTCACCCAGAACGTGCATCGCCTTCACACGGCCGAGGAGGAGATTCGACTCGAGCGCGATCGGCTCAACCTGATCATGCGCAGCGTGCCTAACCCGATCCTGTTGCTCGACTTCAAAAACCAGCCGATCCTGATGAACCACGAGGCGATGCGCCTGCTCCAGGCCTCACCACTCGACAGCGCACGTGGCAAGCGTGCACAGGTGTGCTTGAACAACGAGGCCCGCTTCACGTCGTTGGTCTCACAGCTGCGGCTCGATCCGGCCCAGGGTATGAGCGGCGAGATCGTGCTGACCGATCCCGACACGCGCGAGCCGCTGACCATGGCCGTGACGTCGACCGAGGTGCGCGACGACCTGGGCGCCGTGGCCGCGACGGTGTCGGTCATGCAGGACGTCTCGCGGCTGCGCGAGCTCGAACGGCGGCGGATCGAGCAGATCCTGTTCGACTCGGAGAAGCTGGCGGCCACCGGGCGGCTCGCGGCGTCGATCGCGCACGAGATCAACAACCCGCTCGAGGCGATCAAAAACTCGCTGTACCTGCTTACCAACAAGATCCCGCAAGAGGACGCCAACTACAAGTTTCTGCAGATCGCGACCAAGGAGACCGATCGCGTCTCGCGCATCCTGCGCCAGATGCTGGGCTTCTATCGCCCGCCGCGCATGGAGCCGACGGACGTCAATCGACTGATCGAAGAAGCCGAAGGCCTGATCGACAAGCACCTGCGCCTGAACCGGGTGCACGTCGACAAGGACCTGGATCCAACCCTGCCACACGTGATCGCGTCGGCGGATCAGCTCAAGCAGGTGTTGCTCAACTTGCTGCTCAATGCGCAGCAAGCAATGCCTGACGGCGGCACCATCTCGGTTTCCACGCGCGTCTCGCACGGCGCCGATCCCGAGTTCTTGATGTCAGATTCGGTGCACATCCAGATCAGGGACACGGGCAAGGGCATCCCCGAGGAGTTCCTGCCGCACATCTTCGAGCCGTTCTTCTCGAGCAAGGATGAAAAGGGCACCGGGCTCGGCCTGTGGGTCTCGCAGGGCATCGTCCAGGCCCACGGCGGCTCGATCAAGCTGCGCAGTCGTGAGGGGCGCGGCACGACCTTCAGCGTGGCGCTGCCGATCGGCGGGCCCGCGGAGCAGCATGTCGACCGGTAAGCTGCTCGTCGTCGACGACGAGGAGAGCGTCGCCGTGACCATGGGCGCCATTCTGGAGATGGATGGCTACGACGTGTCGATGTCCACCTCGGGTGCCGACGCGCTGCGCAAACTGCACGAGACATCCTTTGACCTGGTCCTGACTGACCTGCGGCTCGACGACGTCGATGGCCTGAGCATCGTCAGCGAGGTGTGCAAGGTTCAGCCGGACACGGTCTCGATCATCCTGACCGGCTACGCCTCGTTGGAGTCAGCCATTAAGGCTCTGCGTGAAGGCGCTTATGACTATCTGATCAAGCCGTGTGACGTAGATGAGCTGCGCGCGGTCGTCGCGCGCGGCATCGAGCGGCGGCAGCTGGGCATTACGTTGAAAGCACGTTTGACAGACCTCGAAGTTGCCAACGCGACCATCCACGATCTGAATCGCGATTTGCAACGCAGGGTCGACGACGCCACGGCATCGCTGCAGCAGCGCATGGACGAGCTGGCGAGCGCCAACGACGAGATCGCCACGCTTTATCGCAGCGCTCAGGAGCACGTGCAGCAGCTGCAGGACCTGGATCGCTTGAAGTCGCGCTTCCTGTCGATGGCCTCGCATGAGCTGAAGACGCCGCTGACGTCCATCTCCGGCCTGGCGCAAGTCCTGTTGCGTCGGCTGCAGCGGCGGCTCGATCAGGGTCATCCCAGCGCTTCGGAGTGGGGCGAGGAGACGCGCGCGCATATCGAACGGCTGGAACTACTGAATTCCCAGACGGCGCGGCTGGGACGCCTGGTCGACGAGCTGTTGGATGTGTCGCGCATCGAGTCGGGCAAGCTCGAGTTTCACCTCGAGCCGGTCGCGGTCGGGCAGCTGGTCCAGGACGTGGCGTCGCGCTTGCAGCTCACTACCAGTCAGCACGAGATCGCAGTCGATTTGACGCGTGCGGGGGAAGCACCACTCGCGGCGGACCGCGATCACCTGGAGCAGGTGCTGGACAACCTGGTCAGCAACGCGATCAAGTTCTCGCCCGATGGCGGCCGCATTGACGTTGGCGTGGTCGAGCGACCCGACAACGTGGAGCTGAGCATCCACGATCCAGGCGTGGGCATCCCCAAGCACCAGCTCGACGCTGTGTTCGGCCTGTTCTACCAGGCCGAGGACCCGGTCTCGCGCCGCACCGGCGGTATGGGCCTCGGCCTCTATATCAGCAAGGAGATCATCACCCGCCACGGCGGGCGCATCTGGGCCGAAAGTGAGCCTGGTGCGGGCACCACCTTCTACGTGGCGCTGCCCAAATCGCCTATCCCCGCCGCCACTGCGTAGCGTCTCGCGGCAACGCTGGTTCAGCATCCTCGCGCGCCTCCCGGGTCCAGCATGGGTTACGAGAACTCGTGGGGCGTAGCCATGGAGCCGCGTCGCCGGTAGTGGCCAGCATCCTCGCGCTTCGCGCGCCGTCCGGGTTCAACAGATGCCTGGAAGAATGCCCGTGGTCCGCAGCCGACGGTTCGGTCGGTGCCGTGCCAGCATCCTCGCGCTCCGCGCGCCTCCCGGTTCCAGCAAGGGTTACGAGAACTCGTGGGGCGTAGCATGGAGCCGCGTCGCCGGTAGTGGCCAGCATCCTCGCGCTTCGCGCGCCGTCCGGGTTCAACAGATGCCCGGAAGAATGCCCGTAGTCCGCAGCCGACGGTTCGGTCGGTGCCGTGCCACCTTCCTCGCGCTCCGCGCGCCGTCCGGCTTCACTTGTCATCCTGAGCTTGCGAAGGATCCGCTTGCCGATACGGTTTGGGCAAGCGGATCCTTCTGGCTCGCGGAGCTCGCCTCAGGATGACAACCGGAGACTTGTCTAGGGGGTAACCGTTACGCTGCCGAGGACGAGGTGATCGCCGCGGCCGTCGAATTGCGCGCGCCGGTCGCCGCTGTACATGCCGATCTCTAGCGTGTAGGCGCCGGCGGGAAGCTCCTCGGGCACCAGGATGCCGTAGTTGTCTTCGATGCGCTCGCCAGGCCTCCAGCCAGTCGTGGGCCGCAGGTTATCGGCAGGTTCGGCATCGCGTTGCGCGACCACGCTCGGCGCTCCGTCCAGCAAGTGTGTGAACACTTTCCACGGGCTAGCGGTGGGCCCTTCAGCGCGCCATACGAGCGTCAGCGCAAGCGTTTCGCCGGGCTTCAAGGAACGTGAGGGCAGGCGGTAGCCCTCGAGCACGATCCCGTTGTCGAGCTCGACCTCGAGCCGCTCCGTTGGCGCACTCGGGGGGGCGAAGCCGATCAGGGCCAGCTGCACTGAGCCAAACCACTGGTGCGTGGCTTTGAAGCCGTTCTCGGCAAGCCAGCTCTGAATGACGCCGCGCGGGTCGGCCTCATTCATTGCCCACTGCACCAGCCACACCCGCTCGTGCTCGGCGCGAATTGCATCCAGCCGCCGACGTGTATCGTCGGCGTCGATTGGCCGCTGTGCGGGCAACGGGTACGCCACCAGCTCGCCGCGGTAGTAGTAGGAGAAGATCTCGATCTGATTGGGCGCCGACAGGACGACCGCATCCGTCGGCCGAGCATCGTCCTCGATAACCTGCACGAGGCCACGATAGTTGTCCCGCGCCAGCGTTGGCTCAAAGTACTGCTGCGACAACGCCAGACTCGCGGGTACCGCAAGCACGGCGGCGGCGACGGCTGATAGTGCTGGCTCGCGCAGGACCCGCTGGAGACCATGGGCAGCGAGCAGCATCAGCCCAGGTAGGCCAAGCACCAGGTAGCGCACTTCGAACAGCCCCGAACGCAAGCCGAGCCCAAGCACCAGTCCGAGTGGCATGAGCCACAGCAGCAGCGCCAGGGATGCCTCACGCCACTGCCGCGTCAACACCAGGCCCAGCAGCGCGACCACCACCAGGACGATCCCAGCGCCCAGCAAGACATCGCCCTGCGCAACCCCGCCGCCATAGGCCTGGACAGTCTGCAACGCCAGGCCCTGGATCGTGCGCGGGCTCACGTTCAGAGCATGCGACTGCTGGTCGAAGAACGTGGGCAGCCAGGGCAGAAACGCCAGCGCGATGACCGCATTGGCGGCAAGCCAGTGCAGCCATTCGCGCCGCGACAGCGTGCGCCACCACAGGACGGCGTGCACATTCAGCGCGGCCAGGACCGCGATACCCAGGTATTGCGAATACAGCGTCAGAATTCCAGCAATCGCGTACAGCCAGTAGCTTCGACGCACGTACGCGTATGCGGCGAGTACAGCCAGGGCGGTGACCTGGCTGTACATGCGCACCTCTTGCGAGTAGTAGACAGCCAGCGGCGCCACCGCGAGCAACACCGCGGCCAAGGTGCCAGGCAGCGGACCGAACAGCCTGCGTCCGATGAGCCAGATCAGCACCACCGCTGCCACGCCGCTGACCGCCGACAGCGACCGCAGCCCGAGCTCTGAGGCGCCGAAGACCTCGCCCCACGCCTTGAGCGTCCAGTAGTAGAGCGGGGGATGGGTGTCGAGCGCCGCTGCTCTGAGGATCTCAGGGAAAGACCGCGTCAGCTGGAAGGCGCTGATGCCCTCGTCGTACCACAGGCTCTGGGCATCGATGCGAAAGAAGCGCAGGCCGGCCGCAAGCGCGACCAAAGCTACGGGCGGGAGCCAGCGCATCGGCTCGGAAATCTTAACTGCTATGCTCCCAGGTGAGGCCTGAGCTCGATGCCGCTGCGTGTGCAGATCGTCACTGCTGAGCGCGAAGTCTTCGCCGAGGACGCCGTGGACATGGTCGTGGCGCCCGGCGCCGAGGGCGTCGTGGGTATCTTGCCGCGGCATGCTCCCCTGTTAACGACCTTGCTGCCTGGTGTGGTGCGCATCAAACGCGGCGGCTCTGAACAGGCCATGGCGGTTGGCGGCGGGTTCTTGCAGGTGGCGCGCGACCGCGTGCTGATCCTGGCCGATACTGCCGAACGCGAAGACGAGGTAGATGAGGCGCGCGCCGAGGCGGCTCGTCGGCGCGCACGTGAGACCCTGCAGGAAGCGGTCGTCAGCGGCCAGCGGCTGCAGGCCGAGTCAGCACGCTTCGCGCTGCAGCGGGCCGAAGCCAGGATCCACCTGGCCCGCCGCCGCCATGGCACGCGCGGCTTCTCGCCTCCGTCTGAGGACAACGCACCGTAGCGCGCTGCGCTCGAGGTGTTGGGTTTTGGGGGTTGGGTGTTAGGTGGCGCCGACACCCAGGCCCCCGCGGCCGACCCATCACCCATCACCTGTCACCCATCACCCGTTGGCGTCGGGTAGACTTGCGCCCGAAACTTCGGCGTGTTCTCCAAATACATCGGCATCGATCTGGGCACGGCCAACGTGCTCGTGTACGTCAAGGGCCGCGGCATCGTGCTCAACGAGCCGTCCGTGGTTGCCTATTCGGCGTCCGATAACCGCGTCGTCGCCGTCGGCTCGCACGCGCGCCAGATGTTGGGCCGAACGCCAGGGCGCATCATCGTCAGTCGCCCGATGCGCGACGGGGTTATTGCCGACTACCTGGTCACCGAGGCCATGCTGCGCTACTTCATCGGCAAGGTTGTCGGGAAGTACTCGCTGTTCAGGCCGGTGGTCATGGTGTGCATTCCCGCGGGCGTCACGAACGTCGAATCACGAGCGGTCCTGGACGCGACGATCCAGGCTGGCGCCAAAGAGGCCCACTTGATCGCGGAGCCACTGGCGGCGGCCATCGGCGCCAACGTGCCCATCTCCAGCCCGAGCGGCAACATGGTCGTCGATATCGGCGGCGGGACCTCGGAAGCGGCAGTGATCTCGCTCAACGACATCGTGGTCTCGAAGTCGCTACGGATTGGCGGCAACAAGATCGACGAGATGATCGCCACCTACGTCAAGCGCAAATACAACCTGATCGTCGGCGAGCGGACCGCCGAGGACATCAAGTGGGCCATTGGCAGCGCCCTGCCACTCGAGCGTGAGCTGGAAGTGGAAATCCGCGGCCGCGACTTCGTCGATGGCCTGCCGAAGACGAAGCTGGTGACGTCGGGCGAAATCACCGAGGCCATCTCGGAGGCCCTGGCGCAGATCGTCACCAGCGTCAAAGCGGTGCTCGAGGACACCCCACCCGAGTTAGCCGCGGACGTTGCCGACAAGGGCATGATCCTGACTGGTGGTGGCGCACTGTTACGAAATCTGGATCGTCTGTTATCGATCGAAACGGGCGTGCCCGCGTACGTTGCAGAAGACCCGCTGACGTGCGTCGCAATCGGCGCTGGCCGGGCGCTCGAACATTTTGCTATCTTCCGCGATTCACTTACGCCGGTTTAGTCGACAGCTTGCGCCGGCATGGCGCGTTAATCAGGTCCAGGACTTGCTACGGGGTTCCGCCGCTTCCATGTTGCTCCTACGTTTCGCTCGCTTGTTAGCCGCTCTGTCAATGGTCCTGGTGGTCGTGCCACGTGCCGCTCACGCGCAGCCAGCTGTGCTGGCGCAGACGAGTGCGCTGGCTGGGACGCTCTTCGACACCGAGCTGTGGTCGCCGATTCTGCAGCGCCAGATGACCTACCGCGTGTACCTGCCGCCGGACTACTTCTCGACCGAGGAGTATCGACACTATCCGACGCTGTACATGCTCCATGGCGCGGGCGGCAACTACACCGAGTGGAGCGACTCGCTGCTGCCCGAGCAGCTCGACGCCATGATCATGACTGGCCTGGTTCAGCCGATGATCGTGGTCATGCCTGATGGCGGCGAGCGGACCTACTGGGCGAACTGGGACGAAGGGCCACAGTGGTCGGACTACATGGCCTATGACGTCGTGACCGAGGTCGATAGCCGCTATCGCACGTCAGCATTCGCCGCTGGACGAGCGATCGGTGGCCTGTCCATGGGCGGGCTGGGCGCCATGCAGGTCGCCATGCGCCACCCTGAGATTTTCGGGGTGATCGGCGCGCATAGCCCGTCGATTCGGCTGGAGCCTGACCCAGAGCTGTGGTTCCTGAGTCCCGTCTCGTTCTTAACGCACAACCCGATCTGGCTGGCCAGCTACCCGTCGTCGCAGAACATGACGTACTGGCTGGACGTCGGCACCGACGACTGGTGGCGGCCGAATATCGAAGAGCTCCGCGACGCGCTCCTGGCTGCTCACCTGAACTTGACCTATCGCGTTTTTCCAGGCACGCATGAGGCCGAGTACTGGATCGATCACGTCCCCGACTATCTTCGCTTTTATAGTGAGAGCCTTCGAGCGTAGATCCTTTTCTGTAGGAATCGTTCGGACTTGTCATACGTTGTACTTAGACGTGCGGACCCTGAATTCTTACGATCCACTTCAACAGCATGCGCTGACCCGCTTTGGGCGGCTCAAGATGCTCCAGCGGGACGTGCTGCCCAAGCTTGACAAGTCCGACTTCCGCACGCGGCTGACCCTGAAGGCGCTCTACTCGACGTACCAGGATCTCCAGGAGCTCGGCCTCGAGGAGGAAGCGCGCCTGATGCTCGTCGACCTATCGCTTACGGGCGATGGTGACGGCGACACAGCCGAGGGCGAGTCGCCGAATTGAGATCACCTCGAGCCCGCTAGCGCGCATCACGAGTGCGAGTCGCTCGGGCTCGAGGAACGCAAGACTCGACTCGGGCAAGTAGCTGTAGGCCGCCGCGTCGCCCGCGACGAGGCCGCCCAACAGCGGTACGAGCCGTCGAAAGTAGAGCTGAAACGCCCAGCGGAGCCATGGAGCACGCGGCCCTGGCGTCGTCTCCAGCACCACCAGCCGACCACCAGGGCGCAACACCCGCGTCTGCTCGAAGATGCCCGTGCCCACATCGGCCAGGTTGCGCAACAAGAACGCACTCACGACAACGTCGAAACAACCATCGGGGAAGGGCAGTCGAAGAGCGTCGCCAGCCAGCAGTGGCAGTCGCTCGTCGGAGGCCCGCAGCATCGGCTCGGCAAAGTCGACGCCGACCACCTTGGCCCCAGGCACGAGGCGCGCAATTGTCGCCGCCAGTCGCGCCGTGCCAGTGCCCACGTCCAGGACGCGCGCCGGGCTGCCGACGGAGGAGGCCACGGCGGACCGCCAGGCGCCGTCCTGGCCGGCCGTCATGAGCGTATTCATCAGGTCATAACGACTCGCAATACGCCCGAACATGGCCGCCACAAAGCGCGGCTTGTCGGCAGTGCTCGGCAGGCTCAGCACGTGGGGGACGATAGCATTCGGCCCTCCGCTATACTGAATTCAAGTTTCGATCGGTAGCCCCGCTGGCGACCCTTCGCTGGCGCCGCGGCGCAGAGGTTGTGTGCTCAGCACGTACGGTCCCATTGCGCTATTCCTGATCGTCGCGGTCATCTTTCCGGTTATTCCCCTCGTGTTGACGCGCTTCGTCGCGCCGCGCAAGCCGAACCCGGTCAAACTCGAGCCGTACGAGAGTGGCATGCCGACCATCGGACCCACTCAGGTCCAGTTTCCCATTCGCTATTACCTGTATGCGTTGATGTTCGTGATATTCGACGTCGAAGTCATTTACCTGTTCCCATGGGCACTCGTGTACGACAAGTTGCCGCTGGTCGCGGCCCTAGAAATGGCCGTGTTCATCGCCTTGCTGCTGGTCGGACTGGCGTATGCGTGGCGCAAGCGCGCATTTGAATGGCAGTGAGGGAGTCGCATAGTCATGGCTGAACTTGGCCCGAACGGCCAGGCGACAAACGGCAGTGCAGATCCGACGGCCCTGCGCTTCGCCGGGCCACTGCCAGCTGACGAAGTTATCGAGCAGCGGATGCGCGTACCCGAGGAGCTGCGCGGCCAGGTCATGGTCGTGCCACTCGAGGGGTTGTTCAACTGGGGACGGCGCAACTCGATGTGGCCGGTCACGTTCGGCCTGGCGTGCTGCGCCATCGAGTACATGGCCATCCAGAACTCGCGCTTCGATCTGTCGCGCTTTGGCATGGAGATCAATCGCGCATCACCGCGCCAGGCGGACATCATGATCGTTTCGGGCACGGTCGTGGTCAAGATGGCGCACGCGATACGGCGCATTTACGACCAGATGGCGGATCCCAAATACGTCATTTCCATGGGCGTGTGTGCCACCGCTGGCGGCCCGTATCAAGGCTCGTATTCGACGGTTCCAGGCGTGGACAACTTCCTGCCCGTCGACGTCTACGTCGCCGGCTGTCCGCCTCGGCCGGACGCCCTGATGTACGCGATTATCCAGCTGCAGAAGAAGATCGCCAACCACGAGATTGACGCCGATCACGCCCGCTGGCGAGCGTGGCAGAAGCGCTATCGCGAGCTTGGCGCAGCCGCTTCGACCGGCCGCGGATCCTAGTGGCCGAAGCGTTCGACCCGCTGACTATCAGCGACGAAGAGCTCAAGGCGCTCGCACCGGCTGATCGCGCGCGGGTGTACAAGGCGCGCGCCGCGGCTCGTGCAGGCGGCGGCGCACCGGCACCTGCCGCTGGAGCCGCACCCGCGCCTGCCGCACCGCAGCGTCCCGCCGAGCCTGCCGCGCCGGCCGCCGGGGCGGCCACGCCAGCGGCCGGCGCCGCCACGCCTGCAAGTGCCACCGCGCCTGCCGGTGCCGCTCCGTCTGCCGGTGCCGCTCCGTCTGCCGCTGCCACTCCGCCTGCCGCTGCCAGTGCCGCTGCGGCTGCTGCGCCAGCCAAGCCAGCCGCGCCGCCGGAGCCTGAGAAGCCCAAGGAGCCGCCGTTCGTCCAGCACATCCTGGAAGCCGTTGACGACTCGAGCTGGCAATGGCGCCACGGCTACGCCGAGATCAAAGTCCCCAGCGCACACTTGCTCGACGCCGCGAAGTCGCTGCGCAACGATGGCTTCGACTATCTCTCCTTCGTCACCGAAGTCGACTGGCAGGATCGCTTCGAGCTGATCTATCACCTCTTCTCGTACGACTACAAAACCCAGCCACTGGGCGTGATCCTGCGCACCGAGCTGCCGCGCGAGGGCATGCCTGCGATCGCCTCGCTGACCAGCGTTTGGCCAGGTGCCGAGTTCATGGAACGTGAAGCGTTCGAGATGATGGGCATCAGCTTCCTCGGCCATCCCGATCTACGACGCATCTTGCTGCCGGATGACTTCAAAGGCTTCCCGATGCGCCGCGACTTCGAGACCGACTTCGAGTACATCACGGTCAAGCAATTGGTCCGTGATACAGACTGAGAGGCGCCCATGACCGACACGCTCATCCCAGGTCTGGTCCCCGCCCAGAGTCCCGAGCTGGGCGACACGATCTTCGAAGCCCCGGGCGAGCTCGGCGTCATCGACGAAGAAAACCTGATCACGCTCAACCTCGGCCCACAACACCCGAGCACACACGGCGTGTTCCGTCTGATCATGCAGCTGCAGGGCGAGACGGTCATCGGCTCCATCCCCGTCATGGGCTACCTGCATCGGTCGTCCGAGAAGCTCGGCGAAGCGCGCACCTACGTCCAGGGCACGGTGCTCACCGATCGCATGGACTACCTCTCGCCGATCACATCGAACTGGGCGTATGCGCTGGCCATCGAACGGTTGACCACGCTGGTCGTGCCCGAGCGCGCCGAGTTCCTGCGCGTCATCACCGGCGAGCTCTCGCGGATTCAGAGTCATCTGGTTGCCGTCGGCACCTTTGGCATGGACGTTGGTACGTACGGCACGCCGCTCCTGTACGCCCTCCGCGAACGAGAGATGGTGCTCGATCTGTTGGCACTACCGACCGGCGTGCGCATGAACCCGTCGTACATTCGCTACGGCGGTGTCGCACGCGATGCGCCGCCTGAGTTCTTCACGCAGCTGGACAAGTTCCTGCGCGTCTTCCCGTCCAAGATCGACGAGTACGAGGCCGTGCTCAGCGGCAACGAGGTGTTCAAAAACCGCACCATCGGCGTGGGCATGATCCCGCCCGAGGTCGCGCGCCTGTACAGCGTCACCGGGCCAATCGCTCGCGCCAGTGGCATCAACTACGACGTGCGGCGCGCTGAGCCGTACTCGATCTACGACCGCTTCGACTGGGACGTGCCGGTGCGCTTCAACGGCGACTGCTATGACCGCTACATGCTGCGCATCCTCGAGATGCGCCAGAGCACGCTTATCCTCCAGCAGGCTTTGGATTCGATTCCCGAAGGCGATATTCGCGCCAAGCTGCCCAAAGTGTTGAAGCCGCCCAAGGGCGAAGCGTATGCCAGGATTGAGTCGCCCAAAGGCGAGATCGGCTTCTATCTGATCTCTGACGGCACGGCCAACCCGTATCGCTACAACGTGCGGCCGCCGTCATTCGTGAACCTGACCTGCCTGTCGCAGATCGCCGTGGGCCACAAGCTCGCCGATGCCGTGGTCATCCTGGGGTCGTTCGACATTGTTATGGGCGAGGTCGACCGGTGAGTTCGTTTGCCTCTTCGGCGCAGGACACCGTCCGAGCTGCCCGGGACCTGGCTGTCATGGACCTTTGGCAATGACGTTCCAGGACTGGTACGCCCAGGCAGATTTCTATAAGGCCGTCGGCAAGCCGATTTACGACTGGCTGACGTCGATTGGCATTCCGGGTTGGATCGTGGCCATTGTCTATGCGGGCGTGGGCGCGGTCACGGTACTCGGGCTGATCACCGTGTTCGTCATGCTCGCGCTGTGGGCCGAAAGAAGGTTTATCGCGCGGCTGCAGGACCGCTGGGGCCCGAACCGTGTCGGGCCGTTCGGCTTGCTGCAGAGCCCAGCCGACGTGCTCAAGTTGTTGTCCAAAGAGATCATCACCCCGGCTCAGGTCGATCGCATGCTGCACTTCCTGGCACCCATGATCGTGCTGGGCCCGGCGCTCATGACCTGGGCCGTCATCCCCTGGGGCCCAGGCTTGCAGGTGACCGACCTGAACATCGGCATCCTGTACCTGCTCGCCTTCGGCGCCATCCCGACGCTCGGCGTCACGTTGGCGGGCTGGGGCTCGATGAACAAGTACTCGCTGCTCGGCGGCATGCGCGCCGTGGTGCAGTACGTCTCGTACGAGGTACCAGCCGGCATAGTCATCGTGGTGCCCGTGCTACTGGCCAGAACGATGTCGCTCCAGGGCATCGTCCAGGCTCAGGCTGGCCCAGGCTGGAACTGGTTCGTCTTCCAGCCGGTCATCTTCATCGGCCCACTCCCGATTCCGCTGCCGATCATCGGTCTGGTCGCCTTTCTCTTCTACCTGATCGCTGGCCTGGCTGAGACCAACCGCACTCCGTTCGACCACGTCGAAGCCGACTCTGAGCTTACCGGCGGGTTTACGACCGAGTACAGCGGCATGCAGTTCTCGCTGTTCTTCCTGGCCGAGTACGCCAACGCCATCGCAGTCGGTTTGCTGGGCTCGTCGCTGTTCCTGGGCGGGTACCACACCGGCCTGGGCGACGCCTTCGACAATCTGATCTGGCCGCTGCTGCCAGGTGTGCTGGTGACCAAGGCGGCGATCATCTTCCTGGCCTTCGTGTGGGTGCGCGGCACGTTGCCACGCTTCCGCTACGATCAATTGATGCAGTTTGCGTGGAAGCGCATGCTGCCCGTATCGCTGGCCCTGGTGAGCCTGTCGGCGCTCGCGGCCAGCTTGACCCCGGTCCTGGGCGGAGTCCTCCGTCTGGCGCCGGGAGTGCGCTAGACGAGCCATCAGCTATCAGCTATCAGCCATCAGCTATCAGGAGACGTACGTGAAGGGTGGAACCGCGGTTACAAGAGTTTGCGGCTCGAGACTGCTGACGGCTGACTGCTGACGGCTGACAGCTAGGAGCGAAGCGACCACAAATGGCAGTTGGGTTGGGCGTGGCCAAAGGCATGCTGACCACGATCAGTCACCTGGTGAGGCCGCCCGTCACCATCCAGTACCCCGAGGAACGTCTCGACATGCCGATCTGGACGCGGGGGCGTCCGCGGCTGATTTATGAAGTCGATACTGGCGAGTTGCGCTGTACCGCGTGTGGCGCGTGC
>DASXRR010000512.1:0-1949 GCA_036506475.1 Chloroflexota bacterium
GGTGAGGGCGGCGGGGGCTAGCGCCCGCGGGCAGGGCGTCGGGCATCCGTACGGGGCGTCGGGCATCCGTTACGGGGGTCAAGCATCCAAGCACGCGCACAGCCGGTCACGTCGGGAGCGCTGACGGCCGGCAACGTCACCACGGGCGACCTACCGGGCACACTACTGCGGCAGAAGCGTGACTCTGCGCCGAGCAAGTGTCCCCTGGGTCCTGATGGGCGTGGCCCTCGCCTGCAGGGCGTACCGGCTCGCGGATTTCACGGTGTTTCAGGGCGACCAGGGCATCGACGCCCTGGCGGCGCGCAGGCTCGTGCTGGAGCATTCGTGGCCTCTGGAAGGACCCGCGACGTCGGCGGGCGGAGTGCATCTCGGGCCGCTGTACTACTACTTGTTGGCCCTGCCGATGGCCGTCGGCGGCTTCGATCCGCTGCTCGAGGCGGTGCTGATGGTCGCGCTCGGCTCCCTCGCGGTCGGGCTGTTGTACTGGATCAGCAAGTCGTGGTTTGGACCATGGGTGGCGGCGATCGCGGCGGGGTTGTATGCGATCTCGCCGGCCGCGATTGTCGCGTCTCGATCGGCCTGGAACCCGGCGCCGGCGCCATTCTTTCTGTTGCTGGCGCTGCTCGGACTGGCGCGGGCGCACCAGACGCAGCGCGGCCGGTGGCTTGTTCTCACCGGCTTCGGAGCGGGCTGCCTGATCCAGTTCCACTACTTCACGCTTGGCGTCATCGCCGTATGCCTCATCGCGGTCGGGCTGCAGCTCAAGCGACACAGGGGATCGGTGCTGCTCAGCGTGGCGGTCTTTGTGGCCCTGCTCGCGCCGTTCATCTGGCATGAGCTTCAGAACGGCTTGCCCAACATCCAAGCCGCAGGCAATCTGGCGGCCACGAGCCAGCCCAGCCCGGACAGCATGCCCAGGCGCCTGTATGCCGTCCTGGCGCTGGGCCTCGTTGGCGGCTTTCTGACGGCAGGCGTCGAGCCACTCGCGGCCATAGCTGCCCTGGCGATTGGGACCGGGCTCGTGCTGGGGCTGATCACGCAGCGCAGCTATCCATATGTCCTCATCGCCGCCCTGCTGGGCGTCACGTTGCTCCAGGTCGTCGGCTATCGCGGCCCGATCTTTGAGCACTACTTCGTACCACTGGCTCCGCTGCTGTACCTTGCCGTCGCAGCCGCGGCCACAGCTGTACCGGTGCGCGTCGCGGGCGCGTTGGCGCTTGGACTGGGCGCGCTGAACCTGGCCAATTCGCCGCTGCGCGAGGAGCCCCTGTTTCATCTCGCCCGCGCCGAAAACGTGGCTAGTGCAATCGCCGCGCGCGCCAATGACGAGCCGTATGCGCTCTGGCTCTTCGCGCAGGGCGACGCGGACGGCGCGTATCGCTACCAGCTCGACCGACTCGGTCGGCCACCCGCTCGGCCCGATGCACCGCTGCCACGGCGCTTGTTCATCCTGTGCCAGCAGGAGCCGTGCGACATCATGCGCCGCCAGTCAGCCGTGGGTCCGGACTGGGCAACCGCGTACCTGGTCTGGCAAGCCAACTTCTACCGCGTTTCCATCCTCGAGTTAGAGCGCTGAGGGAGTCCAGGTCGGCATGCCGCGGAGTTGTCTGGCCCGCCGCACCGATCGTCACGACCGCGCGGGCTGGCATATACGAGCAGTAGCCTGCCCGACACTGACCACATCTTCGGTCAGGTTGCCGTGCACTCGGACCGCAGCCCGAGCCGCAGCGTACGCACGCCGCGGTCGATGCCCGCTATCCGACGTCGTCGAAACACTCCGGATACTGACCGTTCAGTCGCGCGGCGCGCTGTGGGCGGCGATTTTCGTCAGGCGAGGTACTGTTTGAACCAGGCGAGCATGTCGCGCCATGCGGCGAGCGCCTGGTCACGGTTATAGGCGGCGCCGGTGTCGTTGTGGAAGGCGTGGCGCGTATCCGGATAGACGTTGA
>DASXRR010000513.1:0-2203 GCA_036506475.1 Chloroflexota bacterium
TACCACGATTACGTCGATCGCTTCGCCCAGTGGCTGGCCGAGGAAGGCGACGCCTCGACGGCTGTCCAGGTCATGGACGGATTGATCGAGACGCTCGAGAAGCGTGGCGTGCGCGCCAATGTGCTCGAGGCGATCAAGGAGGAGCGCGACAAGCTCCAGGTGTCATCCTGAGGGGAGCCTGCGACCCGAAGGATCCGCTTGCCGATACGGCCCCAGCAAGCGGATTCTTCGCAAGCTCAGAATGACAATGAACTCGTTCGTGCTAGTACTGTCCCAAGAGGAACTCCTTCTTGGGACCGGCCATGCCGACTCCATCGGCGGACGATAGACCGCCAAGCACAACACGCCACGGTCCGACCGACCGCCGCGTCATCCAGCCAGTTCGGCGCTTCAAGCCGGGTGACGCGGTGGTGCGCGTCACCCGGCCCAAGTACGCGGGTTTTCAACGGCGCGGCGCCGGGCGTATCGAAGCGAGCCTGACGCTCGAGGAACCGCGCAGCCCGTGGGGTCGACTGTGGCGGGTCCTGGTCGGCACGCCAATCCACAGTGAGCTCGAGATCGAGGAGCGGCTGACCAAGAAGAAGGCGCTCGCGGTCTTCTCGTCCGACGCCCTGTCGTCAGTGGCGTACGCACCGCAGGAAACACTGGTCGTCTTGCTCGCCGCGAGCAGCGCCGCCCTCGTCTGGGCGCTGCCGATCTCGATTGCCGTTGTGCTGTTGCTGGCGATCGTCGTGTTCAGCTACCGCCAGACGATCTATGCCTATCCGTCGGGCGGCGGCAGCTACATCGTCGCCCACGACAACCTGGGTGAGACGCCGGGGCTGGTGGCCGCCGCGGCGCTGTCGGTCGGCTACATCCTGACTGTGTCGGTGTCGGTCGCCTCGGCTGTTGACCAGCTCGTCTCGGCGGTGCCGACGCTGCTGCCCCTGAGGGTCGAGCTCGGCGTCGCCGCCGTGGCGCTGGTCACGCTGGCCAACCTGCGCGGCATCCGCGAATCGGGCAGCATCTTCGCCGCGCCGACCTACCTGTTCCTGTTGGCGATGTTGTCGA
Organism: Chloroflexota bacterium; assembly: GCA_036506475.1. Taxonomy (GTDB): domain Bacteria; phylum Chloroflexota; class UBA6077; order UBA6077; family CF-72; genus CF-72. The sequence continues at coordinate 1,051 of DASXRR010000513.1, forward strand.
CCATCGGTCTGGGTCTGTTCCGCATGGCCACGGGCACGCTGTACATTCCGCCGCCGGCCGAGATCCCATCGCCGGTCGAGCCATTCACCATCTTTCTTTTGCTGCGCGCGTTCGCGGTTGGTTCGGCGGTGATGACCGGCACAGAGGCAATCTCGAATGGCATCCCGGCCTTCAAGCCGCCGGAGCCGCGCAACGCCAGCCAGACGCTGGTCGGGATGGCGTGCATTCTGGCTGTGATGTTCCTGGGCCTTTCGGTGCTGATCATGGGCGCAGGTATCGTTCCGCGCGCCGAAGAGACGGTTATCTCACTGCTGGCGCATGGTGTGTTCGGCGACAGCGCGCTGTATTACGTGGTCCAGGCGTCGACGGTCCTCATTCTGGTCCTGGCGGCGAATACGGCGTATGCCGACTTTCCGCGGCTTGCGTCGCTGCTGGCGCGTGATGAGTACCTGCCCAAGCAGCTGGCTCTCCGCGGCGAGCGCCTGGCGTTCTCGAACGGCATTCTCATCCTGGGCATCCTGAGCGCACTGCTGATCGTGCTGTTCGGCGGGTCGACCGGCGCGCTGCTGCCGCTGTACGCCGTCGCCGTGTTCGCCGCGTTCACGCTGTCCCAGGCAGGCATGGTCATCCACTGGCGCAAGGTGCGCGGCCCGGGCTGGCGGCTCAAGGCGATCATCAATGGCATCGGCGCCACAGCCACCGGCCTGGTGTCGTCGATCGCCGCCTCGACGAACATCATGCATCGTGAGCTGCCGATCGTCACGGGCCTGCCGATTGGCTGGGGCTCGTGGCTGGTCCTGCTGATCGTGCCCGCGTTCATCTGGCTGTTCAAATCGATCAAGGGGCACTACGTCGAAGCGGAAAGAGACACCGCCTTGCCGTTGACGAGTGCCGACAGGATTCCCGAACGGCCGTTGCGCAACCTGGTCGTGGTGCCCATCGCGCGCCTGAATCGGCCGGCGGTGCAAGCGCTGCGCTACGCCCAGGCGCTCTCGAGTGACGTCACCGCCATACACGTGGCAACCGACCCCAAGCGAGCCAAGGAAATCGAGGAGGCCTGGCCGACCTGGGGTCGCGGTGTGCCGCTGACCATCGTCGAGTCGCCGTATCGCAGTCTGACCCGCCCGCTGTTGCAATACCTGGCCGAGCTGCG
>DASXRR010000514.1:0-14700 GCA_036506475.1 Chloroflexota bacterium
CGTGGCCTAAAACGACGATCACTTGCTCAGCCGGCACAGCACAGGCGGTATCAATCGCCCGCCGCAGCAAAGATGTGCCCCGGAAGCGAAGCAGTTGCTTGGGTTGGCCCATTCGACTGGAGCCGCCAGCGGCGAGGATGACGGCTGCCAGCACTGTGCTCTACGCGGACCCCACCGCCACCAACTGCTTCGCCGGCGCCGTTTTAGCGTTCTTGGCCGAAATCATCTGCGCCAGGATCGCCACGGCGATCTCTTCGGGCGTCTGCGCCGAGATGTCCAGCCCAATAGGCCCGTGCAGCCGCCCAATTTGCTGCTCGGTCAAGCCTGCCGCGGCCAGACGCTCGCGTCGGTCGGATTGGGTCTTGGGACTGCCGACAGCGCCGACGAACCGCGCGCGGCTCGGCAACGCGCCAATCAGCGCCGGGTCGTCGAGTTTCGGGTCATGGCTCAGCACGGCCACAAAGGCGTTGCTGCCCAGCGGATGCGCGGCCAGGTAATCGTCGGCATGCATCACGTGGATCTCGTCGACATCGGGGAAACGCTCGCGCGTGGCCCACACACCGCGTGCATCAACCACGATGACCTTGAAGATGTCTGTCGCCTTGGCGAGCCGAGCCAAAGCAACACCAATGTGGACGGCGCCGAAGATGATGATGGTCGGCTGGGCCGGATAGGTATCGACGAAGACGCGCACAGGCCCGCCGGGGGCATCGTCGTAGCGCACCTGTCGGGGTTGCCCATCGGCGAGCGCACTAATCGCATCTGCGGCCACGCGCTCGTCAAACGCATCGCCTTGGCCCAGTGAACCGCGATGCTTGCCGAACTCCCAGGCCAGCAGCCCGTTGCCCTGACCTTCGCCTTCGATCACGTACGAGAAGGCGACCGGCTTCTCAGTCGGAAAGGCGCGCCCGAACGGCTGAATGAACACCTCGATCTTGCCGCCGCAGGCCAGGCCGACGTTGAAGGCCATGTCATCGCTGATGCCGTATGGGACCAGTCGCGCAGCATCGTCCTCGAGCACCTGCTTGGAGTGCTCGACGACGTCGTTCTCGACACAGCCGCCCGACACCGAACCGACAAACTCACCATCCTCGGAGATGGCCATCTTCGCCCCGGGCCGACGCGGCGCTGAGCCATACGCCTGCACGACGGTCGCGATCGCGACTTTCTTGCCCGCCGCCCGCCAGCGTTCGATGTCTGGCAGCAACTCTTTCATCGGGGAGTGGGGAGTGGGGAGTGAGGAGTGAGGAAACTGTTTCGGCGCATGCGGATAGCCTACCGCGTCAGCGTGCGGGTGGCCGCATTTCCACGGTGCCCCACGCCCCAATCCTCACTCCCCACTCCTAGAGTGCGAGATGCCGCCCAAGTGCCTGCAAGCTGGCCAAATTGTGCGCACTGGCAAACAAGTTGACATGCGGCAGCGCTGCGCTCATGCCCCGTGCCAGCGGCCGATAGTCCTCGTTACCCAGCAAGGGATTGAGCCAGATCACACGTGCCGCACGGCGCTGGATCTGCTCCATCTCGTGCTCCAGCACACTGGCATCCCCGGTGTCGAGTCCGTCGCTCATGATCAGCACAATGGTGTGCTTGTTGACCGTCCGCAGCGCCCACTCGTTGTTGAACACGCGCAAGCTCTCGCCGATGCGCGTCCCGCCTGACCAATCGGGTACCTCGCGCGCAATACGGTCAAGAGCCGTAAAGATGTCGCTCGTCCGAAAATAGTCCGTCACCCGCGTCAGACGAGTCGAGAACACGAAACTCTCAACGCGCCCGAGCGTGTTCTGCAAGGCGTAGATGAACTGCAGCAGGAACTTCGAGTACGTGTCCATGCTGCGCGAGACGTCGCAGATCAACACGATCTTTGGCTTGCGGATCTTGCGCTTCTTGCGCGCCAGCTCGACGACGGTGCCGCCAAACTTGATGTTGCGGCGCATCGTGCGCCGCAGATCGATCGCATGGCCCCGTTGCGTCGATCGGTACCGCCGACTCTCCCGAGTAGCCAGCCGCTTGGCGACAATCATGATCGCCCGCGCGATATCGACCATCTCGTCGGCGACGAAGCTCGAGAAGTCGCGCCCCGCGAGGACCTCGACCGGTGAGTACAGGGGCATATCGAGCCCCTCTTCATCCTCGTTCGAGTCCGCCTCGTCGCCCTGAGCGATCTGCGGTTGGGCCATGTCCTGGCCTTCGGCATCGGGATCCTGGCTCGCGACGCCTTCCTCGCCGCGCTCTTCCATGCGGTCCGGCAAACGCGAGCGCCAGAACTCGTCGAACGTCGCGTCGTGCAACGGGATGTCTTCGGGCTTCGCGGTCAAGACCGACCGCAGCGCCATCTTGAACTCCTGACGGTCCGCGAGATCGACCGCGTCGGCAGTGCGCAGAGCGTCGATGACCTCAGACGGGGTGACAAGCATCTCCCGTTCGCGCAGCAGCCGACAGAAGTCGATGATGTTGCGCTGCAGGTCGCTGTAAGTCGCTTCGCGGCGCGTTGGCCGCCGACCGTCTACCGCCATCCCGTCTTCCGTCTACCCGTCTACCGTCGACTGCGGACGGCCGCTCGGCCTAGCGTGAGACCAGCTCCTTATCGACGCGCTGCGCAATCTGCGCTGGTGCGTTGCGCAGGCCGTCTTCGTCGAGCGCGGCCAGTTCGCCGACGATCGACTCGGCGCGCGCGCCGGCCAGGCGATTGACGTCATCCCGATCCTTCAAAATCGCGCCCAGCGTCTCGGTCACCGCCTCAGGCTCGAGATGATCGGCGTGCAGCGCCATCAAGCTCATCGCCCAGTCCAGCGACTCGGCCATGCCCGGCGTCTTCGACAGCCGCAGCCGCCGAACGACCTGCATGAAACCAGCGACCTGCTCGGCGAGCTGGTGATTGATGCCCTCGACCTTGGTCTCGATGATGCGCACTTCCTTGTCGAAGTCCGGATAGTCGATCCACAGGTACAGGCAGCGCCGCTTCAAAGCGTCAGAGAGCTCGCGCGTGCGATTCGACGTCAGCACCACGTACGGGCGGTGCTTGGCCTTGACAGTGCCCAGCTCGGGAATAGTTACCTGAAAGTCGCTCAAAACTTCCAGCAGGAACGCTTCGAATTCCTCGTCGGCGCGATCGACTTCGTCGATCAGCAGCACCGGCGCCTTGTCCTCGCGCGTGATCGCCTGCAGCAGCGGCCGCTTGAGCAGGTATGGCTCCGAGAAGATTTCGGCTTCTTGCTGGCGAATGTCGTGCTTCTCGCCGACGGCCTCCTCGAGACGGATGTGCAGCATCTGCTTCGGGTAGTTCCACTCATACAGCGCGGTGCTCGCATCCAGCCCCTCGTAGCACTGCAGGCGGATCAGGTCCGATTCCAACGCCCCGGCCAGGACTTTGGCGATCTCCGTTTTGCCGACGCCAGCTTGGCCCTCGATCAGCACTGGCTTACGCAGCTTCATCGCCAGATAGATCGTCGTGGCGATGGACCGGTCGGTGACGTAGTGCTGACTCTCGAGCTGTCGCTGAATCTCGGCAATTTGAGGAAGCAAGTGATTAGGTCTCCGTCGTGGGGGATTATAGGTTTGCCAACAGAAGCGCCTGGACGATTGTCCCTTTGGGCAGCACTTCGCCACCCGGTTCGAGCTCCAACAACGCATTTGCGCCCACGATCGAGAGCAATCGACTCGAGGATTGCAGGCCGGTCGTCGTGGCCACGAACTGACCCTGCTCCCAGCTCACCCGCGCACGCTGATACTCAGGCCGCACGGCGTCGGTACGCACCTCGTGTCCCAGCGCAACGCTTACCCGCGGTCGCATCACGTTCGCCGCGCCTTGCAGGCTGAGCAGCGCCGGCCGAACGAAGATCTCGAACGTTACCAGCGACGACACCGGAAAGCCTGGTAGGCCGAACGCCAGCTTGCCGTCGCTGGTGGTCGCGAACGTGAGCGGCTTGCCTGGCTTGAAAGACACCCGACCGAACTGTATGTTGGCCATCTTGTCGAGCAGTGGCTTGATCAGGTCGCGCGTTCCCATCGATACGCCGCCTGAGGTCAACAGCACATCAGCCGCTTCGAGTGCGTCGTGCATCGCCCGTTCCAGGGCTGCCTCATCATCCACAGCGTGCGCGTTCCACACCAGCTCCGCGCCCGCTTCTTGGGCCGCGGCCATGAGCGCGTAGCGGTTGCTGTCGCGCACCGAGCCGGGCGGTGGGATCTGGTCGGGCTCGACAAGCTCATCGCCCGTGGCCAGCACCGCCACCCGTGGCCGCTTGTACACCGGCACACTGGCCCGCCCAACTGTTGCCAACAGACCCACCTCAGGCGCGCCTATTCGGCTCCCCTTCGCCAGTACGGCCTGGCCTTTCGACAGGTCCATGCCCGGTGGGTGCACGTTCTCACCCGATCGCGGCTGGTGCTGCAGCACCGCGTGGCCGTTCGTTTCTTCGACCTCCTCGACCATGACCACGGCGTCCGCGCCCGGCGGCAGCGTGCCGCCCGTCATGATCCGCACCGCTGTCCCAGGCCTTACCTGGCCGTGCGCGAGGCGACCAGCCGTGACCTCCTCGAGCACTTCCAGTTCCTTTGCCCGGTCGCCCGCGATCACGGCATAGCCGTCCACCGACGATCGCGGCAGCCCCGGCAGATCCTCGTCGGCGTCGATGTCTTCAGCCAGGATGCGCATACGCGCATGGGTCAGATCGACCAACTCGGTGCCCAACGGACGGCAGCGTTCGAGGATGGTCTCGATTGCGTCGCGCACCGAGACCATCGGGTAAGCCGAGACCCGCGGCATGTCAGGTCAAGCGGCCTGCTGGGCGCCGAGGCGTGCGATCAAGCACTCGAAGAACTGGTTCATGAGCATCTTGGCCACGCCCGGCAGCATGCGCTGCCCGACACCGGCCAGCATGCCGCCGACCTGGCCGTCACCATCGACCTTGACCCGCGTGGCCTCCCCATCGGGCTCGAGTGAGACGACCGCGGTGCCCTTGACGAAGCCAGGACCGCCGCTGCCCTCAACCTGCAATGTGTATTGGGTCGGCGGGTTCTTGTCGACGATGCCCACCTTGCCTTTGTAGGTGCCTTTAATGGCGGCCACGCCGACCTTCATCACAGCGTCCCAGTGATCCGGACTGGTCTCGGTGAGCGACTCAGCCCCAGGAATGCACGATCGGAGTGACTCGGGATCGAGCAGCAGCTCCCAGACCTTCTCGGGTGGCGCCGGAAATGAATAGACGCCTTCGACCTTCATGCGTGCATCGTACCCGTACCCGCTCACCCTGAGCCTGTCGAAGGGCCAGAGCCGTTACGCCGCTGCCTTGTCCGACCGTAGGCTTACCGCCCTCAGCAGCCCCAGCACACACTGCTCCTCTTCGCTCAGCGCCCCGTGCACCCGCGCCCCGGCCTCAGGCGCCAGCGAGCCGTCCAGGTACGCATTGACCACGACCGGGTGCACGTACGCCTTGCGACACACGGCGGGCGAATTGCCCAGCACCCCCGCCACGTTCTTGATCGCCGCCGTCACTTGACGCTGACCCGCGTTCACCGACCCCGACCGCGGGCACAGTCGCAGGAAGCGCACGGCCAGGACTGTCCCGTTCCAGGTCCGAAAGTCTTTGGCGGTAAAGTCCCCGCCGCTGATCTCGCGCAAGTACGCGTTGACGTCGTCGGACTCGATGGCGTGCCGCTGCCCGAGGTCGTCCAGGTATTGGAACAGCACTTGCCCAGGAATCTCCTGGCACTGCCGAACAATGCGCGCCATACGTCGATCTCGCAGCTCGATCACGTTTTCCTTGCCACTCTTGCCTCTGAAGCGAAATCTCAGTGTCGTTCCCTCGAACTCAGCATGTTGGTCACGCAGCGTGGTCAGCCCGAATGAGCGGTTTTCGCGTCGATATTCCTCGTTGCCGATGCGTATCGACGTTTCGTCGAGCAAGCGCACCACGGCCGCGAGGACTTTGGCCCGATGGATGCCCGGCTGCCGCAGCTCGCGCTCGATTTCGGTACGGATGTCGGCCAGCGCCTCGCCAAATGCCAGCAGTCGCTCGTATTTGGCAGCATCGCGCACTTCCGTCCAGCGCGCGTGGTAGCGATACTGCTTGCGCCCGCGGACATCGCGTCCGGTGGCCTGGATGTGCCCGTTTGGGCTGGGGCAGATCCAGACGCTGGTCCACGCTGGGGGAATGGCCAGCCGTCTGATGCGCAGCAACGTTTGCGGATCTTTGACGGTCCTGCCATCTGACGCGACGTACGTGAAACCGCGGCCCGCTGATCGGCGTCGAATCCCTGGCTGGCTGTCAGTGACATAGCGCAGACCAGCCTCGGTGGCGGATTCGACCGGCTCGGGGCGCTCGGCAGTCACGCGCGGCGCGAAATTGCAAGCCATATGCCGCGGCACGCGAACTGCTACGTTCCTAGGTGCGAACAGGAGGCACGACATGGAGCGACGTGATGATGCCGAACTGAACCGCGACGTGGAGAGCACCGTTGGTGACGGCGAAACACACGCCACGACCGGTGGTGCCGCTGCCGCGGGCGCAGTTACTGGTGGTGTTATCGGTTTGACGGGCGGGCCAATTGGCGCCGCCATCGGCGCCGTTGGCGGCGCGATCGTCGGTGCGGCTGCTGAACGCATGATGCACAGCGACGACGACGCCGAGCGCTCGAAGATGGGCCTCGACAACGATCGCGATCGTAATTCGCTGATTGAGGATCGCGGGCGGACCGATGTGACCGCGGCCACAACCACGGCCTCAATTGGCTCGCCTGGCGGCACTGGCCTGCGGGACGACACGCTCGTCGATCGTTCGCCGGTGAATCGCGCGGGCGCCGACGTCGAAGGCTCGACCACGAGCGACATTACCGATAGCTCGTCGACGGTCAATCGCCGCGAAGCGGTATTCATCGATCGCGACGAAGACGATACCGAGCGCTAACTCGTCGTCTCGGTCAATCTGGGCGCCCGCCAAATCGGGCGCCCTTTTTTCTGCCTCATGAATTAGCATCCTGCGCGGCATACATGGCTGACTCCTTGTACGACCGCGTCGGCGGCGAGCCCTTCTTCGTCGACCTGGTCAATCGCTTCTACGACCGCGTCGAGTCTGATCCCGTCCTGCGCCCTCTGTATCCCTCAGATATGGGCCCCAGCCGACGCCATCTGGCGATGTTCCTGGCCCAGTACTGGGGCGGCCCACCGGCGTACAACCAGGAGCGCGGCCACCCGCGCCTGCGCATGCGGCACGTGCCGTTCGCCATCGGCGCCGCGGAACGCGACGCCTGGCTAGAGCACATGCTGTCCGCCGTTGCCGCGAGCCCCGCGTCCGCCGCCGATCGCGAGGCCCTACGCGGCTATTTCCAATCCGCGGCAAGCTCGCTAGTCAACCGCTTCCCCCAGCCGAGCACGCCTGGCATGTCCCTGGACATCCACCCCGCCTGACCCCTCGCCCAGCCCCGCCTGGCACGGGCAATGCCTTCTGTTGTCCTCGTACGACACATCTGGAGGCACTCAACATCATGCTTCTGGTCAGGCGGATCGCATACCGTGCGACTGTTCTCACCGAGCGCTGGCTACACAAAAACGCCTTCGTAGTCGGCCTCCTAGCCGGCGGTACCTTCACCGTACTCATCCTGCTGGCCCACTAACGACGACGCTGGATTGCCCAGGCTGCGCGCACCCGCCCCGCGAACACACTGAGCAAATGGGCTGCTGATGCGAATCAGCCCACCCGACCGGACGGCCGAGATCTGCCCTTGCCTGCTCGGCCCCGCCGACATCGCCGCGGTCAGGAGGCACTGGCGCCGCAACCGCACCGCGCGAGCCGAGCCATCAGCCGACGAGCGCTTCCCGACTGTGCGCCAGTGCCAGGTTGACCAGGCGGACAGGCTGACGCACGCGCAGTGACGGCTCGGACTAGCTCCGACCTGCCGTCAGCCCGCTCTGGCGCGGGACCGGTGCGCACCAGGCTCGTATTGAGCACGTGGTAGTACGCGGCGCGCTGGCCCAGGACTTCGACGATGCGGTTGCCTTGGAACGTGCCGAACTGCTGCTGGCGGGTGACGCCGTCGTAAGCGAGCCCGATGTAGCCGTCTTCGAAGCGCACGCAGGTTGCGCCCTGGGGCGTGGGCTTGCAGTCGCCGCTGTAGCTTGGCTGGTTCGTGGACCGCCTGAGCCAGCCGACGCGCCCGACGGCGTGTTCGGATCGGGCGCGATGTTCGTCGTCCGATTGCCAAACTAGACGCGGCCAGGCCCGGGTGTACGCCGGCGCGCGGTCCGAGTCCAGCCAGCACTTACAGCAGCACGATCGCCAGCCCGATAAGCATGCGCCGTGGAGTCAGGTTCTCGTCGCGGCTTTCAGGTGCCTGGACGCGCGGCTGGCTGAAACAGCTCGATCGGGTTGCCGGACGGATCCTCGAGCAGAATCTGCTTTCCACCAGGACCGCTGACTACGTCGTTCCGAAAACTAACGCCCGCCGCGCGCAGCCGGGCAACTTCGGCATTGATGTCGTCGACAAGCAGATGAATGCGATTCCACCCGCCGGGACCAGGCTGCCTGCCGTCGGGCATGGCTCGTCCAGCCGAGCTGGCGGGGCCGCTGATCAGCAGTCGCAGATTGCCGCGCTTTACATCGGCGAACGCTGACCCCTGGTTGGTCAGAACGTCGAACCCGAGATGCGTCGTATAGAAGTTCACGGCGGCCGGGACGTCGTCGACCATGTACCGCACGTTGACGGTGTCGGTGTTCTCAATCACCTTGTGTGGCCTCCTGAAGAGATGAGATCAAGCACGACTCGTCGTGGGCCGCGGTTGATCGCCTCCCATACCTATGCCATCGCTCGAGAGTCGTTAGTTCCGAACATGCCGCCACGGCTGGCCGGCGATCTCAAGCATGTGGTCAACGGAGCTCGCGCGGACCGAAGCTGGGCGGTGTGACCTGCCCCATCTGCTGCGCTGCCCAGACTGCAATCTGGGCCCGTGAGCGTAGACCGAGCTTCGACAGCACGTGCGTGACGTGCGCCTCAACGGTCCGCACGGACAGGACCAGCGCGTCGGCAATGTCGCGATTGCTCAGACCCTGGGCGATCAGCTTGGCCACATCGCGCTCCCGTCGACTGAGTCGTGTCGTCGACAGGGACGGCGCACGTGACGGCAGCGACTCGCCCAGCACGGCCTCGACCAGATTCCGCTTCTCGTCGAGACTCAATTCGTTCAGGAGCTGGCGTAGCCACGCGCGCTCCACCGGCAAGAACAGAATGCCATTGACCACCAGCGGACCTGCTTTGGATGCCGCGTGAGCCAGGGCCATCACGGACGCCCTTCCTCTGTGGGCTGGAGCAAGCCGAGCGCACGCGCCAGCCGCTCGGCCGATTGGACGGTCTCCCAGACCGCCGTGTTGCTCATTCAATAGAACATGAAGGTGCCGCGCCGCGCCGACCGCGCCAGCCCCGCCTCGCGCAGGATGCGCAGGTGATGCGAGACCAGCGGCTGCGGGAGACCCGCGGCCTGGACCAGGTCGGACACGGACTGGCAGTCCAGGGTCAACGTCTGCAGCAAACGCAGCCGCGTCGGATCAGCCAGGGTCTTGAAGATCCGCGCCATGAGCTCGTGGGACTCGTCTTGCATCGACCTTGAACCTCGCTTTGGCGCGGCCAGCATACGCCGATTATGGAGGTATGTCAATATCAACATACTTACATACTAAGTCGAAACCGAGGGTGATCCACGGGCGTTCCCACCTGGCAGGTTTTGCCGACACTTGGCGCGGGGGAGTGGTGACCGCACCGACGCTGACGATTCGGCTGCTTTGGCGGATTCACCGTCAGCCTCGACGGCGAGCCGGTTCCTGACACCGCGTGGCGGCATGTGCCGCGGCCAGGCTGATCAAGCTTCTCGCGTTGTCGTCGGGCCATCGGCAGCACCGCGACAGGGTCATCGACGACCTGTGGCCTCGCCTCTCGGCTCGCGCGGGCGCCAACAACCGTATCGAGCCCTGCACATCATCACCCCCCGCACAGCAGGCACCTCCGGCCCGGGCCAGGACGAGCCACTCGGTTCCTACAGTCCCTGACTATCCCGCGGCGTACTGGCCGAATAACCCGAAACTGGGTCGTCCCTTCCTAGCGCGGGCGGGTCGCGCGAAACAGCCGTCGAGTCGACGAAGAGAGCGCTGCTCGCCGAAACGCTGCCCCAGAAGACGGGTGGCCGCGATCAGCAGCACTCCGTTCGTCAGCAGGCGACGCGGCAACGGTCCTGGTGACGGCACACCGCTAATTGCCGGCTATCGACAACATGGGACCTGTGAACGCCACGCTCGTGCATCACGGGACTCTGTAGGCACAAGGTGCGGTGGGGGCCGAGCCAAGCTGGCCAGCGCGGTTGTCGCCCCACAGCATGCCGCGACCATCGCTGGTCAAAGCCATGCTGAATTCGGCGCCCGCCGCGATGCGAGTCACGCCAGTCAATGGGACGGACTCGGCGAAGCGCACCAAGCGGCACCTCGCTGCACTGGTCGTGTGCTGGTCCGCACACACAGCCGAAGTTGGCGCCGAGCTGATCGCGGGTGTTTGATCCCCACCTGTAGACGGTCCCTGCTGAGGTCAGCGCCAGCCTGTGATTGTCGCCAGCTGCGATCGGTCGGTGAAGCGCGCGAGGAGATCGTCCCGCTCTGAGGCTGACGTCAGCTCACGATTAGCTGGATCCCGCGCCGCGACAAAATGCGTGCGACCCGCGTCACCGTCCAACCCTGTGGGTCTTGTGGTGGCTGCTCGAGTCGTACTGTTCTGCCGTCCTCGAGCACCGCGTCGAGAACACGGGTATTGACGCGAATCTGCTCGTCCGTGTCACCGCGGAGGAATTCTGGGAAACCGTCGACCGTGGCACATGCCCTCAAGACGCGATCATCGAGCTCTTCCGCTTGAGCTTCAAAGCCGTGACGGCGCAGACCGTCGGCGATGATGCCCGTGTCCATCGGCCAGGTCGACCCATTGTGATAGGTACCGGGCCCAAAGCGAGCCGCACTGGTTGACTTGGTGCGAATCCCTGCCGCAGCCAGCATGTCGGGCCGGGCGAGCCGGCTGGCCACCGCCGCACGATACGGTTGTGCGTCGTCGCCATCCAGCAACCCACTGGCCAGCAAGTGGCCAGGCGCAGAGCTGGCTACGCGCGCCAAGCGCGGCGAACCGTCGGGCTCAAATGAAGCCGCCAGGCAAAAGGTCGCGAGATCATCGTCCCAGAACAGGTTGAGCGTCCGCTCTCTGAGGCGCGCCGCTCGGCTTCGCCAATCCGTGGCCAGCGTCACCGCGTGCGTGCGACCAGGCGATGCTTCAAGCAGCTCTGCCGCGCCGAGCAGCGCATCGAATGCATCCCCTTGAACCGCCACATGAGCAAACGGCCGCGTCATGTCGAGCAGGGTGCCGTCCTCGAAGTACAACGAATCGAACGAGTCTTCCCAGGTCTGCACGGTGAGCGCTCGCGGATTTGTGCTTCGCACCCATAGGAGGCCGATCCCGGAGGGCTCATCGATGCGGCGCGTGATCCAAGCTAAAGCTCTGATGAGCACGTCACGGAGCGTGGCCGGCGCTTGTGTGCGGTCCACGAGCTGCGTGTCGAGGAAAGCGGGCCCCTCGACCCCGCAGTATGCGACCAGGAGGTTCACGAAGTTGGGCGTCGCGTCGACCGTGCCGTAGTACGGAAACGAAGGCACACCCCACCTGCGCAATAGCTCTTGGCCGATGCCGTCATCGGCCAGACGGTGCTCGTGCAGGATCCGGCCGGGTTCCTCTTCTGTGAGCGGCTCAGTGTGCACCCCCTGGAGCTCGGCGAGCGCCAGCAGCGTAGCGCGGGCGACCGCCGGGAAGGTCTCGAGAAGGTCGCGGGCCATGCGAATCGAATCGCGTCCGAACAGACACTTGAACAGACTGCCAGTGGCAGCCGAGGCATCGAGCGGCCCGTTGGCGCCAATGTCTGTCAGTCGCTCCACCCGACCGAGCACGCAAAGCGCATCCCGCACGCGCTCTGGGCCGATCACGCTGAGGCCCCCAGGTACCGGTCAAGCTGATGAGCGCGGGCCATGCCGTACGTGTTCGCACAGACGTACAGCACGTACTGAAAGAACGGATCATCCGCTGGCCGATCGAGCCAGGCCTCGAGCGGAGCCTTAGATCCCGTCCGTTCGCGCAACTGACTGAAGGTGAGCGCCAGCATCCGTAGCTGCCGCCCGTCAATTCCATCAAACGGCCACGCGAAGATCGCCCCAGCGCTGGCGTCAAGAGCCAGGCGCGGCCTGCTCGTTCTGAGCAGCTCGGCCATGAGCTCGAGGCCGGCTGAGACGTATTGCGGCGAACGCAGCTGATGTGCGGCGTCGAGGAGCTTATAGAGCTGCTTTTCAACAATCGCGCGTTGTTTGTCAGCGGTCGCTATCTTGACAGCTCGCTGCAGGAGCTCGAAATCGAGATTGATCCGCGCAGCGTTGGTGCCATAGGCATCCTCGGCCTCTTCTCTGAGCTTCTGTGCAATGGGCTCCTCGCGGCGGCGCTGAATCTCTACCAGTCGACGCAGGATATGCCCGCGCCAGGTGGCCTCTTCTTGCACCTTCAGCGCATTCTGATACTCGAACTCAGCGCGGTGGGCCAGCAGCTGATCCCTCACTGTCCCTGTGCGCCAATCGAGGCTCCGCATGAGTAGCAAATGTCCCATGCTCGAGTGGATGGCGGCCAGCTGAGAACGAGTAGTCGCCGCGAGCCGCATCAGCTTGATTTGTCGCTCGACACGAGGGAACTGAGTGGCGGCGCGAATGTAAGGGTCTTCCAGCTGCATGCCGAGCCGCACAATCCTGAAAAAGTAGTCTTCACGACCCGCGATGCGCCGGCGGATAACGTCGTCTGCTGGCAGCGTGCCATTCGAGAACGGGTCGATGTCGCGCCAGTCGAGAGACTCGACCACCAAGTTGCGGTTTGCCCGAACGGCATCGGTGTTGCCCAAATCCAAGTACACCTGGGCCAGCGAGAGCAGGGATTCACGTTGCAGAGAGGCATTTCCGGCTCTGGCCGCCTGAATCGCACTGGCTTCGAAGTAGGGGAGGGCCGCCCGTGGGTCGGTTCGGCTATACGCGGTGACGCCCTTGGCGAACGACTGCCCGTGCAGGCTGATAGTTCGCTGCTCAGACGTTTCGATCGCTGGCGATGGCGGCGCCGGCGACAACCACGCGCGCTGCGCCTCGACCCCTTCAGCCGCGATCAACGCCAGGACAGCGTCAACAGCCCCGCGCTTGAGAAACTCTCGACGCGAGAGTCGTTCCGGCACGACCGCACTCCCTTGCGCTAATGACTCCGGCGCAAGCTGCAGGCCGAGCGCGTCCGCCAACGCCCGGACCGTATCCGGGTGCGGATCTACCTCCTCCTTCTCGATCCGTCTGATTTCGCGTGCAGACAAACCAGTTCTGTGTGCTAGCTCGCGTTGTGTGAGGCGAGACGCGCGACGTGCATCGCGCAGATCGAACGGTAGTGCCACATATCAAGTCTGCCCCGCGAAGTGCCACAAAAGGAGGACATTTAGCGGCCACTTTCAGCTCGAGGTTACGGCGACCTTGACGCGGCTTCTTCGCCGCTGGCCGATGTACGGGAACGCCGACGCTGTCACACGGGTCGGATCGCCGCGCACCGTCGACCCAGCTCAGTAGAGACCCATGATGAGGGAGAGCCCCCACAAAGGAGTCCACCTGGATCAAGCGGGTGAAACAGGGCGCAGATTCAGCAAGGAGTTTGTCGCAGACGTGCCGTTTGTCGCAGACGACGAGCGCGACGAGCGCTGGGGATCGGCGCTGGCCGCTGTGGTATCGCCGCGAACGTTACGCCGAAGGCCTATCCTGGCTCCACACGCTGATCGATCTGCCCGGCGCCAAGACTCGGAGCCGGTCTTGCGCTCGGCGGGCGCGAGGGCTGATCTTGAGCCGGCGCCTGGCGGCCCTGGACGGCGATCATCCGAGCGGTGTCTCGCAAATGGAGGAGGGCCTGGCGGTCCTGCACGCGCTGGGCGACCGAGGCGGGCTCGCCTGCAGCCAGGTCTTGGCCGCCCAGGCCCGCGCTCGATCGCGGCGAGGCGGTGCCGACCCGGAGCGAGCGGTCAGCCTGAGCGCGACCGCGGCGCGCCTGCCTCAGCCAGCCGCTGGTGGCTGCTCGCCCCCAACGGCTCCATCGAACGGCAGCCCGAGCTGGCGCAGGAGGTCGGGGTATCCAGATGCAGCCAGTGCTCAGTACACTGGCCATCCCGCAGTCGCCAGGCCTCGAAGGCGCAGCCGCTCACCCGCTGGCCTGTGGGCGCCAGGCCCAGGAATGGACCTGTGTGCGTGCCGGTCACCGTGAGCCGGGCCAGCAGCTCGCCGTCCATCGCCAGCAGCGTGTCAATGTCAGGTGCAAGTCGGGAAAGGCACAGAAGTAGCTGGCCAGAAGGTGCTGGGCGCCCGCCAGGCCGGGCGCCGCACAGGGCGCGTGCACGTCCCATCGGAGGTGACATTGGATGAGCCGGAGCCGCCGATGGCGGTGACCTGCACACTGCTCACGCCGGTGGGCACTTGCCAGCTCTGCTCGGCGCCGGTCTAGCTGAAGGTGCACGTGACCTGACTGCCGCTGGTCGTGCAGTCGCCCGAGGCCGCGTGAACCACCGCCGTCTGGCCCGCGCCGAGCAAGGGCGCCAGCGACAATAGCAGCGCCGGCGCCAGCTTCCGAAGCGACGCCAAC
>DASXRR010000515.1:0-4835 GCA_036506475.1 Chloroflexota bacterium
CGTCACATCGCGCACCAGCACGGTGCTGCGGATGCCCATGCCCTCTGGGCCCGGCCGTAACCGCGGCGTCGAGCCGGCGACGGAGCCGTTGTGCTTTGTCGCCGCCAGCGTGAGGGAGGCGGAGCCGTTGCGTTTGTCGACCGCCAGCGTGAGGGAGGCCATGTGTTGTCTGGCACTGCCCTGGCGTGGCGCGTCACATCGCGCACCAGCACGGTGCTGCGGATGCCCATGCCCAGTGGGCCCGGCCGTAACCGCGGCGTCGAGCCGGCGACGGAGCCGTTGCGTTTTGTCGCCGCCAGCGTGAGGGAGGCGGAGCCGTTGCGTAATGTCGCCGCCAGCGTGAGGGAGGCGGAGCCGTTGCGTTTTGTCGCCGCCAGCGAGAGGGAGGCCATGTGTTGTCTGGCACTGCCCTGGCGTGGCGCCGGCGGCGTCTCGCTCATGTGGTCTGGCCGCCAGTTGTCGCGGTGGGCGGGTGCGAGTCCGCAAGCAGGGCCCGTAGGCGCGCGTTGCCCGGAGCGGTGGCGTGAGCAGCGCCGAGTTAGTCCCAGACCTCCATGGCCGAGCGGTACGGCCGAAACACGTCTACTCTGCCAGCAACACTCGACATAATCTGTTCAATCTGGGTGACGTCGTGCTCAGACAACTGCACGCGCGCGGCGCCAACGTTCTCCTCGATCTCAGCTGGGACACGCGCGCCGACCATCGCCGTGGTCACGGCCGGGTTGTGGACCACCCAGGCCAGCGCCAGCTGCGCCACCGTCAGGCCTTTGGGTGCAGCGACCTCCTCGCGCAGACGCTGCACCAGGCGCACGTTGTGCCGGAAGTTGTCGCCGCGCAAGATCGGCTGACCAAACGCCACGCCACCTGCGCGCCAGTCGGCCGAGTCGAACGTGGTGTCCTCGGCGAAGGCGCCGGTCAGCAGGCCATAGGCCAGTGAGCCGTAGGCCATAACGCCAATGCCGCGCTCGCGACAGAACGGAAAGACCTCGCGCTCCATGCGCCGGTCGAACAGGTTGTAGCCAACTTGCAGCACATCGAGTGGGCGCAGCGCGAGGCACTGTTCGAGCAACGGCACGTCGAAATTCGAGACGCCGACCAGGCGCGCCTTGCCCGCTCGCTGGACGTCGTCGAGAGCGGCCATCGTCTCCTCGAACGGCGTGTTGGCGTCCGGCCAGTGGACCAGGTAGACGTCAATGTGATCGGTCCGCAGCCGGCGCAAGCTGTTGTCGACCTCGCGCAGAATCGATGCGCGGCGACTATCGCGGCCCGGCGTGCGGCCCGGCACGATGCCGCACTTGGTGACCACGATCGCCTGGTCGCGCCGTCCCTCGAGCGCCGCGCCGAGCGTCTCCTCGGCGTGCCCGGCGCCATATGCGGGCGCCGTATCGAAGCAGGTGATGCCCTGATCCAGGGCGTGTCGGATGGTCTGGACGGCTTCGCTGTCGTCGATCGGACCGTACCGGTCGCCGCTCATCGGCCAGCTGCCAAGCGTGATCGGCGAGACTCTCAGGCCACTCTTTCCGAACTCGCGTGCGTCCATTACACCCTCGCTGTTGACGGAACGTCAGCCCGCCCGTGAGGCTGGCTGACCAGCAGCAATCGACCGTGTGCGTCGAACGGTAGCTCCTCGAGTGGGCCGGCCAGCTCGAGACGCGGGTTCGCGGCAACGTCGTCGACCAGTGCCTCACTCACCCATAGCTCGCCCAGCTCGAGCGTGCTGCGGACGATCGCCACGCGTGGTGACTCGAACACGCCCGCCGCGTGGAGCGCGACGCCCAGGGCCTGTCGATCTGACTCGAGCACGATTGGAATTTTGATCGCGGCGAGCGCACCCGCGGTCAGGCCATTCATGTAGGTCTTGTCGAGGTCGAGTTTGTCGTACAGCCGACGCGTGGTGAAATCGGCGATGCCCACACCCAGGCCATTGCCATCTGACTCCGCGGTCAGGTCGAGTACGGCGATGCGCTCGAAGTTAGGGACCGGCTGACCGCCGATCCGTCGCCACATGCCGACGACGTTGTAGTCCATGCCGCTGCCTGAGATGTTCTTGCCCAACCAGCCCACGACCAGCACGTGCAGGTGATCGAACGGAATGCGCGGCAAGTACGCGTTGGCTGTCTCGAGGAGCTCGCGATCCAGATCCAGGAAGCCATCGGGCGGTGTGGCACGGATGACGGCCAGCTCGTGCGCGGCGTTTTCGACGAGCGCCAGCCCGGCGATGACATTGTTCCGCTCGAGCGACAGGCGCGCCGCGAGCGGAATGTGCTCCTTGAGTCCAAACGCGTGGATCTGCTCCGCGCCCAGCTGCTTGCCCAGCCCGATCGACGTCATCTTGCACAGACCACTCTCGATCGGACCGCGAAAGGCGGTGTGCGCCTTGACCCGATTGACCACGATCGTCGCATCGGCGCGTGCCGCCAGGGCATCGAAGTAGACGATGGCGCCGCTCGGCAGGCGACCGAGCTCGACGGTGTCCATCGATGCCCGGATCGGTGCGCCGACGCTAGGCTCGGTGATGCCGTATTCGGCCAGGACGTGCCGCTGACCCTCGGGCGTGGCGCCGCCATGGCTGCCCATGGCCGGCACGATGAACGGCTCGCCGCCGGCCGCGCGGACGACTTCGGCGACGGTGCGCGTCACCAGCGCAATATCGGCGATGCCGCGGCTGCCAGCGGTGATGGCGACTGACGCGCCTGGCTTCAGCTGCTGGGCGAGTCCGATGCGTTCGAGCTCGCTGCGCACGGTCGCCGCGACGTCGGCGATGCGATCGCTCGGCAGCGCCTGCTGGACACGCGCAAAGCGCGGCAGTGGCCGGACGGGGTAGTCGGGCACGGCTGGACGTGTACGAGTCCGCGCGCTGCCCTTGACGTCCGCTCAGTATCCTGAGCACATGCTCAATATACTGACCCGACGCTCAATATCCTGAGCGCTCAGGATATTGAGCAAGGTCCTTGCAAACAGGCGCCGCTCGGGCGCGGGCCCTGGGCGGACCGGACCGTACCCGCGGGCAGGCCCGTATATCGTAGGCGCTGATGCGGCGCTGGCACCGGCGCGAGGAGCCGCGGCAGCGCGCGCTGCGCATGGTCGTGCTGGTGCTCTTCGCCGCCGCGGCGGTGTGCACCCTCGGGCTCGGGCTGGTCCTGATCGGCCGGCCCGACGAGACCCGCTACGGCGAGTCGCTCATTTACGACCACGCCGCGCGACTACTGCGCGGCGAGCCGCTCTATCAGCCACTGGATGGGCCACCGTACACGGTCGCGAATTACACGCCGCTGTACTACTACGTGGTCGCCGGTTTACGCGCGGTGTTCGGACCAGGTTTCGCGCCCGGTCGGCTCATCTCGCTGCTCAGCGGGATCGTCGCGGCCATGCTGGCCGGCTACCTCGCTGGGCGACGCACACGAGCGCTGTGGCCAGCGCTGGCCGCGGCGGCACTCTTCTGCGGCCTCGGCCTGGTCGGCCCAGTGCCGTGGATCGCCGCCTACAAAGAAGACATGCTGGGCGTTGCGCTGGGTCTGGCATGCATCGCGGTACTTGACGTAACGGCAGCAACCTCGCGCTTCGGCGTGGTCCTCGCGGCCCTGTTCGGCGCGGGCGCATTCCTAACCAAGCAGTCGCTTATCGGTCCCGCGCTGTGCGGGCTGGTGTGGCTGATCGCGTGCCGTCCGCGCAGCGTGCCGCTGTACGCCGGCGTGGTGGCGGGCAGTGTCGCGGCGACGGCGCTCGCCCTCGAGGCCAGTACCGGTGCCTTTCTGGCCAACACCGTGGCCGGCAACACTCATCAGCCGTTCGACCCGCTGACGTTCCAGCACAACCTGGGCGAGCTGGTCACGTTTCAGATTGCGCCCAGCGCGATCGCGCTGCTGGCCCTGTTCGGTCGGCGCGTGCTGCACGACCTGCTGGCGCTGAACTGGCTCGGTTCGCTGGTTCCGCTCGTGCCGCTGGGCGCCCTCGGCGCCGACTACAACTACTGGCTGTCGTTCGCTGCTGCCTCAGCCATCGTAGCCAGCGTGGTGATGTGGGAGCAACGCGGCCGCTGGACCGGCGTCGTGGCCGGTCTACTGCTTGGCGTGAACGCCATCGTCGGGACCCAGGTGGTGCTGCGTCAGGTGATCGGGCAGCCAGCGTATGTGCTCGGCGAGCCAACAGACTCGGCGACGTTCAACGGCCTGGTTCAGCGCGTTCAGGCAACGGCCGGCACGGTGCTCGCCGATCCGCTCGACGTGGTTGTGCTCGCCGACCGACCGATTTTGCTCGAGCCCATCCTGTACAGCCTGTTCGAGCTTGACCGCTCGTGGGATCCTGCGCCGATGGTCCAGCGCGTATGCCGCGGTGAGATCGCCTTGCTGGTGCTCGGCTATCCGATCGAAGAGATCGGACAGCGCTTTCCGACGTCCGTAGCACGAGCGCTGCGCCAAACCATGCAGCTCGAGCGCACCGTCGCGCTGGCCGGGCGCGCACGCTATGTGCTGGTTCCCGGTCCACGCTCCAGCGGCTGCGCCTGACGCCGGCTGATCGCGAACGCGGCTGCTGCCTGGTATGGCAGCGAAAATGGTTGGCTCGCCTGACGGTGAATCCGACGTATCCCAAGCGTCGAGTAGCAGGCGATAGCCCGCCTGTACATAGGCCTTGTCGGGCACACCCTTTATCGACTGTGCGGCCGGGCGTGGGGGACGTCGAAAGAAAGGACCGCTGTCCGGGCTGCGGCGCAGTTCCGATCCTTCCCAGCAACAGGCTGCCCCTCCTTCGAGGGGCAGCCTGGCGCCAGGCGAGCGCTTAGTTGATCCGCTTGGTGTAGCCCTGCCATTCGCGCTCGCGCAGCACGAACTTCTGGA
>DASXRR010000516.1:0-39517 GCA_036506475.1 Chloroflexota bacterium
GGCTTTTGCGAGCGGTCAACTGACGCCTGGCAACGTCCAGTCGACGCAGGACATTCCCTGGGACTAGGTCGTGAGGCGGCGCAGCGGCAAAATGAACGAGAAGCTCGTGCCGCGTGGACTGCGCCCGGACCTGGATCACACCACCCGCGGGCGAGTACTTCAGGGCGTTGCTGAGCAGGTGCTCGAGGACTTCCTGCCGCCGATGCTCGTACCAGACGCCCGTGAGATTGCCCGCCAGCCGCGTGACGAAGCGGTGCCGATCGGTCGTCGCCTGTAGCCCGACCACGATCCGCGCGATCAAGGCGCCCAGGTCCATGTCCGCCGGGGCCAGCTCCAGCCGGCCCGATTCGATGCGCGTCAAGTCGGCCACCAGCGCCAGCAGGCGCGCCAAATGGTCCGCGCCAGTAGTGGCGCTTGCGCCTTGATCACGGCGACCGGCACGCGCAGGTCGTGCGAGGCGATCGACAGCACCTCGTCTTTCAGCTCTTCGACCTGACGCCGCCCGGTGACGTCGCGCACAATCAGGACGCTGCCACTGAGCGCCCCTGAGCGTCGTGCAGTGGCGTCGCGGCAATGCGCAGGACGCGCCGCCCGGAGGCGGAGACCTCGACTTCCGTTTCGGTCGGTGCCTGATCGCGCCGCAGCGTCTCGATCGAGCGCTCTCGCTCTGTAATTATTAGTGCACGGTCGAGCTACGAGCCGTGCGCGTGCTTAGATGCCGACGGCAGCCTGCCACATTTTGATCAGGCGGTCCTTGTTCTGGGTGGCCCAGTCGCGGTCGTAGTTGACCAGCTTGACCGATTCCAGGGTGGGCGCGCCGGCGGCCGGCGGGACGTCTTTTCTCACAGACAGGCGGTTCGACAGCTTGACGTTGAGCTCGCCGGCTTCTTTGGTCAGCACCCAATCGACGAACGCCTTGGCGGCGGCGGTGTTCGGGCCGCCTTTGACGATGCTCACCGCGCCGATCTCGTTGGCCGTATCAGAGGGCGCCTTGAACTCGAGCGGCTGACCCTTCTGGCTGGCGGTCAGGATGTCGTGGCCCCAGTTCGGGCCCATCACGAACTGTCCCTGACCAACCAGCTCGATGCCCTGCGGCGAGGTGCCGACGTACTGGCCAATGTTGGCGTGCAGCTTCTTCATGTAGTCCATCGCCTTCACTTCGTCCTTGTTGAAGCGGAAGACCTGGGTCGCCAGAAAGATGTAGCCGCCGCCAGTCTTGACCGGATCGGGGAAGTCGAGCTTGCCCTTCAGATCCTCGGTCAGCAGATCGTCCCAGCTGCTCGGGGTGGCCTTGCCGGCCATCTCCTTGGCCCAGCGGTCCTTGTTGATGGCCAGGCCGAAGATGCCGATGTACCAGCCGGTCCAGTTGCCGTCGCCGTCTTTGAACTTGGGGTCCACGTCGGCTGCGTTGGGCGACTTGTACGGCTCGAGCAAGCCCTGCTTGCCGAGCGGATCGTGGAACTCACTCGAGCCGCCGATGAAGATGTCGGCTTTGGGCGCGGCCTTCTCGGTCGTGATGCGCGTTTGCAGCTCGCCCGCGGCGGCCAGCGGCAGGATCTCGACCTCCACACCCGGTATGGCCTTCTTGAACGCCTCGACGAACGCGGTGTTGGTCGATTCGTTCAGCGCCGAGTAGACGCTGAGCTTGCCGGATGCCTTCACCGCGGCCGCGGGCACAGCTGGGGCAGAGGTCGCGGCAGGCGCTGGCGCCTGAGTCGGCGCGCACGCCGAGGCAAGCACGAAGAGCAGGCCGACGAACAAACGAGTGAACCGAAATGTTGAACGCATAGCTTCTCCCCTAGGTACGGCGGACGCGTAGTCCCCACACTATCAGGCCGAGATCCACGGCCAACGTTAAAAGACTGACGAGAGCACCGAGCAAGTGCGAGGGCGGTTCGAAGCGCAGCTCGACGACGTGCTGACCCGGCTCGATCGAAACAGCCCGAAACAACGCGTCGGCAATATAGACCCGACTGGGCCGGCCGTCTACATAGGCGGTCCAGCCGCGGTGATAAAAGTCGGTGACGACGAGATAGCTCGCGGCATCGACGCTGGCGATGACCTGGACACCGTTCGGGCCCACGTCGACGAGTCGCGCCGGGACGGCTTCGACCCGGCCCGGGCCGGGTTCGCTCGGAGTCGAAGGGTCATTCTCGATGAGCACCTGGCGGTGGACGTCGACGTCGGGGCTGGTGACCAGCTGGGTGGCGGTCAATCCGGGGTGGCGGGCGGGTGAGAAGGACTGGGCGCGCGGCAGCACGAATGCCCGGGCAAGCGCGCGATCGTTGGCGATGACCGCCGGGCTGACATGCCGAAGCCCATCGCGGTCGCCAAGATCGAAAGATCGCGTTCCCGTCGTAGTGACCAGCGCCACACCGTAAAGCTGGACCAGCACGTTGGGATCGGTCGGCGTCAGAGTGACACTGCGCGCGGCCGCTGCTGCAACCGGGAGCTCCGTTTGATAGAGGTGTGCGGTGTACGCCTCGCCCTGCGGCGTCGCCTCCTCGAAATCCAGTGCCACGGCGGCTCGAGCGTGTTGCACCAGGCCGCGCAGGCTGGGCCGGTCATAGGCTCGTTCGGCGAGCTCGATCCCAGCCCGCAGCGGCAGTTGCTGATTGTCCACGGCCAGTGTGGCGACCGTGGTGCCCTGGGGGACGTTGAAGGCATAGCTCAATGTCCCGACGACGCGTACTGACTGGATGGCACCGACGTCGGTTGGGACGCGCAGGACAGACGGCGTGGCGCCACCAAAGCCAGCCAGCAGTGGGTGCTCGGTTCGGAGCGACACGCCGTTGACGGTGCGCCCATCGGGCGGGCTCAGCGGCTCGAGGATGGTCTGCGCGGCCCAGAGGTCGAACAGCGCCGGCTGCTGAGTCGTCTCGGCATACACCTCGACGTGCCGCTGCGAGGGCAGCGAGCTATAGCCCTCGACGCCACCGACGCCGCCGCTCAGCAGTTGATTCGGCTCGAAGCGTGGCAGGTCGGTCGGGCCGTGCAGCAGGACACGCTGGCCCACGCTCACGCCTTGGGGTAGCTCGGGCGCAAGCGAGGCAAGTGGGACTTTCGGGTGGAAGTCGGCGGCGAACACGAGCAGGTCGACAGCGATCAGGCCGACCAGTACGGACTGACCCAGGATCGCATGGCGGCGGCCGAGCTCGAGCCAGGCGACGAAGCCGAGCGCGGTCAACAGCAGCATGGCCAGAGTCCAGGCGGTCTTCAAATTGGTGAGGTCGAGTGAGGCGAGCAGACCACTTACGACCAATTGCGGGTCGATGGGGTACTGAGCGCGTGCGGCCAGATACGTCGACTCGACGAATGAACGGGCTCGCGTGGGGTCGGCGACGAGCCAGCCGCGCCAGCTCGGCAGCAGCGCTAGCAGCGCTGCCAGCAGCCCGATTGGCGGCAGCGCAGCGGTCAGCGCGATCACCAACCGGATTCGCCGCGCAAGCAAGACCTCGAGACCGAACGCGGCCAGACAGGCGCACGCGAACACGACCAGATAGCTGAAGCGGCCCGGCGCGCGCAGGAACGAGAAGCCGGGGATGGACCACAACAGCTGGTGCAGGTTCACGAGTGGTGCGTAGTGGGCCATGCCGATCAGCAGCGCGATCACGCCAAGGAGCACGAAGTAGGTGACCTCGATGCGCCGTGCGAACACGATGCCCAGCACCACCAACGCGAGCGTCGGGATGCCGACGTACAGCTCGGTTTCCCACTGCTGCCAGAGCGACCACCACGTGCTTCCGTCGGTCAGGCGGAAGAAGAACGGAAACAGGATGGTCGGCAGATTCTCAGGCGCCAGACCGAAGGCGCTGCCGAACTCGTAGTCCACGCCGCCGCGGCGCGACGAAACGAGGGCCCATTCGCCCAGCGGCAGCAGCTGCGCGGTGGCGAGTGCGACGCCACCTACGCCAATTGCCGCTGCCGCGACGATCGACCAGCGCGCCAGCCGGTGTTGGACGACTGCCTTGAACAGAGCGTATGAGCCAATTGCCAGGGCGGACATGAGCACCGGCTGGACATGCAGACCGAGCGCGGACTGGGCAAACGCCAGGGCGCCGAGCGCGATCCAGCCGAGCGCGCGTCGGCGCGGCACGGGGCGAACCGAGCGTTCGTAGCAGGCGAGTACGGCGGGCAGCCAGACCGCCGAGCGCACGACGTTCTCGTGGTGCATCTGCGTGGTGAGGAAGCTGCCGAACGCGAAGACCAGCGCGCCGCCGAGCGCGGCGCCCGGCCCGAGGTGCAAGCTGCGCAAGAACCACAGCGTGAACAGGCCGGCCAGAAATGCGTGCAGGACGCGCAGCCAGACGATGGCCAGTGGCGTCGGCAGGGCCAACAACAGCACGACCTGCGGCAGGTAGAGCAAACCGAGCTCGCCGTCGGCGAAGATCGGATAGCCGGTGAAGATGCCCGGCAGCCACAACGGATAGCTGCCCGCGCGCAGCTGCTCGCCGACCCACTGCGCCAGCGGGTAGTAGAAGAGCTGGGTATCGCGTTCATAGAACGCTGGTCCGCCGAACAAGCCATCGCGGTGCAGCGCTATGGCGCACAGCGCGATGACCAATATGGGGGCCAGGGGTCGGGGGTCGGGGGTCGGCAAGCGTCTGGTGCGGCGAGCGCCGACCACCGCCCGAGGCGCCACGGCGACTTCCGGCTGCTGGCCCCCGACCCCCGTCCCCCGACCCCCGTCGCTCACACGGCGCGCGCCAGCGCCAGCACCGAAAGCCCGAATGGCAGCGGCACGCGCCGCGGAATGGCCAGCGCCTCGACGGCCACGGCGCTTTCCAGTAGCAGGTTGATCGGTCCGGGCGGCTGCCACAGGTCGGGCTCACCGCTGCCTGGGTTGGCATGCCCGTTCTGGCGCTCGGTCAGTCGCTTGGCGAGCGCGGGCAGAAAGAGCAGCGTATTTGCCCAGCTCACCTGCTCGACCTCGAAGCCGGCCGCGGCCAGCTTGGCGACCACCTCGGCGCGCGAGTAGCGGTGTCGGGTGTGGACCAGTCGGTCGTGTTCACCACGCAGCCAATCGTGCGCGGGCAGGCGCAACAGCAACAGGCCACGGGGCTTCAGGACACGCCGCATCTCCGCGAGCGCGAGCGCATCGCTCGAGACGCCCAGGTGGTAGAGGACCTCGAAGCTTGTCGCGACATCGAAAGCCGCGGTGGCGAACGGCAGCCGCTCGACGCTGGCGCGGGCAAGCGTGCCGCCGAGGCCGCGCTCGAGAGCGGGGCGGAGTGCCTCCCAGGCCAGATCGATGCCAACCACGCGACCCCAGCGCCGCAGCTCGATCGTGGTGCCGCCGGTGCCGCAGCCGGCGTCCAGGATCTGTAGATCGGTGCTGCTCTGGAGGGCCTGGGCGAGCACGGCGAGCGCGACGCGACGCATGCCCGCGTACCACCAGTGGCGCGTCTCGCGGCGCGCCATCACCGCGTACTGTTCAGGCTCCATCGCCCGCTCTACTTCGGCAGGCTCAGCATGAGCGAGCGAAGAACGTGCGCACCTGGTGGGCGACGAAGTCGACGTCGCTTTCGGACAGCTCGGGATAGAGCGGCAGGCTCAGGACCTCCTGGGCCAGGCGCTCCGTTTCCGGCAGCGGGCCGCGAGCGTACTGCGCGTATGGCGGCTGCAGGTGCACGGGGTAGGGATAGTGAATGTCGGTGCCGATGCCGTGCTCGGCGAGATGCGCTTTCAAGGCGTCCCGCTGGGGCGTGCGGATGACGAACAGGTGGAACACGCCGTCGGGCGGCAGCGTTTGCACGACGCCGCCGAGTCCGGCGCGGTAGTGGGCGGCCAGCTTCTGGCGGATGACGTTCCATTCGTCGAGGTGCGCAAGCTTGACCGCGAGCACGGCTGCTTGCAGCTCGTCCAGGCGTGAGACGGTGCCGTGCTCCTCGCTCAGGTAGCGCTGCCGCCAGCCATAGGTGCGCAGCAGCCGCGCCCTATCGGCGACTTCGGGGCTTGTGGAGAGCACTGCGCCACCATCGCCCAACGCACCGAGGTTCTTGGTCGGATAGAAGCTGAAAGCCGCGGCATTACCGAACGTGCCGACGCGCTGGCGATTGACGGTCGCGCCGTGGGCCTGGGCGCAGTCCTCCAGTACCTTCAAGCCATCGGCTGCCGCCAGGATGTCTTCAATGGCCGCGGGCTGGCCGTAGAGATGCACGGCAAGGACTGCCCGGGTCCGATTGGTACGTAGGCGGATGAGTTCTGCGGGAGCGATGCCGTGTGTCGAAGGGTCGACGTCGCAAAACACGGGGATCGCGCCGGCGGCGACCGTGGCCGCGACGGGTGGCACGCCGGCGTTGGCCGCCATGAGGACTTCGTCGCCAGGCTGCACGCCCAGCGCCTGAAGGCCGATGCGGATGGCGTCCGTGCCACTGCCGACGCCGACGGCGTGACAGTCAGGACCGTGGTAGGCGGCGAAGGCGCCCTCGAAACGCTGGAGCTCGGGGCCCATCAAGAACCAGCCGCTGTCGAGTACCCGCGCGATGGCGCCATCGAGCTCGCCGCGGATGGCATCGACACCCGGCTTCAGGGCGTTGAAGGGGATCCGCGTGACGACCGTCATACAGTGGCCAGCGCCGTCGGCGTGGCCCAGTACTGTGCGCGATGCGCGCGATAGAAGTCGATCGTGCGCGCCAGCCCTTCACGCATGTCGATCGCCGGGCGCCAGCGCAAGACGCGCCGGATCTTGCGATCGTCGACGTAGATCGAGCCGACGTCGATTACCTTGCGCTCCGGCGGGAAGGACACCAGGTGGAAGCTGCCGGTACCCGCCGTGTCGACTAGCAGCTCGGCCACGTCGCGCAAGCTGATCGGCTCGATGCCACCGACATTGAACACCTGACCATTGGCCGTGTCGTTGGCGCCCGCGCTCAGAAACGCATCGACCGCGTCATCAACATAGGTGAAGTCGCGCAGCTGGGAGCCGTCGCCGAAGATGGCGATGTCCTCGCCGTCCATGGCCTGGCGAATCAGCCAGCCGATCGCCGTCTGGCGGTTGTTCTTGACCAGCATGCGTGGACCGTAGGTATTGGTCAGCCGCAGCACGCTGGTCCGAATGCCGTACACGTTGTTGTAGAGCACGTGGTAGCGCTCGCCGGCGAGCTTGTTGATGCCGTTGACGTCGATCGGATTGGGCGGCCGGCGTTCGTCGACGGGTAAATCCTCCTCGGGCACGCGGCCATAGATCTGGCGCGTGCTGGCGAAGATCACCTTGGTGTTCGGCGCATGGTGGCGACACGACTCGAGCAGCGCGAGTTGGCTACGGCAGTTGATCTCCAGGTCGGTGAACGGATCGTGCATCGAGTCGATGTGGCTGACCTGGCCGGCCAGATTGAAGATGACCTCTTTGTTGCGCACGAGGCGGTCCATGGCGAGCGTGTCGCGGACGTCGACGGTGCGCACCGACAGCCGCGGATGATCGCGCACGCTGTCGATGTTGAACACATTGGCGCCGGTCTCGGCGATGGCCGCGTCGACGACGACGACGTGCGCGCCCAGCTCCAGCAAGCGTACGGCGAGATTGGAGCCGATGAAGCCCAGACCACCGGTTACCAGTGTTTGTTTGCCCGCGTAGAACTCGACGTGGTTCACGTTCCCATCCGCGGAGGCGTTGCCGATCCTGATTCGATCCGGCGCCGACGCAACAGTTTGAGTTTAACCCATAACACGGCCAACTCCTGGAGCGTCCGCGCTACGCGTGTGAAGTTGAAAAACTGGCTTTCGCCGTATGCTCGGTGATAGTGGTGGACCGGCACTTCGCGTACGTTGAAGCCGCCCTGCTCGACGCGCGTCATCATCTCGACCGTTATGCAGCCGCTTGTACTTTCGAGCGGAAAGCTTTCCAGAACGTGTCGTCGAAAAAGCCGAAAATCGCAGTCGACATCGCGTAGATGCAGCCCAAACCAGAATCGCACAAAGTGGTGATAGATGCGCCCGATGATCTTGCGATGAAGCGGGTCAGAACGCTCGATCTTCCAGCCTTGTACGACGTCCACGTCGGGCGTGAGATGCTCGTATAGCAAGCTCAGCTCAGCTGGGTCGTATTGCGCATCGCCATCCGTGTAGAAGATGAGGTCCTTGGTCGCGGCGGCGAACATGCTGCGCAAGTTGCCGCCATAGCCGCGATTGTTCGTGTGATGGAGCACGCGCAGATGCGGATAAAGCGCCTGCAGCTCGGCCAGCAGCTCGGCCGAGTGATCGGTACTGGCATCGTTCCCGACGATGATCTCGTAGTCGTCCGCGAGCTCGCGCAACGTGCGATCGGCGGTGATGACGATCGTGGCAATGGTTCCGCCGTCGTTATAACACGGGAAAAAGGCGGTGATCGACGGGCTGTCCATCAATCACTGCGCGGCCATGCGACCGCGGCGGCGAGGGCTGTTACACCCATCGGCTCGCCCGTCACACGTTCGACCAATTCTGTCCACGGATAGCGCGCGCCCGGCATGAACAACTCGCGCTTGATGTACTCACCTGTGTCGGGTCGGCCGGACCACCAGCCGCCCAGGTGGGCGTTCATCATACGGGTCAACTGGGCCGAGAACAACCGGCCATAGAGATATTTGTGGTAGTAAACCGGTGCAGTTGCGACGTGCACTTTGCTGGCCCAGTCCGGCGCCGTGCGACCCTCCGGCCGGGGCACCTGCTGATAGCGCTCTTCGAGCTCCCACCACAGGCTATTGAGATCCTGGCGCGGGTCCGCGTAAAAGCGCTGTTCGAAGTGCACGATCGTCAGGCACCAGCGCACAAACGCGAGCAATGAGGCGGTGTCCTGGGCGTGCAGCTTGGGCGCCAGCTGGTGCGCTTCGTCTTCGGGCACGCCGACCATCTCGGTCAGCCAGCGTGGATCGACCATCGACTGCTCGCAGAACATGGCAAAGCCTTCGTTGAGGAAGCCTTGCGGATCGTCGCGCAGGTCGTACGGCAGCTCGGTCCGGTCGATACCGTCCTGATAGATCGTGTGCCCGAGCTCGTGCAGCAGCGTGGCCATCCAGCGCGCATTGCGTTCGACATTGAGGAACGTGCGCACGTCGCCCTCGCGGTCGATGTCGACGGCGTAGGCGTGCTGGTTCTTGCCCGGCCGAGGATACAGATCGGAGCGCGCCAGAATGGCGTCGATGTTGCGGAAGCCTAGCTTGCGATAGTTCTCAGCGGCCAGCTCGACGACGTCCTGCTCGGCGTACAGCGGGTCGGCTGGCGGCGCGAAGACTTCCGGCGTCTCCTGGAAGAACGGATCGCCGTAGTGCCACGGCCGCAGCTCTTCGAGCGGCGTGTCGAAGCGGTCGCTCAGCCGGCGATCGAGATCGCGCTTCATCGCTCGAAACGGCTCCCGCGTGGCTTTGTCGACCTGGTCGAGCGTAGCCAGCAAACGCCGTGGGTCGAGCTCGTCGAGCAAGAGCTGCGCGTCCCAGAAGTTGGCATAGCCGATCGCGCGCGCCGCGTCGTTGCGGAGCTCGGCCAGGTGTCTCAGGTCGTCGGCGACAACTGGGCCAATCTGCTTGCGCGCCTCCCACGCCGCTTTTACACGCGGCGAATCACGCGTGCTGCGTAGAATGTCCTCGAGCTCGTTGTCCGTCGCCGTGTGGCCGTCGAATTGCGCTCGAAACGTGCTGTATGTCTCCTGGATCCTCGCTTCGGCCGAGGTAATACGGTCGAGGATGTCAACCGGGGCCTGCTTGGACTGATAGGCCAGGCGCTGGCGCACCAGGCGTCGACGGGTGAGCGCGTCCAGGCCGGGTGTTTCGGCGAAGCGCACCACGCGCTGGTACGCCGTCGGTCGAGCGTAGTGGCGATTGACCATCCGATCGGCCGTTTCCATGCGCTCATAATCGGCCGCGCGCCCGGATAACGACGCAGTCCACCAGGCGAGTGAGGCCCGGCGCAGCGCCGTGCGTCCCCACGCCTCTTCCTTGGCCAGCAGCCGTTCCGCGGCGCCCTTCGTGCGCGGTGAGATCATCAGTGGCCTCATTGTGCCGCAGCGACGAAGTAGCCCACGCTCTTCGGCACGACAAAGGCACCTTCACGGTCGATGATGGCGTCGATCTGTTGGTGGACTATGGGCAGCAGCCGTGCGCGGTGGCTGCCGTCGGGCGGTCGATCGCGCAGCGCGTCGATGCGATTGCTGGCATAGAAGCGCAGCGCAGGCTCCGCCGTTGGAAAGACCAGCGCGCCCTCCAGGAGGTGGCGCTCGACGTTCGGAAACACGCTGCGCACGAGCGCCAGGTCGTCCATGGTGAAGTGCCCCGGACCGATGGGCAGTGGCTCGTAGCCCAGCTCACGTGCGGCGATGCCATGCAGCTCGTAGATGCGGCGCATGGCGTAGGCGCCGTTGGTCGAGATGACGGCACGCCCGTCGCTCCGCAGCACCCGACGCATCTCACGCAGTGCCTGGGCGCAGTCGGGCACGTGATACAGCACGCCGGCGCACAGGACGCGCTCGAAGCTTCCGTCTGCGAAGGGCAGGGCCTGAGCATCAGCTTGGACCACGAACGGTGTTGAGGAATGTGCTTCGGCGAGCATGCCGGCCATGAGGTCGACGCCGACGATGCGCGCACCCGGCCGACTCAGGCGGGTGTGCCAGGTGCCGGGGCCACAGCCCACGTCCAGCACAGTGCCTTTCGGTCCAAGGGCGGCGACGGCGTCGTCGACCAGGCGATTGGTGTCCCCTTGCGTGTAGCGCTCGTGTGTTTCGATGCGGATGCGCAGTTTGTCGCTATCGGAGTACTGATCGAGCACGAAGTCGCGCCCAGTGCCGATGTCGTGCATGCCCGGGTCCCAGGGTACGTACTCTTAGCTCAGGGGGATGCGCCGCTTTCGTCGTCGGCTGATCTCGGTGCTCGTGCCGGTGACGATCGTGGCCGTGCTCGGCGCCGCGGCGTCGCTGTGGCTCGATCAGCAGTCGGCACGAGCGCGCCTGGCCGAGGCGCAACTACAGCCCGCGCTGGCGCGCGCCGCGGCCGCCGAGGAGCGCGCCGTACGCGCCGAAGCCTCGCTCACGGCGATAGCCGTCCAGCGCGTGGCCGAAGCAGCCTCGACGGCCACGGCGGTCGCCCGTGTCAACGAGCCCCAGCGGGCGCTCGAGCGTGCCCTGGGCCGTTTGTTCGCGGCCTTCCAGGATCCGACCGGTCGCAGCTTCGACACACTGCCGGAGGTGTTTTCGGAGGCTGCGCTGAATGCCGTCCGTGCCGAGGCTGACTTCCTGCGCGGTCAGGGCCGCCATCTGGGCGGCGCTTCAACCTTCAATCTCGATGCGTCGCCGATCAATCGGGTTGATGCTGACCGAGTCGAGGTACGGACCGTCGAACGCTGGCTGTACGACGAACGCGACGCGTCCGATCGCCGCCAGCGCTGTTTCGTCGAGGACAGCGATCAGAACTACGTGCTCAAGCGCCAGAATCAGGACTGGATCGTCGACGGGGTGCAGCTCGGCGTGACAAAGCGCAGCGAGTGCCCACCGGGCACCTGACAAACGCTAGTATCGAACGTGCGCTCTGGCCTGGTTTCGCTTGCCGTGATCGTGCTTGGCATGGCCGGGCTGGTCATCGTGTACGACGTTCCGCTCAATGACCCGGTGTGGTGGCTGTCGAACGAGACGCCGCCGCGCGTTGTTATGGACGGACCGGTTGGCGTACAGCGCGGGCCGCTCGAAGCCAGGATTGGGCTTGAGCCGGCAGGGCGGACGCGCATCGTCAGCATCAGAATCGACGATCAGGCGCAAGCCCAGCCCGCGGGTGGTCTGACCATCGACACGGCGGCGCTCAAAGACGGGCCGCACCGCCTCGACGTGGTCGCTCACGACACGTCGCGCCGCCAGAACCTGACCACGGCGACGTGGAGCTTCGTGTCGGACAATACGCCGCCCAAGCTCGAAGCGACCCTGGATCCGACCGAGGGTCCGCAAGAGGGCCATACCTTCGTGCTCCGGGTACGGGGCGACGAACCACTCTCGGATGTGCGCGGCACGATCGACGCGCGGGCGCTGCGGCTGCAGTCTGACGCCGGTGGGCTGTGGGCACTCGTCGGTACCCCGCCCGACTCGCCGAAGAGCACGTTCAGCTTGACGTTGGCGGCGTCGGATGGCGTCGGCAACCCAGCCGAGCTGCGCCAGGAGTGGCCGGTGCGACACACCACTTTCCCCGAGGACGACCTGGAGATAGAGCCGACGCTGGCCGAGCTCGATGCCCACGCGGCCGAGGATCGTCAGCTCGACCAGATTTACCGAAGACCGAATGGACCCAAGCGATGGGAGGGTCTGTTTCGCGCGCCGGTGAACGGCCAGGTCACGACCGCGTTCGGCACGCATCGCAGCTACGAGTACCACCCGGGCATGGACTTCGCCGCGCCTATGGGTGCATCCGTGGTCGCGCCGGCAACCGCCACTGTCGCGTACGTCGGCAATGTGCCTGCGCGCGGCAACATCGTCATTCTCGATCACGGCGCGGGCGTGTACTCCACGTATGCCCATCTACAGACCGCGGACGTCGAGGCGGGGACGAGTGTGAAGCCTGGTCAGACCATCGCGCGCGTCGGCAGCACAGGCTTCTCGACGGGCCCGCACCTGCACTGGGAGGTGTGGGTCGACGGCGCCAACGTCGACCCACTGGAGTGGACGCGGCGCGCCTTCCCATGAGCGCGCTGATGCCCATCTCGGCGCTCAATGCAGCCCGTCGACCCGAGTTCGTCGCGGCATTGAGGCCTTTGTTTGAGGCGGCTGATCCGCTGGCCAACGGCCTGTACGCCGCCCGGCCGTTCACTTCATATGAGGCCCTATTGGATCGTGCGGATGTGATCGTGGGTGAGTTGCCGCGGGCGCAGCAGATTCAGGTGGTCAATGCCCATCCCCGCATTGGCGCCAGCCCGACCGAGGTCTCACAGGCGTCGTATCGAGAACAGGGCTACGCCGCCGAGGCGGACCAGGACATGGCCACGGTGTATGAGCGACTGCGCCAGTTGAATGACGAATACGAGCGGCGCTTCGGCTTCAGGTTCGTGGTGTTCGTGAATGGGCGGCCGAAGGCGGAGATTGCTGACGTGCTTCAGGAGCGGCTCGCCGGGAAGCCTGAGGACGAGCTGCGCCTGGCGCTGCTCGAGATGATCGCCATTGCCCGTGATCGACTACACACCCTCAGCTGACCCGATCGACGGCCTGTTCGGGCCACGCAGTGTGACCTGGCAGGTCGATCGCGAAGTGGCCGTCCTGCTCGGCAGCGGCTCGCGCGCCTTGCTGATGCAGGTGGCGCATCCACTGATCGCCGCGGCCGTGGCCGACCACAGCCGCTATCGCTCCGACCCGCTGGGTCGGCTGCGCGACACACTCGACGCGATCTACTCTTTTGCGTTCGCCGACACCGAGCGCGCGCTCAGCGTCGTGCAATCGGTCACTGATCTGCACACCCACGTTGTTGGCACTTCAGTTGGTGGCCAGTCGTACTCGGCACTCGATCCGCACTTGCTGCTGTGGGTGTATGCGACGCTGATCGACAGCTCACTCGTCGCGTACGAGACACTCGTCGCGCCGCTAGCGCCGCCCAAACGCGAGACGTATTACGCAGAGTTTCGCCGCGCGGGCGTGGTGTGGGGCATTCCCACGGCTGATTTCCCGCCGACGCTGGACGCACTGCGAGCGTGGATGGCCGACCTGATCGTCTCGGGTGAGGTGCACGTGAGCCAGCAGGGCAGAGAAGCAGGGCGATTCATTCTGGAGCCGCCCGTGTGGTGGCTACCTGGACCCGTGGCGCTGCCGCTCAAGATGCTGACGACGTGGCTCCTGCCGCCGCCGCTGCGGGCCGGCTTCGGCTACGCCTGGGGCCCGCGCCGCGAACACTTCATGGGCACCATGGCCGCCCTATCTCGCGAGGTTGTGCCCAGGCTGCCGCGCCGGCTGCGTGATCTACCCATTGCGCGGGCCGCGGACCGCCGCGTCAGAACGCGCGATGCCATGCTGGGCCGCGCGACGGCGGCACGTTGATCGGCACTGCTGGCTCTTCTGGCTGCGCCGCGCCATCGCGCAGTCCGATCAGCCCGCCACCCAGCTTGATGAAGCGCTGCTGACTGTCGGTGGCGATGACCGCGTCAGCCGAGGCCTGGCCGATGAAGCGCCCGTACAGATGCGAGCGAATGCGTCCGATGGTCTGTGGACCGTGCTCGCGCAGGAACGCGGCGATGTCGTTGGCGATGCGCTCGTTCCGTTTATCCAGCGCGGCGGCGGCTGGCCGGGCGGGTACCGTGCCGGGCTGCCCGTTGCCGGGGAGCCATGAGTTGGCCAGGCCGATCAGGATGTCGACGTCGAGCGAGGCGAGCTTGAAGCGATCCTGCTCGTACTGGGTGAACAGCTCCGGATGACGCGTCAGCCAGGTGCGCACGAATTGATCGTTGACGTGATAGGCGCGCGGCAGCCGGCGATTGACCTCGCTGGTGAGGGCGGCGATGCGCGCGCTGCCGAGCTTCTGTAGGGCGCCGATCAAGCCATTCAAGGCGCGGATGTGGCGGTCGTCGATATCCGGAATCGGCGCGTCGGGCAGATGAAACGCGCCACTGTCGAGCGGCACGGCCGGGCCGAGTATGCGCACGCGCTCGGACACCGCCAGCTGGGTGTAACGATCTCGATCGCTAGGCGCGAGCGCGGCACGCACGTGCTCAGTCAGCGTCTCACCCGGCAGGTCACCGTAGCGTCCGAGCGTGGCCACGACCATCTCCTCGAAGTGGGGCACACCCTGGGGCGGGGTGAATTCACGCCCGCCGGCTTCGGCAGCCTGTCGGCCGCGCTCGACCATCAGCCAGGCGGCGAGGCGGGCGAAGCTCGCTCTTGTATTCGGGTAGTAGGCCGCGATGGCGGTCGGCAGGCGCTCGTCATCCCAGGCCAGTCCCATGCGCAGGCACAGCTCCTCAACTTGCCACGAGGCTTCGAGGCTGGCCGGCTGCGACAGGAGCGCATTCAACGCGTGCTCCTCGGCGCGATCGACCTGTTCGGGCGTACAGCCCAGCGTGCGCGCAACTTCGTCGATCGAATGGACGCGATCCTCGACGCCTGCGCGCAGTACCAGGATGTCGCGTTCGCGCGGCGGCAACACGTTCACGCCGGCGACCAGACCTTCAAACAGATCTTCGGAATGGCCGGGTGGCGGCAACGCGGCCGGCGGCCGCTTGCCCTCCACTTCGAGCACGAACATGATGGCCGCGCGCAGCTCAGCCAGACTCGTCGGTGCCAGGTGTGGGATCTCGGCTGCTCGTTCCGCTGGCAGCGTGGTGACATCCTCGATGTTGGTCAGGCCGGCTTCGTGGAAGATGCGCCGCGTACGCTCGCCGAGGCGCAGATCGGCCAGATCCTTGCGCTCGATGTGAATGCCCTGCTCGCGGGCGAGCTGGCACGTTCGTTCGAGCGCGATTGACTCGGCGCGCAGGGCCTGAACCAGGCGTGCGGTCGCGCGTGCACTGCGTGGTCGGCGCGTGGTCGAACGACGGACCGTGGCGATCTGGCCACCCAACAGGCGCTGCAGCTCGATCTGCAGCTGGCTCGCCAACGCGGCGGCATGCTCGAAGCGGGCGTCGTGCAGCGCGGCGCGGCCCAGATCACGGGTGAGCTCGTCCAGGGCGGCGTACAGCTGCGAGGGCAGGCCGAGAGCTGGCGCAGCGACAGCCACGATCTCGGGGGGTTCAGCGATGGTGATGGCGCCAACTCTACTCAACGCGCGGGGAGGCATGTCACGACGCGTTCGTGGTGATGCAGTCGAGAAGCGGTGGAGCGTGGCGGTACGATGCCTGACCATGCAGCAGGATCCGGCTGACAATCCGGCGCGTCGCGCCGTGTTCGACGAGCTCGAGCGCGCGGCGCTCGATACCTACGGCGAGGAACGCACTGCGGAGATCGCTGTGCAAACAATTCTCGGCCGGGCAGCGACGGCGCTGTGGCGCATCTCGCAGGAATCGCTCGAGCCGATGGGCCCGGAGCCGCTGCCAACCCATGGCTGAGGCGGCGCCGGCGACTGCGCTGCACGACCTCACGGCGTCACAGGCCGCTCGGCTCATCGTCGCGCGCCAGCTCTCTCCTATCGAGCTGCTGGATGATTTGCTGACCTGGGGGCAACGGGTCGAACCGCTGGTCCAGGCGTGGGAAACGCTCGACGCTGAGCGCGCTCGTGTGGCCGCCCGGGCGGCCGAGCAGCAAGTGACGGACGGTTCGACACGGCTCGGACCACTGCACGGGGTGCCGTTCGGCGCCAAGGACATTTTCGATTCGGCTGGCCTGCGCACGGCCGCTGGTTTTCGGCCCTACGACAATCGCATCCCAACCGCCGACTGCGAGCCGATCGCCCGCTTCAAGCGGGCCGGGGGCATCCTGTTGGGCAAGCTGGTGACGACGCAATTCGCGTTCTCCGACCCGCCCAAGACGCGCAACCCGTGGTCCGCCGAACGCACGCCGGGTGGATCGAGCAGCGGCTCGGCGGCTGGGGTGGCGGCGCGCGAGGTGCCGCTGGCACTGGGCAGCCAGACCGCTGGCTCGGTGCTCCGGCCGGCCGCCTACAACGGCGTGGCCGGACTCAAGCCGACGTACGGTCGAGTGAGCAAGCGCGGCGTGTTTCCGCTGGCCTGGAGCCTCGATCACACTGGCATCCTGGCGCGCAGCGTCGAGGACTGCGCGCTGTTCCTGTCGGTCGCGGCAGGCCACGATGCGCTTGATCCGACCAGCGCTGACGAGCCGGTCCCTTCGTTCTCGATGGACGCTGAGCCGGCCGCGCCGCGGCTGGGGTTGGTGCGCGAGGCCCTGGATCTGTCGGCGCCACGGGTTGCCGAACACGTTGCAAGCGTCGCGGCGGCATTCGAGCGCGACGGTGCCCATGTGGTTGAGGTGTCGTTCGGCGAGCCGATTGACCTGATCCTGGCGGTGCACTCGGTGATCATGCAGGCTGAAGCAGCCGCTGCTCACTGGCAGCTTCTCGAGCAATTCCCGGGCTCGCACGCTCCGCTGATGCGGGCATTCGTCGAGGTTGGGCGGCTGTTGCCCGCGGCCCATTACCTGCACGCCCAGCGGCTGCGGCGGCGGGTGCGCGCGTCGATGGTGCGCTCGCTTGGTTCGGTGGACGCATTGCTGCTGCCGACGGCCATTGACGTCGCGCCGTCGCGCGCGACCACCGGCGTGATGTCGCTCCAGGGACCTGCCAGTCTGGCTGGGTTCCCGAGCATCAGCCTGCCCAGCGGGCTGTTGGCCGAGCCGGAACGATTGCCGCTGGCCATTCAGCTGGTGGCCGGGGCGTGGCAAGAGCCGCGCCTCCTGTCAGTCGCTCGCTGGTGCGAGATGCGCTTGCCGACGCTGCCTGCGCCGCCACTCGGCGTGTGAGTAGCGCTCGTGCGTTGGCCGACTTGCTCGTGTCGGCCGGCCCAGGTGGGACCGTGGTGTTCACGGGCGCGGGCGTCAGTACGGAGTCGGGCATCCCTGACTTTCGGAGTCCCGGTGGGATCTGGTCGCGCTACGCGCCGATCATGTACCAGGACTACTTGCGCGATCCGTTGATGCGTCAGGAGACCTGGCGGCGCGGGCTCGAAGCCTATGGCTCGATGGCCACCGCGCTGCCGAACGCAGCGCATCTGGCGATTGCGCGGTGGTTTCGGGCTGGCCTCGTGCGCAGCGTCGTGACCCAGAACATCGATGGGCTGCATCAGCGCGCTGGCCTGCCTGATTCTGCCGTCGTCGAGCTGCACGGCAACGCCCACTTTGTCGAATGCCTGTCGTGCGCGGTGCGGATCGACCGAGCTGAAGTGCAGGCGCGCGTGGTGGCCGGCGAGCTGGACCCGCCGTGTGCCGCCTGTGGCGGGGTGTTGAAGACCACAACGGTCTCGTTCGGCCAGCCGATGCCTGTTGCCGAGGTGGAGGCTGCCCAGGCACTGCACGCCGCCGCTTCTTTGTGCCTCGTGGTTGGCTCGTCGCTGGTCGTCTATCCCGCGGCGACGTTACCCGAGCTCACCGTAGAAGCCGGCGGCCGCCTGGCCATCGTCAACCAGACCGAAACGCACCTCGACCACCTGGCCAGCCTGGTCGCCCGCGAGCCCGCCGCCGTCCTGCTGGGCGAAACCGCCACGCTCCTCACCACGAGCGACCGCGCGCGCTAGCCGCCACGCAACGGGCACCTGCCGGCGCCCGGCTGGAAGCGAGCCGATCCGCTGCGATCCGGGAAGCGCACGCCCGGGGCGATAGGTGCTGTTAGTCTCGCTACTGCGCCGGATGCGCGCGCAGCGCGAGGATCTAGGCGTGGTGCCCTGACGCATGCACGTTCTGGCGGTCGCAGGGCTAGCGCACGTTATGGCCCGACTACACTCTGGCGCACTGTGGATCGCCGGCTGACGCTCATTCTGGCCACGATGTTCCTGGACATCCTGGGTGTCGGGATCATCATTCCCGTGGCGCCGTTCTACGCGACGGCGTATGGCGCCAGTGCCCTCGAGGTTGGGCTGCTGTTCACCTTCTACTCGGCGGCGCAGTTTCTGGCGACGCCGGTGCTGGGCGGACTCTCCGATAGGTACGGCAGGCGCTCGATCCTGCTGGTGAGCCTGATCGGCGAAGTGGTCGGCTATCTGCTGATGGGCTTTGCCAATAGCCTGGCGGCGCTCTATGTCGCTCGTCTGGTGACGGGCGCAACAGCCGGCAACATCGGTGCCGCACAGGCCTACCTGGCCGACATCACGCCACGTGAGCACCGAACCCGCACCTTCGGGCTCGCGGGCGCCGCGTTCGGCGCTGGCTTTCTGTTCGGCCCGGCTTTTGGCGGTGCCCTGAGTCTGATCGATCTGCGGCTGACGGCGTTTGCCGCGGCCGGCCTGATCGCCGTGAACGTCATCTTCGTGGCGCTCATGCTGCCCGAGTCGCTCCCTGTCGAACGCCGCTCGACGGCGCCGCTACGAACGCAGCTCAACCCGCTCGCGGTCATGCTCCAGCTCGTCCAGCGGCCGATCTTGCGCGCGCCGCTGCTGGTCATGTTTCTGTTGAACGGCGCGTTCACCGGGATGCAGGCCAATCTGGCGGTCTTTCTGAATGCGCGCTTCGGTTTTGGGCCGATCCAGGTCGCGCCGCTGTTCGTCGCCCTGGCGCTCACGGGCGTGTTCATGCAGGCCATCGTCGTCCGTAAGCTCAGCGAGCTCCTGGAGGACTCGACGATCCTGCTCCTGGGTGTGATTGCCACCACCAGCGCATTTGCGCTGATCGCCGTCGCGCTCGAGCCGTGGCTGCTGTTCCCGTCGATGGCGCTGCTCTCGGCCGGCAACGCGCTGTGGCGCGCGCCGCTCGCCTCGCTGATCACCAAGTTAGTTAGCGAGCGCGAGCAGGGCATGGCCAATGGCGGTTCGCAGTCGACGGCCGCGCTGGCGGCCGTGGTCGGCCCGGTCGGCTCCGGTTTCGCCTACGAATCAGTCGCCGACAGCGCGCCGTACTTTGCCGGCGCCGTGTCGGTCCTGCTGGCGGGTCTGGTCATGGCCATCCACCGCCGCACCAAAGTGACCTTCGTTGCCTGACGGCACCAGGGCCTAGAGGGGCGGCAGCGGGTGCGATTGAGGCCTTTTCGGCCGCCCCTCTAGGCCAGTCCATCAAACGGAGTTCGGCCGCCGTCCGGCTCGGCTATCTGGCTTTTCGGCCGAACTCCTAGGACACACTGGCGCTCCACCAGCGCTGTAGGAACGCCAGCCAGCGCTGCGCCCGTGATTCGATGCAATCTGGCGGGCCGCTCGTTACGCTGATCATTCGAACGATGAACCAAAGGAGCAGGCATGCGTGTCCTCGGGTCAGAGCCCGGTCCGTGGCGACGGTTTATGCCGTGGCTGGTCGTGCTGATCGTGCTGGGAGTGGCCGCGTCGGTGGCCGTTTTTGCACGTCAGCAAGACACTGCCCGACGCGTCGCCGAGACACGTGCCGATGCTGCTGAGGCTCGCTTAGCCCAGGCCGAAGCGTCACTGACGGCCATCGTTCACACCAGCGCTTCGGCCACCGCCACCGCCGTGGCCGAAGCCAACCAACCCGAGGCGGCGCTGAAGCGTGCCCTGGACCTGGTCTTCGAGGCCTATAAGGATCCGAGCGAGGGCCGCTTACGGGCGCTGTCAGCGGCGTTCAGTCCTGAAGCGCTGAGCTTCGAGCGCGGTGAAGCCGAGCACCTCATCTCGGCGGGCACCCACCTGGCGGGCAGCACACCGTTCGAGCTGCAGATCTTGTCGACCAGTGCCACCAATGCGGACCAGACGCAGATTCGGACGCGCGAGATCTGGGTCTACGACGAGGTGGACGAGCAGAATCGTCGCTCGCGCTGCGTACGCGAAGAGAGCGAACAGACGTACACGATGAAGCGCATGCCCTCGGGCTGGCTGGTCGATGCCGTCCAGCTCAGCGGCACGACGCGCCGTACCGACTGCTAGCCGCGCTCCCGCCCTGCCACTCGAGTCCGGGTCGCCGACCAGGTCTCGCCCGCAGCGGCGTTGACGTGCCGGCGGGTTCCGCGTCCGCCGCGGCAGGGGCTGACCGTAGACTCTGGCGACGACCATGCGGGCCGATCTGCATACGCACTCGTCGCGCAGTGATGGCGTGCTCAGCCCGGCCGAGCTGGTGCGCGAGGCACAGCGTGTGGGCCTGGATTGCCTGGCCCTGACGGACCACGACTCCGTGAACGGCATTGAAGAGGCGAAGCTGGCAGCCACGGAGCTCGCACTGATGTTGGTCGTCGGGGTCGAGCTGTCAGTGCGTGATGCCGACGGTGTCGAAGATCACTTGCTGGGCTTTTTCATCGATCCAGGTGCGCCGTCGCTGCAGGCGTACCTGGGCAGGCTCCAGGACGACCGCGTGGCGATGGCCGAACAGACCATCCAGCTCCTGGAGCGGCTAGGCGCGCCAGTTAGCCGTGTGCGCGTGGCTGAGCTGGCCAAAGGCGCGGTGGTCACCAGGCCGCACATCGCGCGCGCCCTCGTGGAAGCTGGCCACGTCCAATCGGAGCAGGAGGCCTTCGAGCGCTATCTCGGCTCTGGCAAGCCCGCCTCGCCCAAGAGACCCTCGCCCGATCCACCGACGGCCATCGCGGCCATGCGCGCCGCCGGCGGCGCGACGGCACTGGCCCACCCGGTCTTCAGCCACGACGCCGATGCCGCGGACCGACTCGCCATGCTGGCACCCCGCCTGGACGCAATGGTCGAAGCCGGCCTGCAAGCGATCGAATGCAGCTACCCCGACGCCACCCCAGAGCTCAGCCAGCAGCTCACACAACTGGCCCAGCAGCGCCACCTGATTCAAACCGGGGGCAGCGACTACCACGGCCCAGGCAAGGCTCCCTACGTCGCGCTCGGCAGCGTCACCGTCGACGGCGAAACAGTTCAGGCGCTCAAAGAGCTGGCTACGTAGATTCGACCAGGCCGGCGCGGATCGCGTATTTGACGAGCTCGGTCTGGCCGTGTAAGCCGAGCTTGGTCATCAGGCTGGCGCGATGGTGCTCGACGGTTTTGGTGCTCAGGCACAGCAACCCCGCGATCGAGCGCGTGCTATGACCTTCGGCGGCGAGCTGCAGCACCTCGCGTTCGCGCGGCGTGAGTCGCTCGTGCGGCTCTGCGTGCAGGTCCTCGGTGGCGCGGATGCGCGACAGGTAATCGTCGATCACGCGACGGGCGATGCTCGGGTGCAAGTACGCCTGGCCATCGTGCGCCGCCCTGATCGCCTCGGCGAGCTCGGTTGCCGCATTGCGCTTGAGCACGTAGCCCGCGGCGCCCGCGCGCAGCGCCTGGACCACATAGGCCTCGCTATCGTGGACCGACAGCACCACCACCTCGACGTCTGAAACGTCGCGTTTGATCTGGCGAATGGCGTCGACGCCATTGAGCCGCGGCATGGTCAGGT
The DNA here is from genome assembly GCA_036506475.1 of Chloroflexota bacterium. Lineage (GTDB taxonomy): Bacteria > Chloroflexota > UBA6077 > UBA6077 > CF-72 > CF-72. Next base: position 21,854 of record DASXRR010000516.1, read on the forward strand.
CGATCACGGCTACGTCGGGCTTGAGCTGCCCCGCGAGCTGCACCGCCATCAAGCCGTCCTCGGCCTCGGCCACCACCTCGATGTCGCCCATGGCTTCCAAGCACAGCCGCACGCCCTGGCGGACGATGGTGTGATCGTCGGCGAGCAAGACGCGGATCACGGTGCGGTACTCACGTACGGGATGGTCACCTGGACGAGCGTGCCGCTGGGCGAGACGGGATGGACGTAGAACTCGCCGCCGAGCAGTCGCGCTCGTTCGCGCATGCCGAACATGCCCAGGTGCTCTCCGTCGCCCGGCGGGACGGCGCCCAGGCCGACGCCGTCGTCGCGGACTTCGAGACTGACCTGATCAGGAGCGCGGCGCAGCCGCACGTGCACCGTCTTCGCTCGAGCATGTCGGATGGCGTTCGTCAGCGCTTCCTGCGCGATCCGGAACAGGGCGGTCTCGACCGCCGGCGGCAACCGTTCGGTGCCCTCGTCGAGGCCGACAACGGTCAGCTGTGTCTCCAGCCCAGTGCGCTCCTCAACTGCGCGCGCGTATTGGCGTAAGGCCGCCACCAGGCCCAGGTCGTCGAGCACGGACGGCCGCAGCTCGAGGGCGAGCTTGCGCACCTCGTCGAGGGTCTGCGCCGCCAGGTCGCGCAGATTGGAGATCAACTGACGAGGCTGGATGGGTAGGTCGGCGGCGTACACGTCAGGCATGCTCGCCAGGCCGCGTTCCAACCCGATGATGACGGCGGTCAATGCCTGGCCCGCCTCGTCGTGCAGCTCGCGCGCCACGCGCCGGCGTTCTTCCTCCTGGGCCGAGATGACCTGCGCCGCCAAGCGCTCCATCTGCTCGCTGTTATCGCGAATGGTGGCCGCGTCGGCCTCCAGCCGATCCCACAGCGCATTGATCTCGACCACGAGTGCCGCGACGTCCGGATCCGTCAGCGACGTCGCCGAGGCGCGCGCGGAGTGATCGCCGGCGTTGAAGCGCTTGGTGGCATCGCGCAGGCTCTGGATGGGTCCGAACGTCTCGCGCAGCAGCACCATCGTCAGCCCAGCGCTCAAGCACAGGGCCGCCAGCACGAGGAGGGCGTGCGTAATCGGCGTGAACGTGCCACTGAGGACGAGGCGCTGTGTTAGCCAGGTGCCGATGAGCGCGCCACCCAGCACCACGACCAGATTGACGCCCAGCAATCGCCAGAACAGCGGCACACTCGACCAGCGCGAGATGACGACCTCGCGCTCGCGTGGTCGAGTCGCGGACGGAGCGAAGAGTGCGCCGGCCATGATGCCGTGACTCTACCAGCGGAACTCGACGGTGCCTGAAGGTTTAGGTGGATTGGCGCCCGCGGCGATTGTCGATGCCTGCGGCAGCTGGGCAGCCTCCCAGGTTTGCAGGAGGGCCGCCAGGAACGGGTTGTCGCCTTCGACGAGCCGAGCCTCGCGCGGCGCGGTCGAGAATTCGCGCAGGCGCTCGGTCAAGTCCCTGCCCTCAGTCGCGGTCTCCTGCTGCAGCCGCTGCACGAGCTGAAGCCGGCGGACCAGGCGCAGGCGCTCCGTCTCGACGTCGGGCGGCCGAGGCCGGCGACGGTGCTGCGCGTCGAAGCGTCGAATCCAGGTTTGATGAAGCATCGCCGCCTCACTCAAGAACCGCTCCGCGGAGAGCGGCTCGCGATTTACGTGCTGCACGTGGTCCCAGCACAAGATACGCCCGTTCCGCGTCAGGGTGCTAGCGCCGCCGCGGGTGCAACTCAACAGGAACGCAACCGAGGTCGGCCCGACGGGCTAGCGTCCTCTGGGCTATGGTGCTGGCGGGGCAGCAGGGGAAACCTTCGCACTGGAGACGTGCTTACATGCCGGCCCTTCGAATACAGGCCATGACGGTTCTGGCACTGCTGTGTCTTGCATTGGTCAATGCTCCCCCCATCGCCGCCCAGTCGAACGGCAACGGCAACGGCAATGGCAGTGGTGGCGCAGGCAATGGGAATGGCAACGGCAACGAAAAACACGACGATCCGCCGGTGCTGAGCGCCACACCTGAAGCCGGCAGCGTCGTGCTGTTCGCGACCGGTACCGCCGGGCTAGCCACCTACGCGCTGCTACGTGTACGTGCCGCGCGGCGCACCGAGGACAATTAGCCAGCCCGGCCGAGGACGTGGTACTTGACGAAGTTGGTGTGCACGCCGACGTCGAACGGGTGCGAGCCGGTGATGACGACGGTGTCCGCGGGCGCGGCGCCGTGGGATTGGACCAGGTGGTCTTCCATGGCGCTGATGTTGGTTTCCAAGGCGTCCATCAGGTCGAGCTGAACAGGCGTGACGCCCCACCACAATGCGAGCCGGGCACATACATTCGGATCAGGCGTAAAGGCGAAAATGGGCACGCGGGCCCGACCGCGCGACAGTAACTCAGCGGTCAGCCCCGAACGGGTGATGCCGACGATGGCCGAAGCGTCCAGGTCTTCGGCCAGCACGCGCGCGGCATGGGTCACGGCGGCGGCATAGCCACGCGGCCGCTCGTCGCGCGTCCGACCCACGCGTGGCTCATCGGCCGATTCGGCGGCGCGCACGATGCGGTCCATCATGCGCACCACGACCAACGGGTGTCGCCCGGTGGCCGTCTCGGCCGACAGCATGACGGCGTCGCTGCCGTCCCAGACCGCGTTGGCCACGTCACTCGCCTCGGCGCGCGTCGGCGTTTCCTCGGTGATCATCGACTCGAGCATCTGGGTTGCGGTGATGACCGGGATGCCGCGCTGGTTCGCATGCTGGATGATGCGTTTCTGGAGCATCGGCACCATCTCTGGGGCAAGCTCGACGCCCAGGTCACCGCGCGCGACCATCACGCCGTCGGCGACCTGCAGGATCGCATCGAGATTGTCGATGGCTTCGCCCTTTTCGAGCTTGACGATGCACGGCACCGTACGGCCCAGGCCACGCATCAGGTCCTGGGCGGCCCGCACTTCAGCGGCGGTGCGAATGAATGACAGCGCCACGTAGTCCACGTGCAGCTCGCTCAGACCGAAGGCCAGGTCGGCGCGGTCCTTCTCGGTAATGGCCGGCGCCGAAACGGCCACGCCGGGCAGGTTGATGCCCTTGTGTTCGCCGAGCGGCCCGCCTTCCTCGACCCGCGTGCGCACTTCGCCGTTCTGGGTATCCAGCACGGTCAGCCGAATGCGGCCATCGTCGAGCAGCACGCGGTCGCCGGGTCGGACGTCGCCAACCAGGCCAGCATAGGTGCAGCCGATGCGCTCGGCGGTCCCGACGACGTCGCGCGCCAAAATGCTCAGATCCTGACCCGGCTCGAGATAGACCGGCCCACCCCCGACGAGCGAGCCGACGCGGATCTTCGGACCCTGCAAGTCCTGCATGACCGCGACGGCACGGCCGACGTTCGCAGCCGCCGCTCGGACCGCGTTGCAGCGTCGCGCATGGTCGGCGGGCGCGCCGTGCGAAAAGTTCAGGCGCGCAACGTCGAGCCCACAGCGGACCAGATCGCTCTCGAGCCCATCCGTCGCAGGGCCGAGGGTCGCGACAATCTTGGCGCGGCGGACCCGTTCCACCTCAGGACTCGCCCCGCTCGACTTCGACAGGCTCAGCCTGAGCGGGCCGGACGGAGCCGAACTGGCCGACCTGACTGAACATGCGCTGCGTCAGCTCGTCCAACTGCAGGTCGGCGGTGTCACACAGTTGATGGGCTAGCTCACGCGCCAGGCGCCAGTCCAACATCGGCTTGCCAACCGCGGCGTCGCCGTCGACGCGTTGGATCGCAACTTGATAGCCCTGGCCGACGCCGGCGTGCGGGTTGCCGCCGGTGAGCGGCACGATGCGCACGCCGCGCGCGCCTGACAGCGCCACACGATACGAGCCGCCGCGGCCATCCTCGGCCACAATGTCGTGTGCGTCGCGATAGACGTGCCACACCAGCGGCGGTGCGGGCTCGCGCTTGCGTCTAAGCCAGTCGAAAAGGCTCACGATGCTCTATTATCCCGCGCGGAGGAGGACTGTCCCATCCCGATCAATATCGACCCCACTTTGTTCCGATGGGACGTGCCACTTCTCAACCTGCCACTGCAGATCACGTGGCACGGTTTTTTCACCGCCGTTGGCACATTGGTCGGCATCTGGCTGGCGGTGCGCTGGGCGACCCGAGCTGGTTTCACTGAAGACGATACGTTCTCAGTCGCGATGTGGGGCGTCGTCGGCGCGATCGTCGGCGCACGCCTGTTCCACGTCGTCGATCAGTGGGATTTCTACGCCAAAGACCCACTGATGATCCTGCGCATCAACGAGGGTGGGCTGGCCATCTACGGCACGATCGTCGGCGGACCGATCGCGGGTGCACTCTACGCCTGGCGGCGTGGGCTGAACGTCGCCCGCCTGGCCGATATCGCATCGGCGCCGCTGATCCTGGGTATGGCCATCGGCCGAATCGGCGACATCATCAATGGCGAGCATCATGGCGCCGCGGCCGACGGGTTCCCACTCGCGGTGATCTATACCCACCCCAACTCCTTGGGCGAGCTGAACCGGCCGGTCCACCTGGCGGTGGGCTACGAGATGCTGCTCGACCTGGTCATCTTTGTCTTTCTCGTGTGGCTGGTGCGTGGCGTCGTGCGCAACGCCAAGGGCCGCTGGCACTTCAACTGGCAGCCGCGCTACCCGCGCGACGGCATGCTGTTCTGGATCTATCTCGGCGTGTATTCACTCGGGCGCTTCTTCGTGCAGTTCTATCGCGTCGATACGCCGTTCGCGATGGGCCTCAGCCAGGCGCAGCTGCTGTCAGTGCTGACGGCGATGGTCGCGGTGTGGTTTCTGGTCTATCAGACCAATCGCGCCCGCAAGCTTGGCCGATCGCAGGCCGGAGTTCCCGCGGCCATGACTCAATCAGGACGATAGGTTCCGCGGGCGCTTCGTTAGACGCTGGCTCTCATCAGCCAGGCACTGCGTGATCCGCTGGCGCAGCGATTCGGGCGCCTGCAGCTCCTGACAGCGCACCTTCACCAGGCGCCGCAATGATGCTTCGAACTGATACAGGTGCAAGCAGCCGCGACATGCGTCGATGTGCTCGCGCACCTGGACGATGTCGTCGTCCGACAGCTCGCGATCGATGTACGGGTGAAGGGCCTGCAGGCAGGTCGTGCAGGTGATCACCGTCGTTTTCCTCCGACGAGGCTTGCATCGTCACTTGCGCCGTTTGCGCTGTCAACGTCCTGGTGGACCTTACTGCCGCCCGTGAAGCCCGCCGCGCGCGCTTGATCCCACAGTGCCCGCTGCAGCAGTCGTCGACCGCGAAACAGGCGACTCATCACCGTGCCCTTGGCGACATTGGTCGCGTCGGCCACCTCGGCGTAGCTGAGGCCTTCAACATCGGCGAGCTGGACAGTCGTGCGGAACTGGGGTGGCAGCTGATCGATCGCCCGCTGAATCTCGTCTGCGCCGAGCCGATCGAGGACCGTGTCTTCAACGTCGTTGACGACGTCTGCACCATCACTCTTGATCTGGTTATAGAGGAAGAAGTCCTCAGTGTCGTCGAGCGAGCTCTCTTGAGGCCGGCCCTGCTTGCGGCGGTAGGTGTTGATGTAGGTGTTGGTCAGGATTTTGAACAGCCAGGCTCGAAAGTTCGTGCCTTGTTCGAAGCGGTCATAGAAGCGATACGCGCGTACGAGCGCGTCCTGGACCAGGTCCTCAGCATCACTTGGATTGCGCGTCATGCGCAACGCGGTGCGATACAGCGCATCCAGGTGCTGCATTGCCTCTTGTTCGAACCGTTCTCGGGCGGTGGCTGCCTCCGTGTTAGTCACTGTTGCTAACCCCTACAGAGACGCCGTTATTCCGCTTTTCCCTTCCTGGGTAGCCAAGATCCTCTAATAGCTGCAGCATCGAGTGTCGGCTGGCCTCGGGGGTATGTTCGACCCATACTTCAGCAGTGTGCCAATCGGCACCTGCCTCGACCACGCCTGGGATGGCTTCCAATTCGGGCAGCAGGATCGCCTCGGCCGGCACTGGGCAGCACGCGCCAGCAACAACACTGGCTTCGTTCAGACGTGGGACGACGAATACCGTGCGCATTACTCGACGTAGGTGAGATCGTGCGGCTGCGACTCAGCCCGCCCAGCATCGGTCATGCGCACGAAGCGCGCGTTCTGACGCAGCTCGGAGAGGCAGCGCGCGTTCAGGTAGCTCATGCCGCTGCGCAGCCCACCAACCTGTTGATAGAGCACGTCGGCCAGGCTGCCGCGGAACGGCACGACCGCCTCGACGCCTTCCGGGACCACGGCCGCGGCAAGCTCGTCGAGCACGTCTTCACTCGTTTCGCGCTGGCGACGCGATTCGGCTGCGCCGGCACTGGCCATGCCCCGATACACCTTGTAGCGCACGCCAGTGCGCATAACCGTTCGGCCCGGGCTCTCTTCGGTGCCGGCGAGCAGGCTGCCGATCATGGCTGTCTCGGCGCCGGCGGCGATGGCCTTGGTCAGATCGCCGCTGGTGCGGATGCCGCCGTCGGCAATGACCGGCAGCCCGAACTCGGCCGCCGCGGCAACGCACTCGAAGAGCGCCGATAGCTGCGGGACGCCGACCCCGGCGACGATGCGCGTGGAACACGCGGCGCCCGGCCCGACGCCGACTTTGATCGCGTCAGCACCTGCCTCGGCCAGGTCACGCACACCTTCGGCGGTCGCGACATTGCCACTGATCAGCTGGACCCGCGGAAAGGCTTGTTTGACGCGGCGGGTCGCGTCCAGCGCGTGCTCCGAGTGACCATGGGCGATATCGACGACGAGCACGTCGACGCCCGCGGCGACGAGCGCTTCGGCGCGCGCCATGTAGTCCCCGACGGCACCGATCGCGGCGCCGACCAGCAGCCGACTTTGACTGTCACGCGCCGCGGACGGGTGTTCGGTCAGCCGCAGCACGTCACGTGCCGTGATCAGGCCGCGCAGGTGGCCATCGTCGTCGACCAGCGGCAGCTTCTCGAGCCGGTGTTCGTGCAGGATGCGCCGTGCCTGCTCGAGGCGCGTGCCGACCGGCGCGGTAACTAGCTGATCGCCGCCGGTCATAACTCGCTCGATGGGCTGGCTGGTGTCCTCGGCGAACAGTACGTCGCGCGAGGTGACAATGCCCAGCAGCTTGTCGTTGTCGCCGACGACGAGCAGGCTGTTGACGTTGTGCCGACCCATGAGCGTGATCGCATCGCCCAGAATGCGGTGCGGTGAGATCGTATGCAGGCGGCGTCCGCCGACGGTCTCCTCAGGTCGTTTGACCTGCTGCACCTCGGCCGCTTCCTGCTCGATAGGCATGAAGCGATGGATTACGCCGATGCCGCCCTCGCGCGCCATCGCGCGCGCCATGCGCGCCTCGGTCACGGTGTCCATATTGGCCGCGACGATCGGGATCTCTAGGCGCAGCTCGCGCGTTAGTCGGGTGCTCGTGTCAACGTCACGGCGGGATGCCACGGCCGAGCGGCACGGCACGAGCAGGACGTCGTCATAGGTCAGCGCCAACGGGATGCAGGGCTCAGACATCGGGTCGCCTAGACAATAGCACTCGGGTTCTGCCGTCCGGTTCGGCCGCGGTACGGTCTGGCGTGGACGTTTGGCAGATCCTCGCGCTGGGTCTCGAACGGCAGGAGGAAGCTGGACAGTCGCGTGGCGCAGTACTAGGAACTGGGCCGGGCGCGAAACGCGGCGAGCTCGGCTTCGTATTCTTCGGTGAGCGCCGCGATGAGTCGCCACACTTCGGGAGCTATCAGCCCAGCGTCGCGCAGATCGATGAGTCGATCGAGGTATGGCCAGCGCGCGGCGTCAGGATTGGTGTGAAGAGCGTCGACCAATACCTTCGTCACGCGCGACCTCCAGGAAGATGGTTGGCTAACGTTCGAGCCGCACCTTTCGTGCCACAGTGATGGCCGATCTGGCGGTGTCGATCGTCAGCTTTCGGACGCCCGATTTGCTGCGCCAGTGCCTGCGTGCCCTGGACGCCGAACGCCCGCTGCTGGACATGGCCGTGACCGTGGTCGACAACGCCAGCGGCGATTGCTCGCCCGACCTTGTGGCACGCGAGTTTCGATGGGTGCACCTGATCCGCAACGCTAGCAACGTCGGCTTCGGGGCCGCCCACAATCAGGCGCTGCGCGAGGCCAACGCGCGCCACCTGCTCGTCCTCAACTCTGATGCAGCGCCCGCCCCTGGTGCAGTCAGAAGGCTGGTCGACTACCTGGACGCTCACCCCGATGTCGCCGTCGTCGGGCCAAAGTTGCGCTATCCCGATGGCCGTGTCCAGCCCTCGCGGCGGCGGTTTCCCACCCTGGCGACACTGTTTTACGAAAGCACGCAGCTGCAGCGCTTCATGCCCGACAACGCGGTGTTGCGGCGCTTCTACGTCGAGGATCGGAGTGACAGCGAAACGCAGGATGTCGACTGGCTGGTCGGCGCCTGCCTGTGCGTGCGCGCGCCTGCCGCGGCCGATGTCGGCCTGTTCGACGAGCGCTTCTTCATGTACAGCGAGGAGCTGGACTGGTGTCGCCGCTTCCGGGCCGCCGGCTGGCGCATCGTCTACCTGCCATCGGCCGAGGTCGGGCATCACGAGGGAGCCAGCACTGGTCTCGACCTGGCCGCACGCGACCAGCGCTTCCAGGTATCCAAGCTGCGTTACATCGAGAAGTGGCACGGTCCTGGCGCGGCGCGCGCTTTTCGCATTTACCTGATCGCGGAATACCTGTTTCGAGCGGTCGAGGAGCGCATCAAGCTCGGACTGGGTTCGCGCCCGACGGAGCGACGCGCGCGGCTGCAGGTCATCGCGGCTGGCCTGCGCAGCGCACTCCGTGGCTGAGCCAGGGGTCCTGTTCGTCAGCGGCGAGTATCCGCCGGACCTCGGTGGCGTCGGCGACTACACCGCTCACTTGCGCGCCGCGCTGCCTGTCGCGAGCAGCGTGTTGACCCGTCAGGACGTTGGTCGCTGGGACGCTCGGGCCTTGATCCGCCTTGTGCAGGTCGCGCCACGCAACGGCATCGTGCACATCCAATATCAGCCGGCGGCGTTCGACCTGCTGGGCGATGTGTGCCTGATGCCATTGGTGCTGCGCGCGATCCGCACACGCGTCGTGACCACGCTGCACGACGCGCGCGTGCCGTACCTCTTCCCCGGCGCCGGACCGCTGCGCTGGCAGGCGGTACGGCTGCTGGCGCGGACCAGCCACGCGGTCATCGCCGCCGACGAACGTGACCTGCGTGCGCTTCGAGTTCGTCGCGGCCACATCATTTCGATTGGCTCCAACGTGGTGCGCCAGCCACCCGCTGACTATGACCGTTCGGCGTTTCGTGCGCGGCTCGGCATCGCCTCCAGCACGCTCGCGGTCGTCTACTTTGGTCTGCTCAATGCCAGCAAAGGCCTGGACACGCTCCTCGACGCCTTCGAGCTACTGTCAGCTCAACGCGATGCGCGCCTGATGCTGGTCGGTGGTACCGCGGGTGCCTCAGATGCAACTGACCGCGCGACCGCTTCCGTCCTGGCGGCCAGGCTCACGCGACTTGGCGACCGGGTGATCCGCACCGGATTCCTGGCGCCTGACCAGGTTTCGGCCCACCTGCTAGCCGCCGACGTGGCGCTGCTGCCATATCGCGATGGCGCCTCACCGCGCCGTGGCTCGCTCCTCGCCTGCGCCGAGCACGGCTTGCCCATCGTGTCCACGTTGCCCGCGGGCGACGCCGTGGCGGAGGCCGTGCTGGCCGTGGCGCATGACGATGCGGCTAGCCTCGCGCCAGCCGTGCTGCGAGTTGCCGACGACGCGCACCTGTCGGCGCGGCTGCGCGCTGGCAGTCGAGCGCTTGCCGAGCGCGCGAGCTGGTCGCGTATCGCCGACCAGCACGTTTCACTTTACTGTCAGCTGTGGCGCTAGCCCGCGAAACGAAAGGCCGGCCGACCGCGCACGCCAGGCCGACACCTGAACAGTGCACCGGCCAGCGGCTGCTCGGCTAGTGCCTCGGGCGTCATGCCAAAGTGCATGGTCGTGATGTACAGGTCGCCGTAATCGGGCCCGCCGAAGGCCGGGCAGGTGACCATAGTCACGGGCAGCCGCACGACCTTGTCGGGCTCGCCGCTGGGCAAGTAGCGGCGTACGGTGCCGCTGCCGTGCTGGGCCACCCACAGTCCGCCGTCGGCATCCAGCGTCATACCGTCAGGGAGGCCTTCGCTCTTCGGAATGTCGAGCACAGTCTGGCGATTGGTCACGCTGCTGCTGTCTGGATTGAAGTCGAACGTATCGACCCGCTGGGTCGTCGAGTCGATGTAGTACATGCGCCGGTTATCGAGGCTCCAGTCGAGACCGTTCGACAGCGTGATGTCTGGGACCGCGCGCGTGACGCGATAGTCCGGATCGAGACGATACAGCGCCCCTGCGTTCGGCTTGTCCCCGCCAAACGACATCGTGCCTGCCCAGAACCGGCCAGCCGGATCGCATTTGCCGTCGTTCATGCGATTGGTCGGAATGTCATCCTCCACTTTGGCGACCCAGCGCAGCTCGCCAGGCACTGCGTCTAGGACGGCGAAGCCGTCGCGCAACGCCAGGACCAGACCGCCCCGCTCGCGCAGCGCCGCCGCGCCCACTGGCTGGCCGACATCCATCGCTGTGTCCTGCCCCGTGGCCGGGTCGTACACGTGGACCTTCTGGCCCATGATGTCGACCCACACCAGCGTGTTTGTCCGATCGTCCCAGACGGGCCCTTCGCCCACCTGCGCATGCGCATCAAGAACGACCTCGACACTGAGCTCAGTTGTGACCATGTCTCATACTCCCGTCAGTTAGTCCAGTCATGCCGCGTAACCGCCGTGTACGTCCTCGCGCTGCGCGCGCAATACGGCGCGGACAGCGTCGGCAACCGTGACCTGGCAATCCCAGGATTCCTTCTCTTCCAAGAGACATGCGGCCGGAGGGCGCGCGAAGGGCGAGGAGAGTGCCACCGGCTCCGGACTGGCGGCGCACGCAAAGTGGCCATTCGTCGTCCTCACGCCAGGCGGCTCACGCGAACCGTCGCATCTGGCCGCTGGTCGATGCCAGGCACCAGCTCGGTGCCCAGGCCTGGACCCTCGGGTGGATACACGTAGCCGTTTTCGATCCGCGGCAAACGTGTCACCAGCTCCGTGTACCAGCCTGTGTAGAAGGCCCGCACCGTCTCCTGAATAAGCGCGTTGATCGCGTTCATGCTCAGGTGCACCGACGCCATGAGCACGACCGGTCCAGTGCAGTCGTGCGGCGCAACGGGCAGCTGGTGCGCCTCGGCCATCGAGGCGATCTTGCGCGCTTCACTCAGTCCGCCACACCACGAGATATCGAGCATGACCACGCCGACGGCGCGCCGCTCCATCAGCTCGCGAAACGACCAGCGCGTGCCGAGCGCCTCACTCGCGGTGATCGGCACACGTGTCGTATGCGCCAGCTCGGCGAGTGCGCTCAGGTTGTCCATCTTGATCGGGTCTTCGTACCAGAACGGGTTGAACTCCTCGAGCGCGCCCGTGATCCGCTTGGCCATTGGTAGGTCCCACAACGAGTGGAACTCGACCATGATGTCCATGGCGTCGCCCACCGCGCGGCGGATCTTGCGGAACGGCTCGAGCGCACTGCGCAGGTCTGGGCCTGAGATGTAGTGGCCGTCGGACGCTTCGGCGTACGGATCGAACGGCCAGATCTTCATGCCGGTAATGCCCTGATCGAGCAGGCTCCTGGCCAGCTCATCTGCGCGATTCAAAAACGCGTCGAGGTCTTCGTACGGACCCGTGCTCTGATCGGTGGGAAGCCCCCAATTGTTGACCGCCTGGACGCTCTGCGCGCGGACGTAGCGATACCCGGCGCACGTGTTGTAGATGCGCAGTCGATCTCTGCTCCGACCGCCCAACAGCTGGTGCACTGGTTGGCCGGTAACTTTGCCGAACAGGTCCCACAATGCGATGTCGAGTGCCGAGTTGCCGCGCGCCTCAGCGCCCGTGCTGTTGAAGCCGACATAGCCGTACAGCTGCTTGGCATGGCGATCGATCTGGAGCGGGTCCTTTCCTAACAAGTACGGCGCGATGGACTCGTGGACGTACGCCGCGACCGTGCTCGCACCGAAAAACGTCTCGCCCAGGCCGACCACGCCGTCGTCCGTATGCACGCGCAGCCACAGCACATTCGGAAACTCGCCGAGCTGGATCGTCTCGAGCGCGCTGACCTTCACCGCGACCGATGATTCAGCGCTGGTCAGGTCTAACGCAAGTGGTGCGTGCTAGGGAACGTCGACGAAGTCGAGGATGAGCCCGTGGTGGCCGAGAAGTCGCTGCCACCGACGGCCATCAGCGTGCGGTACACCATGGCAAGCCCCCCGGGTGGTATAGATCGACACACCAGGCCGCCCGGTCCTCCTGCGCTATGAACGAGTTCACTGCACCGACGTGCCTGCCGTGCTGAGGCAGGCGGTATTCGAGCCACGGACAACCCTGACGTCGGGGCTAGCGTTGCTAGGCGCGGCGGCGGTGGGCGTTCTGGCAGCGGCGACCTCGCCCCTGCTCATCGCGGCGGCGCTCGCCGCGGCTGCGGTGCTGGGTGTGGTGTGGTGGCGACCCTGGACGGGGGTGTTCCTGTTCGTCGCGGTCATCGCCGTGCTGCCGTTCGGCGTTATCCCGGTGCCGATCGGTGGCGCGCAGCTGACCATGGTCGACGCGGTCCTGATCGCCACGTACTCGGCCGTGCTCGGACGCGTTGCGTTCGGCGGCTGGAAGCTGCCACTGGGTGTAACCGGCGCAGCGCTGGTCGCCTTCGTCCTCGTAATCGGCATCTCGTTCGTCGGCGGGAGTGCATCGTCGGCGCCACCGCCGGAGCTGATTCGGCGCGTTGCCAAGCTCGTCGCCAGCCTGCTGTTCTTCATCGTCGCGGGGGCGTTACTCACCCGCGGCAACCGCGTACCAGAGCTGCTCAGATGGCTGATGCTGGCCGGCGCAATCCAGGGCACGATTGGCACGCTACTGATGCTGTTGCCACCGATCACCCAGCTGAACCTGCTCAGCAGCTTGCGCGTCATCGGCTATCCGCTCACCGACGTGCTGCGCTATGTGCCGGGGCCGAACAACACCTATACCGACCAGCTGCGCGCCATTGGTACCTCGGTCGATCCGAATGTGCTCGGCGGGACGCTCATGCTGGCATTGGCGCTGATCGTCGTCCAATGGGCGACGCCGAAGCCGCTCTTCAGGCGGTCGCTGCTCGTCGTGCTCGCGGTCCCCACCAGCATCGGCATCCTGCTCAGCCTGTCGCGGGCTAGCTGGGTCGGCCTGTCGGTCGGCTTGCTGCTGGTGGGCACCTTGCGCTACCGGCGCATCCTGATTCTATTCGTGATCGCAGGACTGGCGCTGCTGGCCACGCCCGCCGGCCAGGACGTTGTGGAGCGCTTCGTCAGCGGCTTTTCAACCGCCGATCGGGCGACCGCCTTCCGCGTCGGCGAATACGCCAATGCCGTGACGCTCATTCAGCGCTACCCGCTGCTGGGCATCGGCTTTGGCCTGTCGCCCGACATCGACGTGACCGCCGGCGTATCGAGCGTCTATCTGCTGGTCGCCGAGCAGACGGGTTTAATTGGCCTGGGTATCTATCTGATCGCGCTGGGCAGCGCGTGGCTCATCGGACTGCGTGCTCTCCAACGACTGCACGAGCCACGCGCGCAGGGCATCGAAGCGGGGTGCTTTGCGGCGCTCAGCGGTGCGTTGGTGACCGGTTTACTCGATCACTACTTTGCGAACCAGGCGTTTCCGCACGCGGTGGCGCTGTTCTGGTTGTACGCGGCGGCGTTGGTTCAGGCTGCGCGCCCTTCGGCAGACTGAACCAGAACGTACTGCCCTCTCCGGGCCCACTGCTCTCAGCGCCGACCTCGCCGCCATGCAGCAGGACCAGGTGACGAGCGATCGACAAGCCGAGGCCCATTCCGCCATATGGGCGGGTTAGTGATGCGTCGCCCTGATAGAAGCGCTCCCAGACGCGTGCCAGCTGCTCGTCGCGCATGCCGATGCCCGAGTCCGACACCGAGACGCGCACCGCGTCCTCATGCCGCGGGTCGGGCGCCACGTGGACCTCGACTGTGCCGCCCTCGGGCGTGAACTTGATCGCGTTGCCCAGGTAACTGCGCAGCACATGCTGCAGCTTGTCGTCGTCGGCGCGCACCTGGCCGATGCGTTTGTCGATGCTGACCTGGAGCGCCAGCTGTTTCGACTCCGCGGCGGCACGGCAGCGGTCCGCGGTGCGGCGCACCAGGTCGGGCAGATTGACCAGCTGCACCTCGAGGCGTTCGGCGCCGGCCTCGAGGCGCGTGAAGTCGAGCAGGCCGTTCACCAGCTCCAGCAGGCGGTCGCCGGCGGCGCGCACGTTGGACACGTACTTGCCCGTGCGCGGCGCGAGGGGACCGCTCAGCCCGCGCAGCAGCATGTCGGTGTAACCCAGGATCGTAGTGAGCGGCGTACGCAGCTCGTGGCTCATGATCGCCAGGAACTCATCTTTCTGGCGGTTCGCGTCGCGCAGCGCGGCTTCGGCGCGCTGGTGCTCGGAATCGTCGCGGGCGATGACCGACAGCCCGAGCATGTGGCCGTCGGTGTCGCGAATGGGCGCCAGGCTGATCGACAGCGCCAGCGGCTCGGCGTTCGGGAGACGGCGGGTGAGTGTGGCCTGCTCGGGCTCGCCGGCGGCGAGCACCTGCTGACCGAGCGCGGCGATCGAGCATTCGGCGTCGCCGACCTGCTCGTCGAGCCACGCCAACGTCTTGCCGACGGCTGAGCGGCCAGAGATACCGAGCAGGCGCTCCGCGCTGCCGTTCCAGGTCAGGATGGTCAAATGCGTATCGGTCGACAGGATGGCTTCGGTCGCCTGGGCCAGAATGCTGGCCAGGTACTCGTCGCCGTTGGCGCGTGTGCGCGTCCGTGCGCGCGAGCGCGGCGCGGCTCTACGCTCGCTCTGGCCTTGTGGGTGGCGCGTGCGCGCGACCCGCGCGCCGGCCTGGCCGATGCGCGTAGCCAGTTGGCGTCGGTCTTCGGTGACTTCGATCAGTTCGTAGCGCTCGGCAATGAATGGGTCGCGAATGAGCTCGGCATGCAGCGCGTCTTTGGCTGCCGTGGTGGCGGTGAAGAACACGAGTAGCGCCTGGCCGCCCAGGCGACGCACCTCGCGTGCGACCTGCAGTGGCTCGGGTACGGATGGGCCAATGCCGACCACCGCATTTTCGATGGCACGGTCGGGGGGCTCGATGTGCTCGACGACCAGGCGCATCTCGCGCGCGGCCTGGGCGATGCGCGCGAAAAATGGCGAGCTGGCAGGCTCGATCAGCAGCAGTCGCTCAGCGCGCTGGTACGGAGACGGGGCGGCTGCATGCGCGGAGGCAGATGGCAGCAATCGACCAGGTCCCACGGCGCGGCAATCGCTAGGTTCGGCAAGATCGATGCCAGCGAGCGCAGTGAGCCCCCAATTTACCTATTTGGGAAAAAGGTACCGCCTTTTCACCACCGAAGACCGTGAGGCTACTTGCTTTTGGCGACGGTGAGATCCGGGATGAGCAGCACATCACCAGGGCGCACGCTGGCGACGGTCAGTCGGCTCACGGTAGCGATGGTGTCGGACGAGATGCCCGTGCGCGCGGCGATCTGCTCGAGGGTCTCCCCGGGCTGAACGCGATACAGGTAGCCGGGCTGATTGGGAATCGTCAGTACCTGGCCGACTTGCAGCCGGTCGGGATTGGCCAGCCCACTCGCATTCGACACGCTGGCGGGCGACACGCCATACATGCTGGCTACTGAACGAATGGTGTCACCGGGCTGCACACGATAGGCCACGAATGGCCCGCTGGCCGACCCGGCGACAGCAGCGGCCGTCGGCGCGGCAGAAGACGCGCCAGCAGACGCAGACGTAGCGGCCGCCGGCTGGGCAGAGCCTGATGCGCGCGTGGGCGCGGGTGCAGCCGCATTGGCGCTAATGGGCGTCGGCGCGGACGTCGCCTGGGGCGGCGGGGGGATGGCCTGCAGCGTGAGTGCGGGCACCGCGGTCGGAGTCGCCAGCGCGATCACGATGGTGCCCGATGACCGGGCCGCCTGAGGCGCACCGCTCGTGCCGCCGCCACCGCCGCCAAAGAAGGGCAGCTCGCTGGCCAGCACAGCTGCGAGCAGCGGGATGAGTCCAAGCAGCGGCAGCCAGAGCCAGGCAGGTCGTCGTCGGCCGCGATGCCGCGCCGACTGTACGGCCTGTGGCCGTGAGGTTAGGGGCGGCTGGTAAGCACGAGGCACTGGTGAGGCCCAGATACCATGCAGGGTCGGATGCGCCGACCGCTAGCGTACCGCATGCGGGTCGGCACCGGAAGAGGGATGTCAAGAAATTGACGACGACATGATCGTCGCCTGGACAGGCCACCGGCCCGACCTCTTCGAGGATGTCGGCATTGCCCACACCGCCGTAATGGACGCGGCACGCGACCTGCTCCTCCACGAGCCGCTAGAGCGGTTCCTGGTGGGAGGACAACGCGGGGTGGATACGTGGGCCGCTGAGGCGGCCATCGAACTCGGGCTGCAATTCACGCTGATCTTGCCGTTCGACGTGGCCGACTTCACGGTGGACTGGACTGCGACCGATCGCACACGGCTGCTCGAGTCTGTGCAGCGGGCTGACCAGGTGCGGATCGCCGGCGGCTACCGCGAACGCAACCGCGCTCTGGCCACCGAGGGCGATCTCTTGATCGCAGTCTGGACCGGCCGCCTCGGCGGCGGCACGGCGGAAACGGTCGGCTTCGCGCGCGATTTCGGTACGCCTGTGCGCGAGGTTCGCTTGCGGGCGGCGCCGTCGACGGGCCCAGCTGCCGGCCGCGGCATCTAGCAAGAGTGATCCGCACGTGCCTGGCCGCGCCGAACAACCCGCCACGGACGAGGCGCTCCTGGCGGCGTGCCAACGCGGCGAGCAAGCGGCCTGGAACGCACTCGTCGACCGCTACTCCGCGCTGATCTACTCCATCCCATTGAAGCTCGGCTTGTCGGAGCACGATGCGGCCGATGTCTTTCAGTCTGTCTGTCTGGCGCTGGTCGAGAAGATGGCCGCGATTCGTGACCCGCGCGGGCTGCCCGCCTGGCTCATGACCACGACCACCCGCCAGTGCTGGGCGGTCTTGCGCCAGCGTCAGCGCGAATTGTCGGTGGCCGGCGGCGCTGACGTGGTCGAGGTTGAACCGCCTGATCCTGATCCACTACCCGACGAAGAAATCCTGTCGCTCGAGCGACAGCACGTGGTGCGAACCGCGGTTGCGCACTTGCCGGCTAACTGTCGCACCCTCTTGGAGGCCCTGTTTTCCGACTCGGCACAGAGCATGTCCTATCAGGAATTGGCGGAGACACTGGGCGTGCCGCTGAACAGCCTCGGCCCGACTCGCGCCAGGTGCCTGGCCAAACTCAAACGCCTGCTGGACGACGCAGGCTTCTTCTAACAGGGGGTCGGGGGTCGGGGGCCGGTTGGCTGCCGCCGTCGGCCGTGCGCCGCCGTCACTGCACGCGCCGCGCGCCGGCCGGGATCCCTTGGGGGAGTTGTGAGAGGCTGAGGCGTTCCCGACCCCCGGGGGGGGGGGGGGGGGGGGGGGGGGGGGGGGGGGGGGGGGGGGGGGGGGGGGGGGGGGGGGGGGGGGGGGGGGGGGGGGGG
>DASXRR010000517.1:0-9900 GCA_036506475.1 Chloroflexota bacterium
GTTTACGCCTGCTTGACCTGGGCGGGGATATGCTGGGGCATCTGCCTCTCCAGGGGGATCGTCGATGGAGAGAAGGGAGTCGCACGTGGAGCAGTCGCCTCGTGGTGGATCGGGTGCCTTGAGCCAGCTGGACGTGTATGCCGAACGGCTGCGAGTGCAGGTGCCGCCGGCGCCTGAGAACATCCTCGAGGGCTATGTCAAGTACGCGCCCTGGGTGGCGATGATCGTCGGCGCTTTTGCCGCATTGGCGCTGTTGGCGCTCCTTGGCATTTCCGCGTTGATGAGCCCGTTGATCTTCATGTTCAGTGGCTATCGCTCGGGCGCTTCCCTCTTTGAAGAGATTCTGTTCTCGTTGTTGCTGACAGTGCTGAACATCATCGGCGGCTATCTAATGATGCAAAGGCGCATGACGGGCTGGTGGCTCGTGGCTGGCGGGCTCGTCGTCTACCTGTTGCAGGACTTGCTGACCGCGTCGATCCTGAGCCTCCTGGTGACACTGCTCGTGGCGTATATCCATATACAGATCAAGCCCCGCTATACGTAATCAACTTAGATGCGGGCGCGATGTTTTAGGGCCAGGTAGGTGTCGATCAGCTTGGGGCTGAGCGTGTCGGCGTCGGTGTCGACCGTGAGGACGCCATGGGCGGTCAGATTGGCGATGACCTGGGCGCGATCGTCCAGGAGCTGCAGGGCGACCATTTTCTCGTAGAGCGTGGGCGCGTCGTGGACCAGAGCGCGGGCGGGGCGGCGGACGTTTGGGTCGCCGAGCGTCACGCACACGACGAGGTGCTGTCGCGCGGCGCGGACGAGGTGGGCAGCCAACCCAGCTGAAGATTCGCGGTCAGCCAGGTCAGTGAACAGCACGACGAGTGAGCGGCGCAGGTTGCGCGACGCCAGGAATTGGAATGCGCGAGCGTGGTCGGGCTCGACCGGCTCGGCTTGCAGGGCGTACAGGGCAGCAACGGTTGAGAGAAGGGCGCGGCGACCGCGCTGAGGCGGGACGAACGCGCGCACGTCGTCGGCGTAGGCCAGCAACGCGACGCGGTCGCCGCGCATACTGGCGACATAGGCCAACACGAGGGCCGAGTTGAGCGCGTAGTCGAGCTTGGTCAGACCCGGTGCGCCAGACGAGTCGTCAGACGAGGGCGCCTCGGCCAGGGCGGCCATCGTGCGCCCGGCATCGAGCAGGATGACCAGGTTCTGGCTCCGCTCGGCCTCGAATTGATTGACCATGGGCTGACCGCGGCGGGCGGTGGCCTTCCAGTTGATGCGGCGGAATTCGTCGTCGGGCATGTATTCGCGCACGCGCTCGAACTCGCTGCTCGCGCCGGGCAGGCGCACGCGCTGGCCGCCGCTCTGGCGCTCGAGCCCGCGACGTACGAGCAGCTCGTAGCGGCGCAGATCGCGCAGGCCTGGGTAGACACGCACGTGCTGCGCGGTGTCGTGAATGGGCCAGGTGCGGCGGACGAGGCGCAGCGGACCATCGACACGGAGGTGCAGGTCGTCGAAGCGGGCGTTGCCGCGCTGGCGCGGGCGAACGCGGTAATGCAGCGTGGTGGCTTGGCCAGGCAGCAGGCGAGCTGTAAACAACGGCAGTGGAGGGTCGAGGTCGAAGTCAACGGGCGGGACGTCGCGGACCACGAGTCGTTGGGTGCGGGCGCTGGAGTTGTTGAGCTCGAGGCGGACGGGGTTCCACGCGCCGAGCGACAGCTTGTCGGAGGGCAGGACGCGGCTGACGGCAAGCCGACGACCGTCACCACACAGGAACCAGTCGACGATGGCGGCGAGGAAGGCCAGCAGTGTGGTCAGCAGGGCGGCTGCGAAGAGGATGCCACCCAATGCCGCAAGGGGCGCGGCCAGAAGGAGCAGGACGTAGAGACGCGCGGTCGGCAAGGCGCTCAGCGAGGGACCGGCACACTGGTCAGGATGCGCTGGACGATGTCGTCCGGGCGCAGGCCGTCCAGCTCAGCCTCAGGTTTGAGGACGATCCGATGGCGCAGTACGGCTGGCGCCACGCTCTTCACGTCATCGGGGGTGACGTATTCGCGTCCGCCGAACGCGGCGATGGCCTTGCTGCCGTGCAGCAAGCCGAGCGCGCCGCGCACACTGGCGCCGTACTGCACTTCGGGCGTGGCGCGCGTCGCTCGCCCAATCGCGACCAGGTACTCCGACACGGTGCGGTCAACTTGAACCGCGTTGACCTGTGACCGCACGTCCAAGACCGAGGCGGGATCGACAAACGCCTCCAGGCCCGCGGCACCAAGATCGGTGAGCTGCAACCCGGCGTGGTGCCGCACGATCACCTCACGCTCAGCCTCCGCCGAGCCATGCTCGACCAGCACCTTGAACAGGAAGCGGTCGAGCTGCGCCTCGGGTAACGGATAGGTACCTTCGAATTCGATCGGGTTCTGTGTCGCCACGACCAGGAACAGCGCCGGCAGCGGCATACGCTGACCCTCGACGGTGACCTGGTGTTCCTCCATCGCTTCCAGCAGCGCGGACTGCGTCTTGGCCGGTGCGCGATTGACTTCGTCGGCGACCACGACATTCGCGAATACCGGACCAGGCCGGAAACTGAACGACGCCGTCGCGGCGTGAAAGACGTTGGTGCCCAGAATGTCCGACGGCATCAGATCGGGCGTGAACTGAATGCGTTGGAATGCCCGGATGCCGCCGTCGGTGCGCAGAAGCGCGGCCAGGCAGCGCGCCATGAGCGTCTTGGCCGTACCGGGGACGCCCTCGACGAGCACGTTGCCACCGAGCACGAGGGCCGCCAGCAAGTACCGAAATGGGTCGTCGACGTCGACCAGAACGCGCTTGACACGCTCGAGCGCTGCGTCGTGGAACGCTTGCGGCGTCACCGGGCGCTGACGGCCCGATCTGCCGCGGAGACGGCGGCGATCAGCTCGGCTTCCGAGCGCGAGTTGTGGACCTGGCTCACGGATTGTTCGAGCAGCGCCGCGCGCGCGGGCGCCAGGACCGAGCGCGCCGCGATTCGGTGGTAGTGGCGCGCAAACGCCGTGCGCACCGTCTCGAGCTGCCCGGCGCGGCGATACAGACTGCCCAGCATCTGGACATGCTCGTACATGGTGCGGCGCATCTCGGTCGCGCCGCGCTCCGCAAGTGGCGGCCCAAGCCGGCGGCCGGCCAACAACAGGAACAGGAACGTCAGGACTGCGACGTACACGACCGCGCGTCCCGGCGCGGTATCGAACAGGAGACCGTCGACCGTCGCCGGCTGCGACTCCGTGGGCGGTGTGTAGCTGTGGTGGGCTTCGTCGAAGGCGATGGTCGTCGCGTTTGCCAGCACGGTTCGGTAGACAAAGGACGCCACGTGGGAGTCGCGCAAAGCGTTATTGGTGAATGGTTGCGGGGTGGCGATGACGACGAGCGAGCCGTCGAAGTAGTGCTGCCGGATGGCCAATGCGTCGCCCGACGGCGTGGTGAGGAGTGCTTCGCCAGCGTACCGGAGGCGAAAACGGCTGCTGATCGGCAGCGACGTACCCTGTTGATCCAAAGCAGTGGAGCCGATCTGGGCCGGCTCGAATGGGACCTGCAGCTCGCGCGCATAGAGCTGGAGCGCGATTGAGTCGCCGGCCAGCACGAGGGTGCCGCCCTGACGAGCGACGGCCTCGAATTCACGCCGGGCAGCGGGGGTGATGACCTGCTCGGGCTGCAGCACGAGTAGCGTGCGCGGCGTTTCGCTGGGCAGGGTCGCCTCCCGAAAACGTGCCGGCGAGGCGCCAATGGATTCGGCCCACAAGTACAGAGCAAGAGCACCATCAGTTTGATAGGAGTAGCTGCTGCCGGCAGGCAGGCGAGTGCTGTCGCGGGCGAGCTGGAGCCAGCTGGCCAGCAAGGCACCAACACACAGCGTCAGCAGGATGAGGCTCGAACGAAGGCGTCTCACGTGCGCGCTCGCGCGTGCGCGACCAGCTGGCTGAGGTCGGCGTACGCCTCGGGCGTGATCGGGTAGCGTCCGTAGCGCAGTCGATCGTAGCGCTGGACCAGCTCGGCGAAGGTCGAACCCAGCTCCGGATGCGCGTGGGCAAGCTGCGTGGCGTGCTCGCGATTGGTCAAACCACTCTGCACATGGAGCAGCGCGTGCTCGTCCAGCGCGTACAGGGCCGACAGATACGCTGCGCGAACGGCGCCGGGCCAGTCACCACGCGCTGCCAGTTCTTGGGCGGAGGCCCAGAGCCGATCCGACCGCTCCCGACGCTCCGCGCGCGTTTCCGCGGCCAAGCGCGATTCGCCGAGCACGGCGAGCCGGATCGACCGCACCAGATAGAGCGCAACCAGGACCACGATGACCGCCCCAGCGGCCAGCACAGCCAGGCCCAGCCAGCCTTCTCGGCCTGACGCCCCATCGGCAACGCTTTGCGCGAGGGTGACCCAGAGCGAATACAGCCATTCGTCAATGGTCGAGCGGAGCTGGTCCCACCAGCTGCGTGAGAGCTCCCGCTGGAACTCCGGCCGGGCCAGGATGCCGCGCAGCCGCTCGAGCGCGTCAGCTTCCGACATCGATGACTCCGGCCGAGGCGGACGCCGCCTCCAGCGAGCCGATCCGCTCGCTCAGGTCCGCGCCCTCGCGCCGATTGCGCAGGTCGACGAACAGCAGCAGGTAGGTGATCGTCGCGATGCTCGAGAACACCACCTGGCATACGCTGCTGACGGTGCTGTTGAGCACCTGCAGCGACTCCTGGTAGACCGTGTTGCCTGGTCGGGCGAACACGCCGAACAGGACGTCGACGATCGTGACGGGCACCGACACGAGCACGATCACGATGACGGTTACCAGCGACAACACCGAAAACACCCGAAACCACTGGTGCTCGGTCAGCTGGTGGCTACGCCGCAAGCTGCCGATCGGCCCTTCATTCTCGATCACCAGGGCTGGTACCCAGATGACCCAGCGCACGGTGTAGTAGGTGACCAGACCGAGCGGGGCAGTCAGGATGATGAGCCACTTGAGCCATAGTCGACGCCCGGCCGGCGTGCGCCACCAGTAAATGAGGCCGACGACCGCGATGAGCGTGCCGATGATGCCCATGCCGGTCACCACGATCAGCACGCCTGAGGCGATCGTCAACCCAAGCGCGAGTACCAGGTACACGAGCGTTGAGCCAAGTAGCGCCAGAAAGCGCTTCAGCGCGTGCACGTAGATCCCGACGACAGAGGGCTGGCGCCCGTTGATGAAGGCGTTTGCGGCGGCGGTCGAGGCCGCGGTCCACAGCAAGGTGAACAAGCCCGACAACAACGCCAGACCCGTCACGATCGCCAGGGCCGCGATTGGGAACGCAGGATCTGGGTCGAGCGTGGCGAGCAGGAAGCTCTGCTGGAAGCCGCCTGTATAGAGGATCAGCAGCAGCAGCCACGATGGAACCAGCGCCACCAGGCCGAACAGCGCGAGCGTGATCCAGTGCTGACGGAAAAGCTGAATGCTCTCGTCGAGCAGTGCGCCAACCGTCAGCAGGCGCCGATAGCGGGGCTGGAGACTGCTGGCCGGTGCATCGTTGTTGCCTTGCGGCTGCCAGCGCGCCATAGTCCTTGCAAGGCCTACTCGGGGAGCGTAACAGGTTGATCGGTCGACTGGATGTGCGCGCCGTTTGCGTCGTGGTGCTGATGCTTGCGGCGTGCACGACGACGCCCGCTGGGCCGATCGCGTCGACGCAGGCACCTGCCCCAGCGCCTCTGCCAACACCGGTGATTGTGCCGACGAGTGCGCCTGCGGCCACCGCTGGGGCAGTACCGGTGGTGGCCGCGACTGAATCGGCCAAGCCGACGGCCGCGGCCCTCGCCCTACCGCAGGTATGGGCGACAGCGCAGAATGTCCCAACGCCCGTGCCGACTCCGTCCGCGACACAGCTGGCGCGCCAGATCCTGGCGCGAATGAGTCTCGAACAGCGCGTCGGCCAGGTGTTCATGCTCGGCTTCGAAGGCACCACACTAAACGGCGCCAACCGGGCGCTCATCCACGATCTGCACCTGGGTGGTGTGACCCTGTTCGCGCGCAATATCGAAAACGCGCAGCAGCTCGCCAAGCTAGACGCCGACTTGCAAACCAGTGCCGACCCCGTGCCGCTGTTCGTGTCGGTCGATCAGGAAGGCGGGCTGGTCGTACGCGTCACCGACGGTGCGACCGTCTTTCCAGGCAATATGGCGATCGGCGCGACGGCCGACCTGGGCCTGGCGCGCAAGGTGGCCGAGGCCTCGGCCGACGAGCTGCTCGCCATGGGCGTGAACATGGACCTCGGGCCGGTGGTCGACATCAACACGAACCCGTTGAACCCGGTCATCGGCGTGCGCTCGTTCGGCTCGACTATCGACGAGGTGGCGCAGATGGGTTCCGAGACGGTGCGCGGTATTCAAGCCCGTGGCGTGAGCGCCGTCGCCAAGCACTTTCCTGGCCACGGCGACACGGCCGTCGATTCGCATCGCGACCTGCCCGTGGTGCCACACTCGCGCGAACGACTTGCGGCGACAGAGCTGCGGCCGTTTCAGGCGGCTATGCAGGCCGGCGTAGACGGCATCATGACCGCGCATCTGTACCTGCCGGCGATCGAGCCGCGGGCGAACCTGCCGGCGACGCTGTCGCACACGGTGCTCACCGGCTTGCTACGCGAACAGCTCGGCTTCCAGGGCCTGATCTTGACCGACGCGCTCGACATGGACGCCATCAAGAAGGACCGCACGGCCGCGGAAGCCGCCGTTCAAGCGTTCGAGGCGGGAGCCGACCTGCTCTTGGTGGCTGGCATTACGGCCGAAGACCGAGCGGTGCTCGGTGACGGGCCGCCGGCACTCTGGGCGGCTGTTCAGTCGGGTCGCGTGTCTGAGGCGCGCCTGGACGAGTCGGTGCTGCGCGTGCTCGAAGCCAAGCTGCGACGCGGGGTTATTGCTGGTCTCGCGCCAGCGGCGTTGGGCGACCAGGCGGTGCTCAACAGTCCCGAGCATCGTGCGCTGGCATTAGATGTCGCGCGTAAGGCGATCACTTTGCAGCGCGATGATGGGCACGTTTTGCCCCTGCGGGGCGGCTCTAAGATCCTGGTGGTCGTACCCGATGCGCCGACGCGCAGTCTGGCTGAGGACGACGAGCTCGCCGGCAGTCTGGTCGAGGCAGTGCGCCAGTATGCCCCGGGCGCGCTCAGTGCTTCGCCACGGTCAGCCGTCGATGCGGCGAAAAGCGCTGACGTCGTCGTGCTGGCGACGTATGACCTGGCCCAACGGCCTCAGGATGTGGCGCTGGCGCGTGGCCTGCAGGCGACTGGCAGGCCGATCGTCGCGGTCAGTTTGCGTGGGCCGTATGACGCGGCGGCGATACCCTCCATCGGCACGTTTCTGGCTGCGTACGGCGATCGGCCGGTGCACCTGCAAGCAGTGGCTGAGGCGCTCTTCGGCGAGCTCACCCCAACGGGCAAGGCGCCCTAGAGGGACGGCAGCGAGTGCGTTTGAGGGCCTTTTTCGGCCGAACTCCTAGACGACGCGCAGGCGGCGCGGGCGGCGGGTGGTGCTCGCGACGACGCGTTCGGCGAGGGTGCGGTAGTTCAGGCCGGGGACGACTTTGCCCATCACGACAGCGTGGCGGGCGCCAGTGCAACTGGGGACCGTGTTCGGCCGGCCGAACAGCGCTTCGTGGCCCATCAGCGCGAAGTAGACCGCCTCGCGGCCCAACGACGGCAGACCGAAGTCTTCGTGCAGGCGAATCTGGGCCGGGTCGAGCAGTTCGCTCAGCAGACGCATCAACGACGGATTGCGCGAGCCGCCACCGCCGACGACGACCTCATCTGGTCGGCCGGGCAGGTAGCGTCGGTACTGGTCGACGATCGAATGCGCGGTGAAGGCGGTCAGCGTCGCGACCACATCAGCCACGCTAAGCCCGTCAGTGCGGGCGCGGTCAATGAACGGATCGGCAAACTGAGCGCCGAATAATTCGCGACCAGTGCTCTTTGGTGGCTGCGCCCTGAAGTACGGATGGTCCAGCAGCTCGGCCAATAGCTCGTCGTCCACCCGCCCAGCTCTGGCCAGCGCGCCGTCGAGGTCGAGTCGCGCCGCGCCACCGGTCATACGCCATACGGCGTGATCGATGAGTGCGTTGCCGGGGCCGGTGTCGAAGGCGAGCATGGCTTCGAATTGGCCGCCCGGCGGCACCCAGGTGACGTTGCCGATGCCGCCGATGTTCTGCACGGCGCGGCTGAGGTGCTCGTCGCCGAAGAGCAGCCCGTCGCCCCAGCTGGCCAGCGGGGCGCCCTGGCCGCCGGCCGCGATGTCCCGCGGCCTGAAGTCCGCCACCGTCGTTACCCCGGTTCGCTCGGCAATGACGGACGGTTCTCCGAGCTGCAGCGTCGAGCGTGTGTGCCCGGGCGCAACTTGATGCCAGACGGTTTGGCCGTGCGACGCAATCAGGTCGGCCGTTACGTCCGCCGTACGTAACGCTTGCGTGGCCGCAGCGGCAAAGGCTTCGCCGATCAGGACGTTGACCTCGGTGACGTCGTCAATTCGACTTTGTTCGGGGCTGAACAGCGCGTGGATTCGGTCGCGCAAGGCGGCGTCGATCGGCGACTCGTCATAGCCCAGGAGGCGCACGAGCAGGGAGTCCTCCTGAAGCTGGACGTCCACGACCGCGGCATCGATGCCATCCACCGACGTGCCGGACATGAGCCCGACGACGATCATGCTCGCTGCCCTCGCGGTGCCAGGTGCCAGGTGTCAGGTCTCGGGGTCAGTGGAATCACCCCGACACCTGGGGCCCGACACCCGATACCCGTCTGAACAGCGCGAGCGCGCGACCGGCCAGGCTGTATGTGCTGCCGACGGGGCACCGAACGCCAGACGGCGCGGGCGGCGAGCCCTCCTCGGTGTCCATCAGCCGTTCCCATGCGCAGTCGTCCTCGCCACCCGCCTCGGGCAGCGTGAACACCAGATCTTCATGGAACGCATTGAGCAGCACCAGCAACGTCTCGTCCGAGATGTGACCGCCTTCGGGCTCACGTTCGTCGATCGCCTCGCCCGCCAGCCGCATCGCCAGCGAGCGCGCGTCCGGATCGGCCCAATCCTCGTCGACGACCTCGGTGCCGTCCAACTTGAACCAGGTCAGGTCCTTGATGTCCGCGCCGGTGGCGAAGATGCCTTCGAAGAAGCGTCGTCGGCGCAGCAGTGGATGCGCTTTGCGGAACGCGATCACGCCGCGCGTGAACTCGAGCAAGCTGCGCTGCTGGTCGTTGAGCTCCCAATCGAGCCAGCTGATCTCACTATCCTGGCAATAGGCGTTGTTGTTGCCGTGCTGCGTTCGCGCGAATTCGTCGCCGCCGAGCAGCATGGGCACGCCCTGCGACAGGAACAGCGTGGACAAAAACGTGCGCATGCGTCGAGCGCGGAGCTGTTCGACACGCGGATCTTCAGTCGGTCCCTCGACGCCACTGTTCCACGAGTTGTTGTCGTTCCCGCCGTCCTGGTTTTGTTCCCCGTTCGCCTCGTTGTGCTTGTCGTTGTACGAAACGAGATCGCGCAGCGTGAATCCGTCGTGAGCGGTCACGAAGTTGATGCTGCCCGCCGGTCCGCGGCCGCTCAAGCGATACAGATCGCTGCTGCCGCTCAACCGATAAGCCAGCTCGGCGATCTGGCCGGCGTCGCCCTTCCAGAACTTGCGCACGTTGTCGCGGTACTTCCCGTTCCACTCGCTCCACAAGACCGGCAGATTGCCGACCTGGTAGCCAAAGTCGCCGATGTCCCAGGGCTCGGCGATCAGCTTGGTCTGCGACAGCACCGGGTCCTGGTGGACGATATCGAAAAAGGCTGCGCCCGGGTCGTACACCTCCGGCTCGCGGGCCAACGTAATCGCCAGGTCGAAGCGAAAGCCATCGACGTGCATCTCCTGGACCCAGTAGCGCAGACTATCGGCGA
>DASXRR010000518.1:0-2660 GCA_036506475.1 Chloroflexota bacterium
GTACGAACTGATGATCGGCGCGGCTGCGCGCCGGATCGACCGCGCTGCTAAAGGGCGCCAAAGTGGCTTCCGTAGCGGCTCGAATTGGTTCGCTGGTGCAGTAGACGTTGCACCGCAACCCGCCTAATCGGAAGCATACCCCGAAGGCCGAAGCGGCCTCTGCTGCGCACTCGGATGCCCATGCTGCTACATCCACGCAGGTTCTCCTTGAACGATGCCACGGCGCCGCCTTGCCACGACGCCAGAAGCTACGAGCATCCAGGCTGCCTTGCCATAGAGCCTGCAGCATACGGGGTCAACGCCGCACCGTCTCTCGCTGGGGTGCCTCTCGACCTCGGCGACCAACGCGCGTAGAAAGCCCGCGCGCGTGCAAACCTGAGAAATTACCGCCGACAGGTCAATGGGCCGGGTTTCTGGCAGCTCGATGGCACGGCCGACGGCTTCGCCCCAGTGTTGCAGCGAATTTGCAGCAAATCGAGAAAAACGGCGAGGCCTGGAGCCATCTCGCGCAGCGTCCTCGGCTCCCATATTCAGAAGATCGTATTTGTTGATTCCGTCCGGAAAAGGGCTCTCCCGGGCTTTTGATGACGTCGGCGCCAAGGCTCTTCCGGTCGGCGGCGAATCGCGCTAGCGTGGCAGGCGGGGTGAGCAGCCGTGGCCGAACCGTTAGGCGCCGCATCAGACCGGTGGCAGATCGTGTTGGTCGTTGTCGAGCAGGACGGCAGCCTCGTCCTGATCGCCGAGCCAACGCGTACCGCGGTTGCGTGTCCAGGCTGCGGTGAGCTGAGTCGACGACGGCACAGCCGTTATGAGCGACGGCCGATAGATCTGCCTTGGCGCGGTCGAACGGTCCACCTGCGCGTGCACACGCGTCGCTGGTTCTGCGATGCACTAGCCTGCTCGCGGAGGATCTTCGCCGAACGATTCGAGGGTGCGCTCGCCAGCTACGCCCGCCGCACTAACGGCGCAGCCGAGTTGCTGCAGACCTTCGCGCTGCAAGCGGGCGGTGAAGGCGGTGCACGTCTGGCCCGCAAGGCAGGCGTACCTACCAGCCCGGATACGTTGTTGCGGATGCTGCACGCGATGATCGACGCACCGGTTCGCACCCCGCGAGTGCTGGGAGTCGATGACGTGGCGTTGCGGCGCGGCCGTGGCGTTCGCCGTTACGGCACGCTCCTGGTGGACCTCGAAAGGCATCGACCGATTGACCTACTGGACGACCGCACCGCCGAGGTGTTCGCCAAGTGGCTCCGCCAACATCCTGGCGTCGAGATCATCGTCCGCGATCGTGCTGGTGCGTACGCCGAGGGCGGCCGCCAGGGAGCACCAGATGCGATCCAGGTGGCTGATCGGTTCCACCTGTCGGCCAATGCCGGTGCGGCGCTCGATGAGGTGCTCCGCGGTCGTCGCCGGCGAGTGGAGTATGCCGTCATCGCTCCCGAGGCGGACCTAGAGTCGGGTGTGACGCCGGCACTGCTACCGCCACCGATCAGCCGCACGAAACAGCTCGAGCTAGAAGCCCGCGCGCGGCGAGTTGCCCGATGGGACACCATTCGCGCGCGATACGCGGCTGGCGAGCCCATCCGGCGCATCGCCCTCGATCTCGGCATGAGCCGCATGACCGTGCGGCGGCTCATTCGCACACCGGAGCCGCCACGGAATCGTCCATTCGAGCGGCATCGAGCCGGTGGTCTGACGTCGCCGTCCCTGGTGCCGTATCGCGACTACTTGGAAGCCCGCTGGCAAGCTGGCTGCTTGAACATCGCCCAACTCTTTCGCGAGCTCAAGGCGCTTGGCTATCGCGGCAGCCGATCGCTCTTGTACCGAGTGATCGTCCCATGGCGTGGTCCCCGGCCACCGCCCGACCCTAACACCGGGCGCCAACCGCATCGCCGGCAACCCCGACAGCGGAAGGTCAACGTTCGCTGGGTGTGTTTGCGCCCGCCTAATCAACTCGATCAGTACGAGCGCAATGTACTCCAGGACGTCCTCGCCGAGGACGAGCGCATCGCTGCGGGTTACCAATTACTTCAGCGCTTTCGGCGGCTGGTCGTGCGTCAGTGCGTTCGCGATCTCGACGCCTGGCTCCAGGACGCTACCGCCAGCGGACTGGGTCCGTTCATGAGCCTCGCCCGCGGCATTCAAGCTGATCGCGCGGCCGTCAATGCTGGACTCACGCTGCGCTGGTCCACTGGTCCGGTCGAAGGCCACGTCACGCGGGTCAAACTCCTGAAACGACAGGGCTATGGCCGCGCCTCAACGGCACTGCTCCGTCGCCGCGTCGTCAGCGCTGCCTAATCACAGCAAGGCTGCCGGACGCACAAACTGCCGGACGAGATCACTTCACCGGAAGTGCGGGAGAGCCTATAGCTCGCGGCGATCGACAATCCGACGACGCGGGGCCGCTTCAGCAGGTCCAATTCGGCGATGTCATCGCCGATGCGGTGTCCGTCGCTCTAAAAGCAACCTTATTTGCAAGAAGGAATCTTCAACGCCTCGTCGAGAGTTCCGCTCCTACTGACAGGGCGCGGAACTGCACCTGAGGGGAATCGAAACGTTCGGCGCGGAGTGTCTGCGACGGTCCCTCAGAACGCTTTTGCTGCCGCGACCAGGGATCCTCGAACGCTTTCGGAACGGTATTGGAACGCCTGCTGGCCAGA
>DASXRR010000519.1:0-28447 GCA_036506475.1 Chloroflexota bacterium
CAGCAGCGGCTAGCCACGCCCACCGACGATGCGCAGGTGCTTGCGGCGGGGGCCGCGGCGTTGATGCGCAAAGCGTGGAATCGCCGACCCATCAGGCTAATCGGCCTGCGCGCCGGCCGCCTCGAGGCTCCACCCGATGGCGTCCAGCTCATCATGCCGATGTCATCCTGACAATTCGAGGATGTACAGCCCGCCGGTATAGCGGTCGGTGACATAGACCAGGCCATCCGGCCCGACGAGCACGTCGTTGAACTGGATGCTCGACCGACCGGCGGGCGCGTCGGGCACGAACCAGGCGACTTCTTTCGGAGCCGCCGCATCGCTGATGTCGACCACGCGCAGGCCGGCGTTGAAGTAGGTCAGGTACACCGTGTTCGGGTCCTGCCATGAGCCAGGCCGGCCCTCGTGCAGGTTGTGCGGACCGAACCGGCCACCGCGGGTGCAGAAGTCACCCTGCGGGCGCGGAAACTCACTGATGACCCGCGGGTGCTGCTCGTCGGCAATGTCGACGATGCGCACCTGCGCAAACAAGCCTGTGCAATCCGCGGCGATCTGCTCATCGGTCACGACGAGGATGTCGCGGCCCGGGATCGGCAGCGCGGTGTGCGTTGCGCCGCTCACATCCGATCCGAATTCAAGTTGGCTAACGAACCGAGGCCGACCGCGGTCCGAAATGTCCAGGATGACCAGCCCGGCGTCCCACCAGCCGCAATACGCGCGGTCGCCGCGGATTAACGGATGATGCAGCGCGACACGTTTGGCGCCAGCTTCGCCGCCGTGGCCCTCCGTCGGCGTCCACGACCGATCCTCGCCGGTGCGTTGGCCAGGCATCCACCAGCGACCGACCTCGCAGGGACGCGTCGGCTCCGACAGATCGACCACGACAAAGAACTGATCCAGGAAGCCTTCGTCACTGCCGCTCATGTAGGCATACGGCGGCTCCCAGTAGGTCATGCGGTGCACGCCCTTGCCCGGCATCTTCAGAAAGGCAATCTCGCGCGGCTGCTCGGGCTTCGACACGTCGAACACTTTGAGCCCACCCTGCCACGACGTCGCGTGGGGCTCGAACATGCTGCGTTCGTAGTTGACGAGCAGGATGTCGCCGACGATCTGCACTTTGTGCGAGTGCGTACCGGGTGGCGTCTCCAACTGCGTCACCACGCCGGGCATACGCGGATCCGAGACGTCCACCACGGACGTGCCGACGCGGCTCTCGCCCATATGCGCCACGAACGCGTAGTGGTCCTTGAGGTTGACATGCATGCAGTCGCCGTGGCCGTTCAAATTGGTCTGGCCGACCAGCCGCATGCCGTTGCTCTCCGCCATTCGCCGGCAGGATACGCCGCCGCGGCCACCGCCGGACCAACCGAACCGTTCCGACCCGAAAGGACCCCGGTAGGAGCGGGTGTCAGCCAAGCCTCCAGTCGGAGTCGGCCCACGTACCAACGCGGAACCACGTATCAGGCGGCTTGCTCCGTCTCGGGTGTGCGGCGCAGCCATTCGACCAGCGCGTCAGCGGTGAGCGGCCGGCTCACGTAGTGGCCCTGGACCACGTCACAGCCCAGCCTGGCCAGGACATCCCAGCTCTGGCGATCCTCGATGCCCTCGGCGACGACGGTCAGGCCGAGGTCATGCGCCAGGCCAATCGTCGAGCGCACGATGGCCACGTCGTTCTCGTCGGAGGCAATCTGCCGTATGAACGAGCGATCGATCTTCAGCTCGTCCACGGGCAGGCGCTTCAGATAGCTCAATGACGAATAGCCCGTGCCGAAGTCGTCGACCGAGATGCGCACGCCCATTGACCGCAGCCGGCCGAGGACTTCGATGGCGCGCTCGGCGTCAGCCATGACGGCGCTTTCGGTGATCTCGAGCTTGAGGCTGCTGGGCGCCAGGCGCCAATGCTCGAGCCGGTCCGAGACAATCTCGGGCAGCGTCGGATCGAGCAGATCGCGGGTCGACAGATTGACCGAGACCGGCAAGTACAGCTCCGCGTCCTGCCAGGCGCGACACTGGCGCAGCGCTTCGTTCAGCACCCAGCGGCTCAGCTGTCGAATCAGACCTGTGTTCTCGGCCAGCGGGATGAAATCGTCAGGCGCGATGATGCCGCGCTGCGGGTGCGCCCAGCGCACCAGCGCCTCCGAGCCGATGATCTTGCCGGTGCGGAACGACACCTTGGGCTGGTAGTGCAGCACAAGACCATCTGACTCAATCGCCCGCCGCAGCTCGCCGACCAGCTGCAGGCGCTCCGGGCTGTGATGGTCCTGCTCCGGATCGTAAACCGACAAGCGGGTGTGTCCGCGCTTGGCGACGTACATGGCCACGTCTGCGCGGCGCATCAGCACATCCGGATCACAGCCATGGTCCGGGCTGAGCGCGATACCGATGCTGGCTCCGACTTCGAGCTCCTGACCTTCGAGCAGGAGTGGCTGCTCGAGCGCTTGCAGAATCGTGCGTGCCGCTTCGCTTGCGCGTTCTGCGCCGGCGCCCGGCAACAGGACGCCGAACTCGTCGCCGCCGAGTCGGGCGATGATGTCGCCGAATCCAAGTCGATCGCGCAGCCGCTGACCAACTTCCTGCAGGAGGAGGTCACCGCACTGGTGGCCGAAGGTGTCGTTGATTTCCTTGAAGCGGTCCAGGTCGAGCAGCAGCAGGGCCGATGGGCGCGCCGGCTCTTCGCCGTCCGAGACGAGCTCCGCTAGCCGCGCGAGCAGGTAGCTACGATTCGGAAAGTCGGTCAATGGATCGTGCATCGCCTGGTGCTCGAGCGTCTGTTCGAACCGTTTGCGCTGGCTGATCTCGGCTTCCAGCTGACCGTTCAGGTTTTGCAGCGTCTCGATCGCTTTCTGGCTGCGGCGCGAGTAGAAATCGAGCGTCAGGCGCATCATCACGACCGGCACGATGAAAATGAGCGTGCCAATCGTGCCCAGCTGATCGTGTGCACCACCCAGGAACGCGCCAGTCAGGCCCAGGAAGATGTTGATCGGGATGCTCCAGCCGGACTCGCGCACCAGGCCCCACAAGGAGCGCCGACTGTACAGGCTGATCATCACGTAGATCAGGAAGGAGTTGAAGACGTAGTAGGTCACCGCCGACGCAAAGGCAGCGACCAGATGCATCAGGCTGAAGCCCGACCCGGTCGGTCGCAGGAGCAGGTAGACACAGACCGACGCACCAGTTGCGAGGGGCGGATTGGACAGGTTGAACAACATCCGCTTCAGGTCACGCCGTCGGAACAGCGAGTCGTGGGCAAGCACACCGAGCAGACAGGTCAGTGGTGCGCCAAACGGCAGTGCCGTGACGGCGATCATGCTGGCCGCGCCACCAAACGAGAAGGACACGCGGTCGCGCCCGGACTCGAAGATGCGGATGCCCAGAAACTCGGCGGCGATGGCCAGCAGTAGGAATGGCCACAAGTCGAACCAGGCACCGGCTTGCCAGATGTTCATGACGCTCAGGCCGAGGCTTGCGGCGCCCGCGGTGACGCACGACCACAGCAGAACCGCAGCCGGCCAGGACATCTGCGACGTCACGGACGACGCCGGCGCAGCGGATTTCACGTCGACGACGGCCGGCACTTCCTCGGTCGGGCGGGCCACGGCGTTGCGGGTGCGCTTGGCGAGATAGACGGCCGCGTCAGCCTGCTTCATGAGCGCGATCGAGTCCATGCCGTCAGCCGGGACTGCCGCGACGCCGACGCTGATCGTGCAGCGCAGCGTCAGGCCATCGGTGCCAGTGTTGAAGTGGTGACCCTCGACCGCGCGCCGGACACGTTCGGCCAGGTACACGGCTTCATCCGCATCGGTGCCTGGCAGCAAGGCCACGAACTCCTCACCACCGAAGCGCGCAACCAGGTCGGTCTTGCGCAGGACCGACGACATCAGGGTCGAGGTCTGGATCAGCACCTGGTCGCCCACAGCGTGGCCATGCCGATCGTTGACCAGTTTGAAGTGATCCAGATCGGCGAACAGCACTGCCAGCGGTCGACCGACGCGATTGCTGCGGGCGAGCTCTTCCTCGAGCGCACGCTCGAAGTGGCGGTAGTTGTGCAGACCCGTTTTGACGTCGAGCTCCGCGAGGTGCGCCAGGTGGGCGGTGCGCGTCATGCGGAACACGATGATCAGCAGCGGCGGCAGCAGCGCCAGCAGCAGCGGCGTATTCAGCCACAAACCGGCCACCATCATTGCCAGCACGCCGACCAGGCTGTTGGTCAATAGTGACGGCAGGCGGAAGGTATCGCTGCTGAAGATCGGTGTGCGCGATTGCAAGCTGATGATGATGCCGACCAACAGCTCCTGGGTCACCGTGTACAGCGCCGCACCGCCGAGCAGCGCCAGCAGCTCCTGCAGGTTCGACAGGCTGCCCAGGCCGACCCAGTGCACCCACGCGCCGGCGACATGCAGCGCGACGGCGCTCTGCGCGACGTTAAAGAGCCAACCAATCAGAAAACCAGGCCGACCACGGCGGCGCCAGCGTTCGGGTGTGAGCGCCATGATCGCCAGCGGGGTCAACAGCGCCGGTGGCAGCGTGGCCGCGCCCGTGATCAGGAAGACGTTGGTCAGCGAATAGGTCGCGCCACCGAGCGCTGAGCGCACGGGGAACAGATGTGCCGTCGCGCCGGCCACGGCAAACAGCGCAAGCGCCAGCCAATCACGGGCAGTCGCCTCGGACGGCGGGCCGCTCAGGATAGTCATCGCGATGGCGGCCAGGGCTAGCCAGGCGACCCATGCTTTGGACGCTGTCGTGTAGCGACCCATTTGTCCTCGCTTGAGAATCGGCAGCGCGGGACAAAAGAAAAGGCCCGGGGCGTTTGCCGCGGGCCATTTCGAGGGACGAACCGAGCGCGTTAGTCGATGCCGCCGGCGTTGTCCCAGAAGGAGTTGTCCGAATTGTCGTAATAGGCGTTGTCCCAGAACGAGTTATCCCAGAACGAGTTGTCCCAGAAGGAGTTGTCCCAGAAGGAGTTGTCCCAGAACGAATTGCCGAGCAGCAGGTTGGTGGCACCTGCCAGGGTCAGCAGCGGGCTCAGCTTCAACCCCCCGTTGGCTTCCTTGAGACCGCCGCCAGCCATCGACACCGCCTTGGCGATGTCCAGCTCGCCGGCCTTGTCGGGCTGACCCTTGTAGCTGTGCGTCGAGCTCGTCAGCAGCCACTTGAGCTGGTTCGGCTTGAGCGCCGGATACTTCTGCAGCAGCAGTGCCGCCGCACCAGTAACCATCGGCGTCGACATCGACGTACCGCTCAGGCGAATGTGCTCCTGGTCGACCGTAACCCGATCGGGGTACTGCGTCGCCAGGTCAGCCGTCAGGCTCGCCAGCGGCGCCACGATGCGCCGGCCCGGTGCGACCAGCTCTGGCTTGGTAATGCCATCCTGCGTCGCTCCGCGACTGCTGAACGAGCAGCTGCTGTCGTCGTCCGCCTTCGTCGTCTGGTTATCGTCCAGACAGCCAACGGTGATCACGAACGGGTCGTTGCCCGGCGCGTACCACGTGGTGCCCTTGCCCGCGCCGCGGTTGCCGGCCGAGGCGACGACGGTGACGCCGGCCTGCCACAGGCGCTCGACGGCGGCGTCGATCGGGCTCTGCTTGTAGCTCTGCGGCGTGGCCGCACCGAGCGACAGGTTGACCACCTTGATGTCGTAGCGGTCCTTGTTCTCGTACACCCATTGGATGCCGCGCAGCATGTCCGACTCGAGCGCGGCACCCTTGTCATCGGCGATTTTGACGCTGATGACGCGTGTGTCCGGCGCGATGCCGACGTACTGATCGCCCGCGCTGCGGCCATTGATGATGCCGATCACGTGCGTGCCGTGGCCGAGCTCATCCAGGTAGCCCGTCGCTTGCGGGTTGACGAAGACCGGGTGGACCTTGCTCTTGACGTCGGCATGGAACGGGTTCACACCCGTGTCCAGCACCGCCACAGTGACGCCGGCGCCCGTCAGGCCGCCCTTGTCCTTGGCCCACACGGTCGGCGACTTGACATCCTGATTGAACGTAGTCAGCAGGTTGGCCGCGGTCGGCAGCGTCAACGCCGGCTTGACCTTCTTGACTGGCAGCATGGCGAGGCGACGCACCGAATCTTCCAGCCGCTGCTCGTCGTCGTCTTGATCGTCGTCTTTGCCGTCGTCATGGTTGGAGCCCTTGTTCGAGACCTTGCTCAAATCGGACTTCTTCTTTGACGACAACTCGCCATCGGGCGAGACGAACAGCACGCCAGGCTCCCTGGCCAGCTCGAACACGTCCTTTTGGATGATCTCCATCGACGTGGTGCTGAAGAGCGAGAAGTCCTCGCCGACCTTGCCCTTGCCGCGGCTGGCCAGAGCACGCAAGTCCACAGCCGCGTTCAGCTTCTGGACCAGGACGTTGACGGTCTTGTTGGGCTCAACCTGAGCGCCGTACTGCAGCTTCGGGTGCACGCGTATGGTTTTGTCGAGCTTGACATTCGCGGTCGGTGCCGCGAGTGCTGCTCCACTCACCAGCGTGCCCGCGACCAGCAGGGCCGTGAGCGCCAGGGGGATCGATAAGAATTTTCTTTTCACGATTGGGAGCCACCTCCACGTGGGACGCACCTGGGACGTGCGTCTCCTGCCACAGGGATCGGCGGCGCCACATAGCCCGATAGAGCCATTGACCGAAATCCCCCTGGCAGGGGGACAGAGTCACGCCTGCTCGGGCGGCCGGGCTACGATCCCGCTGTGGGCACGCGGGTCAACGGCACGTACCACGCGGCTGGCGTGGGCACCGCGCGGCCGTCGTCGCAGACTCGACTGCTCATCGGCGTGGGCGCCTTCGTCGCTTTGCTCGGCGCCCTGAATGTGGTGCTGACCAACGCGGACATGACGCGCATCGAGCAGTCCGGGCCGCCACGTTTGGCGCTCGCTGGCGGCAGCATCGATCGATTCGTGCCTAGCCTGCTCGCGCAGTTGCCGCGTGCAAACGCCCCGGCTTCGACTGTGAACGCACCGAGCTCAGCGGATCCGCGCCGATCGGCCGCCTACATTGCCGATAAGCGCGCGCTGGAACGTTGGATGGCGCTCGCCGGTTTTGGCCTGTCGGCGCTGTTCATCGGCCTCGAGCAAACGGTCCCTGAAAGCCGCCAGGCGAACCGTTCCCCAATTGGCACCGACCTGGCCAGACTGCTGGTGCTGCTCGCGACCGCCTATGCCGCGCTGTCTTTCTTCGAGAACGGCTAGCGCAGTGCGTTACGCTGTGGTGCAGTGAGCGCCGACGTCGACGTCGTGGTCAACGAGCTTGAGGCTCGGCTGCGCGCCACGCCGTGGACGCCACCGACTCCGGTCGCCCCAGCCACTGAGGTAGCGGCGTTTGCCTTGGCCTTGAGCGGTAAGCGCACCCAAGCCCGGCGCGCAGGTCGGCTCAACCGCCTGATCGCACACTTCGCGCTGGCTGCTTGTCTGGCGCTGGCGAGTGTCGCGGCGGCGTGCGAGAAGCCGAATGCCAACCCCGAAGCCACGGCCGCGGCCATCTCGGCCCTACCCAGCACCAACCCAAACGACGCGAGCATTGCGGCCAAGCCGCGAGCCAGTCCGGGGAATTTCACCGATCTGCTGCTGGTCGACCCCGGCTCCGACGCGCAGCCGTGGGCGATCCTCGTCCCGCGTACTAGCGGTCAGGCCCAGGGGCCGATCCTGGTCGATCGGGCAGGCTCGGACATGGACGATCCAGGCACCGTGTACCGCGTGGCTGCGCAGCCAGTCACCGTCGGGACGCGTGACGGGGCCTCGCAATTCCTCGATCCGCTGACGCCCGCCGATGCGACCGGTACGGCTGATGTCAGCCAACGGCGTGCCGAGGTCGAGCGCTGGCAGCAGGATGAGCGCTACCTGGCGGTCACGCGCGCCATAAAAGGTGAGCCGACGGTCCTGGACGCCGCGTACAACGCCGAGGCGGCCGCCAACGCGGGCGGCACACATACCTACAGCAACGGCGTTGTCCTGCGCGTCGAGGAGAATGCGCCGGTCATCCAGGTCATCGATCGCGCGCTAATCGAATCGGGCCGACCGACGCGCGCCGAAGACCTCGTGTACGTCGCGATTCGCGATGGCGACAAGTCGCTCTACGAACCGGGCACGGTGGTCACGCTGCGCGACGTGGTGATCGAGCGGCAACAAACAGACATCCAGGGCGAAAACGCCACCGTTTACGTCGCCAACGCGGCCCTCGACGGTGCGCGTGCTGAGCCCACGGGCAAAGTGGACCTGCAGGGATTGCTTCAGCCGCGCTTGCAACAGGTCGACCAGGACCTGGCGGCGCAGGCGCAAGATCCTGGCGCGCAGCCCGCGGCCACGGCCGCGCCAGGCACACCCGCGCCAGTTCAGCAGCCGGTGGTTGTCAATCGCGGCGGCGGTGGGTCGTTCGTGCCGGACTTTCTGATCTGGATGTGGCTCTTTAACGGCGGGTTCTATCGCGGGCCAAGCGTCATCATCAACAACCCAGCACCGTCGCCAACGCGCTCCGGCGATGTCTTCTACTCGCCGCCTCCGGCTCCCTCGGGCTCGGCACCGTCAACAGTCGCGTCGTCCCAGGCTGACGCGCGCGCGACCGCGCTGCAAGCTTCGCGCTCGGCCGTTTCGGGGCAGTCGGGCGGCACGGGTGGGGGCGTCGCGGCGACCAGCAAGTCGGCGGCCGATGCCACCGCGCGCGTCAGCGCCGCAACCAGTAAGTCGGCCTCGGTAGCGAGCGACGTAAGCAGGGCCTCGAGCGGCAAGAGCATCTCGTCGGTGCCCAAGTCCACATCGAGTATCGCGAGCCGCAGCGCCGGCTCGGTGTCGTCCGGGTCGCGCGGGACGAGCGTCTCGGGCTCGTCGGGCGGGTCGAGTGGTGGCTTCGGTGGCAAAGGCATCGGCTCGAGCAGCAGCTCGTAGAGCCGCGCGGGCACTGCTGGACGGCACGGCTGACCCAGATGGCCGTGGTCTCCTCTTGCGAGGCCTCGAGTTCCAACCCCTGCCACGGGGTCAGGTCGATCCACACCTGCTGAGTTCGCTGCTGCGCCTCGCTCGCCTGGCCGAGACGGTCGGCCTGGCGCTGCGCGATCACCCCGACGACTCGGTCCGACGCTCGGCCGCGATCGTAGCGGCGCGAGCCCACCCGCTGCGCGCCGCCTTCGATGCCTGAGGCCGTACCCGACGATCCGGCGTGGCTGCGAGAACTCGTCGCGCGCTCCCCTCTGTTACCCGACCCAGCGCTGCGCAAACACTGGCAGCGCCTCATCCCGTGGCTGCCCAAGCCACAGCGCTACGAGCTCGCCGCCACGCTGCTAGAAGCCGAACAGCGGCTCAATGCCCCATGAGGCTGCCCGCCGGGCGGCGCGCGTGGGAGCGCTGGCTGGCCGCGGCCGGGCCGTGGCGCGGCTGGTCAGTGTGCCCGACCTTGCTCAGCCCCGAGCTGGAACGCATTGACCCACGACCGCCGCGAAGCGCACCCCAGGCAGCGCACCTGGCAGCATGCATCGCACCAGTGCTGGAAACGCCGGGAACGCTGTGTCTGCTGGACCTCGAGCCAACGCTCGGCGTCCAGGTCGCCGCCAGGCTGGTCCGGTACGCACATCCAGTTCTGCTGCTGCCGCGCTGGCCATACGCCGAGGCGCTGCTGCCGGCAAACGAGTTGGCCTGGACGGTCGTCCACGAGTCGCGCCGCCTGCCAAGAAGACCCGAAGGGCTGGCCAATGTCGTCTTCGTTCTGGACGCCGAGCGCGCCCGGCCGTTGCGTAACCGCCTGGCGCATGATCCGCGCGCCGACAACCGCTACCAATTGGCCGTCTTCGAGCTGCCCGATCTGCGCACGTTGCGCGTGCGCGGCATCACGCGCATCCGGCGCATCCAGCACGGGTGAAGACACTCCGTCTGTATCACTCGTACGTCGACTACGACGCTGCCTGGCAGACAGTAGCGCGTGCCGGCTATCGCCAGCTGAACCTCGATGCCTGGGCCGCCGGTCGCCGCTATCTGTCCCTGGCCACCCTGAAGCTCACTTCAGTCGAACTGCGTCAGCTAAGAAGCATCGCCCCGCGCTTCGCGCGCCTCATCGACCTGGCCGTCCAGCGCATCCTCGACGATCCGGATTGGTGGCCCGACCTGGCCTGGCCGTGGCCCGCGATCGAGCTCGCCCGCCAGGAGCCGGCTTTGCCCACGAGCCTGTTCGGTCGCTTCGACTGCCTGCTGGCGCCCGATGGCCAGTGGCAGGTCATCGAATACAACGCCGACACGCCTTCGGGCGGCCGCGAGGCAACTGGCTTCGAGCCAGCCATTGCCCGCCTGCACCAACGCTCCGCCCCGAGTCATGGGCTCGGCGGCCAGCTCGTCGCGGCCATCAGAGCCCGCCTCGCACAACAACCCGCGCCAGTGCAGCTCATCGGTGTGGTGTCGGCGCACAGCTGGCTCGAAGATATGTCCGAAGCCACCTGGCTCGGCGCGCTGCTCGAGAAACATGGCCTGCCCACGCTCGTCGGCGATGTGACCGATCTGGCCCCCAGCACCAGCGGCATCACCCTGCGTGGCCAACCAATCCAAGCGCTCTATCGCTTCTACCCGGTCGAGCGCCTCTACCGTCACGCTATCTTTGGCCCCTTGATGGATGCCGTGTGCGATCAGCGCATCCTGTTACTGAATGGCTTGCGCGGCTTCCTGGCTCAGTCGAAGGCGTGTCTCGCCTGGCTGTGGACCCATCGCCACGATTTGCCCAAGGCGGACTGCCGGGCCATCGAGTGTCATCTTCCGCCGACCCTCCTCGCCCGCGACCCACGCGCTGTCGATCTGCTGCCGCGCGGCGTAGTGAAGCACGTCAATGGCCGCGAAGGCGATTCCGTCGTGTTCGGGGCTACCCTCGATCCGAGCGGCTGGGAAGCGCGGCTCCTCGAGGGCGGCTACGTCGTCCAGCGCGCCGTCGAGTCGCCCGCCGTCGCGGATGTCGAGGTCGACGACTGGCAGCAACGCCTCAGCTGGGTCGAGCCCCGCTATGCCTGTGTTGGCGCGTTCGTCATCGGCGGCCGCTTCGGTGGCTGCTACACGCGCGTGGATGGGCCGATCACGTCGGCGCGCGCGACGTACGTGGCGACCCTGACCGCGCCGGGTGGCGACGCACGCTCGCCGTGAGTCTGAGCACATCGAAGCGCCGCCCGCGCTCGACGACGCTGTACACCTCGTCGCCACCTTCGTAGGTAGCACCCGCGAAGCGCAGGCGCGCCCGCAGCTCGACGCGCGCCGCGCCGCCCAGTTGCGTCACCAGCTGTGCGTGTGTCTCGCTGAGCGCCGTCACGACGCGACCAGAAGCGCGCAGCCGCAGCTCCAATCCGCCACTGTGGAGTGTCGCGTCGGCGTGCAGCGCCAGCAGCCGGCGCACCAGCGCTGGCCGCAGCAAACACCCGCCGGCCTGCTCGTCCGGCTCCCAGTCGACCAGCACTTTGCCTTGCCAGAGCCGCGCCTGGGCGACTTCGCGGTGCCCGCCCAGGTCCGTCACCAGCTCGACATCGGCATCGGCCAGCGTCGACGCCATCGCCTCGAGCGACGACTCGAGATCCATCAATGCCGAGGCAGTAGCTCGCGCAGATCGTCTTGCCCGAACGGCTTGGCCAGATACGCCAGCGCGCCGCGGCGCATCGCCTCGGCCGGACGGCCATCGTGATAGCTCGGCGCGAGCATGATGATCGGCAGGTTCGGATCGAGGGTTCGAATCTGCTCCAGACCTTCGAGGCCCTTTGCGTCCGAGAGATCGAATGCCAGCAGCACACAGTCCGGATCGTGGGCTTCGAGCTGGCGGAGCGCCTGCGCAATCGACGGCGCCTCGAGTGCCTCGTAGCCGAGCCGCGCCACACACCCGGCCGTCGTGCGCCGATCGGTGGTGTTGCTGTCGACCACGAGGATGGTGTGCGGAACGACGACTTTTGGCTCGCGCCGCAGCCAGCCCTTGAGCTTGTCGCGCACGTCAGACACCACGGACGGCATGCCGGCCTAACGATACGCCGTTCGCGCCGGCAATCGCAGTATTAGTGCGGGTAGCAACGCCACCAGACACACGACGGCGGCCGCGGTGAACGTCTCGCTGAACACGTTCACGCTGGCCTCGACGATCGCCTGCTGGTAGGCGTCGATGCGCGCCTGGCTCACCTCGGCCGACTCGCCGAG
This sequence comes from Chloroflexota bacterium, assembly GCA_036506475.1. GTDB lineage: Bacteria > Chloroflexota > UBA6077 > UBA6077 > CF-72 > CF-72. The sequence goes on from DASXRR010000519.1 coordinate 12,134, forward strand.
TACCGGCAACGGCAGCGCCAGGTCAGCCACTAGGGCGCTGAACCGATCGAGGCCCCAGCTGGTGAGCGTGGCGATGCCCACGAGCATACCGATCGTGCGCATCACCGTCACCAGAGCCGATGCGACGCCCGCGCGCGCCGCGCCAGCCCAGCCCACGACCACGCTCGTGATCGGCGCGAGCTGCAGTCCAAAGCCGATGCCGCAGAGCAACAGGTAGCCGGTCAGATCGGCCAGATTCGTCTCAGGTCGCCAGCGCGCCAGCAGCACCAGTCCGCCGCCCGCGGCGACCACGCCGACCGTCGCGGCAGCCGCCGAACCCGTGCGCCGAATCAACCCGCCGCCCACGACGGCCCCGATCGGGATGCCGATCATCAGGCGCATCAGCAGCAGCCCGCCATCCACGGCCGAACGCCGCAAGACGGTGGCCGAATACAGCGGTATGTCGACCATCGCCACGATCAGCGCCACGCCGGACAACAGGCTGAGCAGGTTGCCCGCGGCAAACGGCAGAGCGCGAAACAACGTCAGATCGACGAGCGCCTCAGTCGTCCGCAAACCGTGCCGTACGAATGCCCCGAGCAGCACGAGCGATCCGACGCCAAGCACGACCCGCACCAGCACACCGCCTTGATTGGTCTCGCGCGACAGCCCCAGCGCCAACGCTCCGAGGCCAGTGCCAAGCAGCAGCGCACCGCGATAGTCCACGGCAGTGCCGCCGCGGCTCGACGGCGCCGGCGCCCGCTGCAGGACCAGCGCAATCAGCGCAATGACCGGCACGTTGAGATAGAAGACCCAGCGCCAGGTGAGGTGATCGAGCACGGCCGCGCCCCACAGCGGCCCAAGCACGCCGCCCGCCTCGGCCGTGCCAGCCACCAGACCCAGCAGCAAACTGCGCCGTTCCGCTGGAAACAGATCGCCGACGACCGCCAGTGTGACCGGCAGCAGCGCCCCACCACCCACGGCCTGTAGACCTCGGGCGAGGACAAGCCATTCCAGGTTGCGCGCAACGCCGCACAGAACAGACGTCCCGGCCAGTAGCCCCAAACAGGCGTACATGACACGCTGTCGGCCGAAAACGTCTGACATCCGCCCGATTAGCGGCATGGCAACCGTGTAGCCAAGGAGATAGGCGGTGACGATCCAGGCCGCGTCGTCGAGCCGATTGAACGGAATCTGCAGGTCGTCGACGATCGCCGGCAGGGCCGTGACCACGACAGTCTGATCCAGCGCGCCGAGAAAGACCGACGTCCCGAGCGCCGCCAGGGTCACCCACGCCCGCGGCACGAGCTAGCTGGGCCGCTCGATCGTCACCGGCGCGTTGAACTTCGAGAATTTCAGCGTTCGAATGGTCTGCGCTGTATCGCCTGCCCCGAGCACACCCTCCATGCGTACCTGCCGTGGCAAGAAGTCATCAGCGCCGACCCATACATCACCGGCTACCGAGTCACCCGACGGTTGTCCGCCAGTCATGTCCGAGAACGACGTTGCCGCGACCCGTCCTTTCAGGTGCTGCGTCTGCGCCCCGTCGACCGTTTCGTTGCCCACGCGCTGGGCGTCGGTGACCTTGCGCAGCAGGCTCGACATGCCGTGCTCCTGGTCGAGCACACGCGGCGCGCCCGTACGTGACGGTGCCTTCTGCCACTGCCCACTGAGCGGATTGGTGATGAACAGGTCCTCGCCGACCGCTATGAGTTGCGCTTCGGCGCTGAACCCGGCGAGCCGCAGCGTGAACTTCATGCTGATGCGGTCGGGTCGCTGGACGTCGCCCTCGGCATTGGCAATCTGCACCCCTGAAGCAAGCGCCAGACTGCCGTTCTGCTGTTCGAGGACGAAGTGCGCGGTCGTCGCTTGGTCGAGCGCGTCGGCGGCGCGATCGAGCACTTCCTTGGGCGTCAGCTCGCGTGGCGCCGGCGTGCACCCGATCGTCAGGGCCAGTAGCAGCGCGACCAGCGCACGACCCATGCGCCGCAGGGTATAACCCCGGGCTGTGCGCCTCACGGTGCAACCAAATGAGCCCGGCGTCATGTTCGAGTTGCCCGCCGACGTCATCGAGGCGCTCGGCGCCGGCAAACGTCCCGCGGTCTGCGCCACGGTCAAGGGCTATACCCACCGCACCCGCATCGCCGTCTACGGTGGGAAGTACTACCTCGCCTTCCGCCGCGACATCCGCGCCAGGGCACAACTCGAGCCGGGCGAGGAGGTCGATCTAACCCTCGAGCTCGACGAAGCGCCGCGCGAGGTCGAGCTGCCACCTGACTTCGCCGCGCTGCTCGAGGCCGATCCTGCAGCGCGCATGCGTTACGACGGTCTGTCGTTTACGCATCGCAAGGAGTACGTGGACTGGCTGCAGAGTGCCAAACGCGCGGAGACGCGCCAACGACGCCTCGCCGAGGCCACCACGTTGTTGAAAAGCGGTCGCAGTACGCCGCTTGGCCAAGGAAACAACTAGCGCCGACGATCGTGCGTTTCGTAACCTAATGCATTAGGGTTCCTGGGGCTCCCAAGCGGGCGCCAGCCCGCGCCGTGGGTCACGCCCCGATGAGACTCGCGTGGTCATTTTCCCGCGGTGCCCGCGCACAACATGTTTGTCGGCAGCTTCGGCTCATTCGTTGTCGACCGTGCCTTTGAAACAAGACGGTCAGCGCGAGCCGCGCCTTTACTTTTGTGCCTCATCCTGGTCGCCGCTGGCTGTGTGCCGAGTCGAATCGAAACGCCGCCGCCGACCGGCGACGCTACGCCCGGAGCCGCCGCCAACCCGGCCACGGCGCCCGCCGCGCGCTGGCGCCGAACGGGTGTGCAGGGCACCGGCGAATCCGCCGGCCCGATCGCGCGGATCGGCGCAGCCGTCGCCTTGAGCGGCCCGGCGGCGATGGCCGGCGTCTCTCAGCGCAATGGCATGAAGCTCGCTCAGGACGAGGTCAATGCGGCGCGCTTGCTGGGCCAGACCCGACTCGAGGTGATCGTCGAGGACGACCGGTCCGATCGCGAGCAGGCGGCGGCAGTCTTCCAGAAGTTCATCGAGAACAGCCGCGTCGTCGGCATCCTGGGTCCAACACTGTCCGATACGGCGCTGGCGGTCGACCCAATCGCGCAGCAGGCGGGCGTGCCGGTGCTCGGCGTATCGAACGCGGCCGGTGGCATCACCGAGATTGGCAACTTCATCTTCCGCGACTGCCTGAGCGAGAGTCAGCTCACGCCGCAGACCGTCAAGCTGGTCAAGTCGCGCTTACGGCTACGCACGGCCGCCCTGCTGTACGTAGACACCGATCCGAATCGGGCCGGCTCGCGCGGCTTCAAGGCGGCGCTCCAGGAGGCACGCGTCAAGATCGTCGCTGAGCAAACCTTCCAGCCCAACGACACTGACTTCAGCGGCCAGATCGCCGAGATCGCCAGCAGCAACCCCGACGCCTTGTTCGTCAGCGCGCCGACGCATATGGCGGCCCAGATCCTGATCCAGGCCCGACGCTACGGCCTCGACAAGGTGCCGATCGTTGGCAGCAACGCCTTCAATTCGACCAGTGTGCTGCGCGCCGCCGGCGACGCCGCCGAAGGGGTGATCGTCGGCAGCGCCTGGAGCGCCGCGAACCCGAGCCCGCGCAATCAGCAGTTCATTCAGAGCTATCGCGCGCGGTTCAGCACGGACCCCGATCAGTTCGCCGCCCAGGCCTACACCGGTGTCTATCTGATGGCGCTCGCCGTCCGCGAGGCCCACACCGCGAGCGACCCGCGCGCCGTCCGCGACGCCCTGGCTACCCTCAAGAAGATCGACACTCCCCTGGGCGCCTTCAGCTTCACCGACGCCCGCGACGCTGATTACTCGCCTATGGTCCAGATCGTTAAGTCCGGCAAGTTCGAGCTTTTCTGACGCCTCGGGCGTTCTAAAGAACGTCGAGCTCCCGGCCGATACTAGAGACCTCAAGCGCTATGTCGATCTCGATGCTGTGCAGCCAATGCGGTTCACCCGCCGAACGCTGCGAGCGGTGCGCCAGTGCCCTGTGCGCCAGGCTGCTGTGCAGTGAGCTCCATGACGTGTCCTGCGCCGCCGTCAGCGCGCTGCCAATGCCGACGATTGAGCAGCAGCTCAGCGCGACGATCACAGAGCCCAGATGCAAGGCCAAGAGACAGCAAGAGCGCCAGCCGCAACGTGACGACCAGGCCGAACGCGGCCAGGCCGAACAACTGCTGCTCGCTATCAGCGACCACCGCCATAAGGGCCGTTCGGCCTTGTTGCTCGGCGACCTCGACACCGCTTACGACGAGTTGTTCCGCGCCCGCGACCTGGAGCCCGGCCTCGATCACGTGAGCGCCCTGGCGCGCGAAGTTCTTCCCCGAGACTGGGAGCTCGAGACGGACCTCACGCCTTTGGCGCGGGCGCTGTCGTCGCGCGTGCACATCCGTGCCGCCGACGCCTGGCGGCGCGTCCTCGAAGATCGCCCGGCCAGGTCGATCCAGGCCGAGGCGGCCGAATGGCTCGCCCGAGACGCCTTCGGCGCCAGCCAGCCGCGCAGCGCACTGCGCATGTTGCACGCGGGCAATGTCCTGGGCCGGCGTGTTGAGAACCTTGCGTTCGTACATGCCTACAAACTGGCCGGCCTCGATGCCGCGCAGGCGTTCGGTCGGTACCTCATGGCGAGTCGACTCGATGTGCACAGCGCTCGGGCAAACGCGTTGATCGACCCACTCACCAATGAGCTGTGGCCCGATCAGGACCCACGCTGGTGGCTAATACCAGGCATCAGCGCGCCGCGCCGAAGTCGCCATGAGCTGAGCGATCATCAGGTCGAAGCGCTCCACCGTGCACGCGACCTCGCGCAGAACAAGCGCGACCAGGGCTGGCTGATGCTGGCCGAGGGCGATTACCTGTCTGGCCCGCTGGGCGTGCGTACGCTCGGGCGCAACGTGCGCGCCGGCTGCGCCGAGCCGGCTGACCACGACACCTTTGTTCGTATTCGACTCGCCTATGAAGGCGCTGCGGACCGTCTGCCCGATGCCGCCTGGCCGTGGTATCGCCTGGCCGAGCTCCTGGCCTGGGCCGGTTTCCAGGAGCGAGCCCTGGAACAGCTCGCGCAGGCCGAGCGCCGCTCGCTTGGCGCGCGCAACGCCGAGCGGGTCCATCGCCCGCTGCTGCGCGCACTGGTCGACGTCGGCCTGGGCAGGCAGGTGGAGGGCCTGCCCACCGCCGCGCGGCCATTCCCGTCAGAGCCGTTCAACCCGCCGCTAACCTGGCGCCTCCGCTTCCGCTAACTCAGCACCGACCTGCTCGCTTCCATCTACTCGATTGAAGTCGTGTTCCGGCTAGCGGCACACCGCGCACTCCTACGGGTCTGGCTCTTCCTCCCCCTCACATCTGCTTCTCTTCAGAGAAGGAAAATCACTCCCGCGCGGCGCGTGCAGTGACGGCGGCGTACCGCCAGCGGGTAATGGACAAGTGCGTCGCATGAGCGCAGCTTAGAATCCGGGCGTGAGCAACGCCGTTGGCCGTCAGGCAGCTGCGGCATCGGTGCTGGTCACGCCCCGCGCGGTACTCCAGGCGTTCAGGCCACGCCAGTGGACCAAGAACGGGCTGATCTTCGTCGCCCTTGCCTTCACGCTCAACCTGCAGCAACCTGGCCTACTGCTGCGCAGCCTGCTCACGTTCGCAGCGTTCTGCGCCCTGTCCAGCGCCGGCTACTTGCTGAATGACGTCGTCGACGTCGAGGCCGACCGCCAGCACCCGACGAAGCGCCATCGGCCCATCGCCGCCGGCCTGGTACCCATACCGCTCGCACTCACACTCGGCATCGCCCTGGCCGTGGCAGGCCTGGCAGCAAGTTTCTGGATCGGTCTCGGCCTGGGCATGCTCGCCCTGAGCTACGTGCTGCTGACGGCGGTCTACAGCACCACGCTGAAGCATATGGTGCTGCTCGATATCTTCGGCATTGCCGGTGGCTTCGTACTGCGCGCCGCCGCTGGTGCGATCGCCATCGACGTGCCCATTTCACCGTGGCTATACATCGCCACGCTCCTGGGCGCCCTGCTCATAGCGCTGGGCAAACGCCGCACCGAGCTCCAGGTGCTCGGCGTCCAGGACGCCATCGGCCACCGCCGCAACCTGGAGAGTTATTCGATCGAGCTGATCGACCAGCTCATCATCGTCATCAGCAGCGCCGCCCTCATGACCTACGCGCTGTACACGTTCTCAGCCGAGAACCTGCCGCGTAGCCACAGCATGATGCTGACCATTCCGGTCGTCCTGTACGGCCTGTTCCGCTACCTGTTCTTGATCCGAGAAGGGGACGTCGGCGGCGCGCCCGAGGAGCTGCTGTTCCGCGACCGCCCGCTACTTATCGCGGTCGCAGTCTGGGCCGCGCTGGCGGTCACGATCCTGTACCTGTCGCGCTGAACACCGCCAGGCCAAGCAGCACAAACAGCGCACTTGCCACGAAGAGCCGCCACGGACGCACCGCGCGCACGACGTGTGCCTTCTTGCCCCACTCGCCCCGCCCCGATGGCCACAACCACACCAGATCAGCCCAGGCGAGCCACACGACAAGATCGAACGACATCGCCGGGATCAGCAGCAGCGGCGGCAACGGCAGGCCAGGCTGAAGCAAGCTCAGCACGCTGCGCGGCAGCAGATAGGCGCCGCACATCGCGGAAGCGACGCCGGGCACACGCACTGTCGCCGTGGCCAGCAGCACCGGCCCGAGGCTCAACAGGCACAGCCATATCAACCGCGGCGCCAGCACGTCTGACAGGAGCACACCCGCCGACAACAGCAGCGCCTGCCCCACGATCGCTGCTGCGCCACGGCCAGTCAGTCCGGGCCACGGCCCGGCTCGCATCGGACCGCCGCGTGCCCGCCACGCCACCAGGGCGCCGGCAAGCGCGAGCAAGGCCGCGCCTAGAATCTGCATCGTGCTCCCGCTGGTCGACTACCACGTCCATACGGCGCGCTGCGGACATGCCGTCGGCGCGATGGAGCGCTACGTCGAACGTGCCATCGAGGCTGGCCTGGTCGAGCTGGGCTTTTCAGATCACCTGTACATGTACTGGCTGCCGCCCACCGCGCGCGACCCCCAGCTGGGTATGGCCGAGTGGGAGCACGACTTCTACATCGAGGACGTCGAGCGCTGTCGGCGCGCATACGCCAGCGATATCACGATTCGCCTGTCGACCGAGGCCGACTTCGTACCCGGTCACGAGCGCGAGCTCGAAGCCATCCTGCGTCGCTATGACTGGGACTACGTGATCGGCAGCGTGCATTTCCTGAGTGGCTGGGGTTTCGACGACAGCCGCTATCGCTCGGGCTTCGAGGGCCGCGACCCGGACGCGCTCTACGCCGAGTACTTCGAGACGGTCGGCGCCTCGGCCGAGACCGGGCTGTTCGACACGATCGGTCATACCGACCTGATCAAGAAGTTCGGCCTGCGTGCTAGTTCATCCCAGGACGAGGCATACGCGCGCGTAGCGGAGCGCTTCGCGCGGGCTGGCGTGTGCGTCGAGGTCAACACCGCCGGCCTGCGCAAGCCGTGCGCTGAGATGTACCCGCATCCCGACCTGCTGCGCGCCCTGTGCGCCGCGGGCGTTCCGACCACCTTTGGCTCGGACGCGCACGCCCCACATGAGGTCTCGGCCGATCTGGTCGCCGCCGTAGACCTGATGCTGGGTGCCGGCTACGCCGAGTTCGTGACCTTCTCAGGACGCCAGCGCCAGTTCCAGCCGCTGCCTGTCCCGTCGTCGCAGCCTGGTCAGCGCCCGAGCCCCGCTGCTCACGATCGGCGCCAGCGCTAGCACCGCCAGGATCGCCGACCAGTACTGAATCGGAATGCAAAACAACGAATGGCCCGGCTTGATGACCACGTCGCGAAGCCGGTCACGGAACCAGATGCGCCACAGCGGTGTACCACTGCTCAGACACAGCCTCACTTGTCTGGAGGACCAGCGCACATGCACTGGCAGCACCTGCTTCCGCGCGCCGCGCTTCTGGCGGCGCTCCTGACGCTGATGGCCGCGCCCGCGGCCCTCGCCGGTGGCTGGGCGATCACCACGCTCGACGAGCTGCCGGCGACCATCACCGCTGGCGAGACCTATCCGGTCGGTTACACGATCCTCCAGCACGGCGTCTCACCAGTGACCACGACCCAATCGGCGATCGAGATCACCGACGCCAAAGGTGGCTCGCGTGAGCGGTTTATCGGTACCGCCCAGGGTCCAGCAGGCCACTACGTGGCCAAGGTACGTTTCCCGCGCGCGGGCGAGTGGGTCTGGTCGGTGAACCAGGCGCCGTTCCAACCGCAGGCGCTGGGCTCGATCGCGGTCGTGCTGGCCCCGCGGCCTGTAGCACAAGTAAGCGTGCCCGCCCCGGCCGTCGGCGCGCCCGCACCCGCGGTCAGCGTGCCTGAGCCCGCACCCGCGAATGAGGCACCCGAGCCCGCGCGCGCCGTCGCGCCGCCTGCTCCCGCGACCACGGTCAGTGCACCGACAAACACGGCGGCTGACACCAGCTGGCCCGCGCCGTTGCGCCTCGGACTACCCATCGGCACCGCCTTGGCCGTGATCGTCTTCGCCTGGCGGGTCCTGGTCTATGTGCGCCCGGGCCGTGCCACGACAGCAGCAAGCCGCGTCTAGATCTGGGTGCGCTCGATTGTTGTTTCGGGCATCGTTGCGCTGGGCTTGCTCGGCGCAACGATCGTCGCCCTGACGTTGAATCAGGCACCGCCCCCAGCACCAGTAGCAGCCGCGCCGACCGCGGTGCCCAGCGCGACGCCCGCGCCGACCGCGGTGCCCAGCCCGACGCCCGCGCCGAGCGTGGTGCCCAGCGCGACGCCCGTGCCAACCCTGGTGCCCGCGCCGATTGCGGCGCCGCCTGACGGCAAGACGCTCTTTCAGCGCAAGGGCTGCATCGGCTGCCACTCAGTCAGTGCCGCCGGCCTCAAGTCCGAGGTCAACGCCGGACCCGAGCTCTCTGCGCTCGCCCAGATTGCCCCGCTGCGCCGGCCCGGCCTGACCGCCGACGCCTACATACGCGAGTCGATCCGCCTCCCCCAAGCCTTCCGCGTCCCCGGCTTCAGCCCCGGCAGCGTCGAGATGCCCACACTCCCCGTCGATGACGCCGAGCTAGACGCCCTGGTCACGTTCCTGTTGAGCGACCATCGCTGACGGAGCAGTCAGCTGTCAGCAGTCAGCAGTCAGGCCCGTAGACCCGACCGCTGATAGCTGATAGCTGATAGCTGATAGCTGATTGCTGATTGCTGATTGCTGATAGCTAGTCGTACATGTCCGGCCCGCCGCCGGCGGCGGGCGCGGCCGACTTCTTCTCGGGCATGTCGGTCACCAGCGCCTCCGTGGTCAGGATCATCCCGGCCACACTCGCTGCATTCTCCAACGCGGAGCGTGTGACCTTTGCGGGGTCGATGATCCCCGCCTGAACCAGGTCGACGTACTGCTCGCTCATCACGTCGAAGCCCCAGTTCGGCTTGTTCTGCACGCGCAGGCCCTCGACCACAACGCTGCCCTCCAGGCCAGCGTTGCGCACGAGCTGCCGCACCGGCTCTTCGAGCGCGCGCTTGAGGATCGCGGCGCCGACCTTCTGATCACCCTCGAACGGCAGACCATCAATTACGTGAGCCGCGCGCAGCAGGGTCACGCCACCGCCGGGGATGATGCCTTCTTCGACAGCTGCACGGGTTGCGTGCAGCGCGTCTTCGACGCGGGCCTTCTTCTCCTTGAGCTCGACCTCGGTCGCTGCGCCAACCTTCATCACCGCGACACCGCCAGAGAGCTTGGCCAACCGCTCCTGCAGCTTCTCGCGATCGTAGTCGCTGGTTGTCTCTTCAATCTGCGTCTTGATCTGGTTGATGCGACCCTGGATGTCGGCCTGCGACCCGCGGCCCTCGACGATAGTCGTGTCGTCCTTGGTCGAGACGACACGACGTGCCTGGCCCAGATCGTTCAGCGTCGTCGCGTCGAGCTTCTTGCCGAGCTCTTCGCTGATGACCTGACCGCCGGTCAGCGTGGCGATGTCGCGCAGCATTTCCTTGCGCCGATCGCCGAAGCCGGGTGCCTTGACCGAGAGCACGTTCAGAATGCCGCGCAGCTTGTTGACGACGAGCGTCGCCAGGGCCTCACCGTCGACGTCCTCGGCGACGATGACCAGCTCCTTGCGGCCCGTCTGGACCAGCTTCTCGAGCACCGGCACGATGTCGGTGATGGCGCTGATCTTCTTGTCCGTGATCAGGATGTACGGCTCGTCGAGAGCCGCCTCCATGCGCGCCGAATCGGTGATGAAGTAGGCCGAGATGTAGCCGCGGTCGAACTGCATGCCCTCGGTGTATTCGACCTCGAGCTTCAGGCCCTTGCCCTCCTCGACGGTGATCACGCCGTCGCGGCCGACTTTGTCCATAGCCTCGGCGAGCAGTTTGCCGATCTCCGGATCGTTCGCCGAGATCGCGGCGATGTGCTCGATGTCGCCGTGTCCCTTGAGCGGCGTCGACTGCTTCTTGATCTCGTCGACGACGGCCTGCGTGGCGCCGTCGATACCGCGCTTCATGAGCATCGGGTTGGCGCCCGCGGCCAGGTTGCGCAGACCTTCGGTCACAATCGCCTGGGCGAGCACCGTCGCCGTCGTCGTGCCATCGCCGGCGACGTCGTTCGTCTTGGTCGCCGCCTGCTTGAGCATCTGCGCGCCCATGTTCTGGAAGTGGTTCTCGAGCTCGATCTCCTTGGCCACGGTCACACCGTCGTGAGTGACGGTGGGCGCGCCCCACTTCTTGTCGAGCGCCACGTTGCGGCCGCGTGGGCCGAGCGTCACCTTGACGGCGTTGGCCAGGGCATCGATGCCTGTCTTGAGCTGCCGACGCGCCTCCGCGTCGAAAATGAGGTCCTTCGCTGGCATAGCGTTCTTGAGATCCTCCTACTTGCCGTTGGTGATGATCGCGAGCAGGTCGGACTCGCGAATGACGAGGTAATCCTCGCCGTCCAGCTTGACCTCGGTGCCCGCGTACTTGGCGAACAGCACCGTGTCGCCCGACTTGACTTCCATCTCGACGCGCTTGCCGTTGTCCAGGACACGACCCGGTCCAACCGCCAGCACCGAGCCCTCTTGCGGCTTCTCACTTGCCGTGTCCGGCAACACGATGCCGCTGCGTGTGGTCTCTTCCTTCGCTTTGGCCTTGACGATCACGCGATCGCCGAGCGGTTTGAGGCTGGTTGCCATAGCTTGCGCTCTCTCCCAGTGGAAAATGTGCGTGGCACAGGGTGCCTGGCCGCGTGTTAGAGGCGCATAAGCGCGCGCGTTAGAAGCGCGTTAGAACTGTGGACGTGGCGTTGGCCGCAACACGCCTCCGGCCGCTGCGGCTTGACGAGTCGCTTCGCTTACGGCGCCGTTCAGCATCGCAATGCTGGACCCGCTGGCAGGTCGGGACGCGGCCGATCGTGTGGCTCATAAACCTGCTGCGCCCGGCTCCTGACAATTCCGATCGTGCCCATTACCCTGACGCTGCTCACACTGCATCTGCGCAACGTGCGCGAAGGCACCGACCTCGCCGATCGTCTGGTGCTGGTCGCGCACGCCACTTGATCGGAGGATCAGAAACGCTGCGCGACCGGGCTGGCCGCGATCGAGCGCAGCACGTCGACGAAGTCTCGATCGACCGCCTGCAGCGTCTTAAGCTCCTGAATGCGGCTGCGCGCAGTGCGAATCTGTTCGGGGGGCGTAAGTTCATTCGTCAACAGCCGACCCGGCAGTGAGGCCTGCACGAGCGCAACGTTGTGCCACCAGGCGCTGCGGCCATAGCCCGGCACCAGCTGCGGCCCCTGGTCGTCGTCGACAGTGAGCGGGAGTCCGAGTTCGGCCTCCTCCTGCGCATGCGCCGCGGCGTGTTCCTGCTCGGCGGCCTGGGCATCGGCGTAGACGAGCACGAGCACCAGCCGGTCGTACAGCGGACCGTCGCGGACAAAGAACGTGGTGAGCACTGACGATTCCCAGAAGATGGGCTCATCGGTGTCGAAACCGCGGTGCTGAAACGTGTCGCGCACCTGCTCGAGCGTGAGCGCGCTCTGCGCCTCGTGTGCGCTTGCGTTGGGTGCGAAAGCGATCAGGGCACTGATGAGGATGCTGACGTTGAGCCGGTTCATGGGGTCGCCCTCCGTGGAAGATGCGCTCAACCTAGAAGCGCACCGCCTCACTCGGCGTCCACAGGACCGCACATCGCGCCATGTATTTCGTCGCGCTGCGCCGCGTGATACATAGGGGTCGGGCAGTGAATACATAGATCGGCTGATGCCCGGCCCATGTGGCCAGGCCTAGGATGCGGTCACATCAGGCGGGGGGAGCCGAACGTGGGCAGCCGAACCCGGCGCACGTCGCAACGCAGGTGACGGACTGGCTCGACTGATTCAGGCGGGCCGTTGTTCGTGGGTCACGGCCCAGACCGCTACCTGGGCACGCGACCTCAGGTTCAGCTTGTTCAAGATATTCGCCACGTGCCTGACAGCGGTGCCCTCGGCAATGATCAGCTCTTCGGCGATCTGGCGATTGCTGTGGCCGCGGGCGATCAACGCGACGACCTCGTGCTCGCGCGCGCTGAGTGGATCGTGTGCGCGCGCCTCGTCCTGCGCAGAGTAGGGCGCGCGCGCCGGCTCATCTTCACCTCGCACACCCAGGACGTCGTATATGCGCACCGACCGAACGAGCCCGGCCAAAGAGCGCTCGCCAAAACTGAGAGCTTCGACGTCGGCGTCGAGCTCGGCCACGATCCGCTCGCTGGCCAGGATCTGCCCGGCTTTGGCCTCGTCGCATAGCCCCGAGGCGACATGAACCACGGTCCCGATCGCACCGTACTCCTGCTTGCCCGCGAAGCCCATCGTGCCCAACGTGGCGTACCCGAGGTCGATGCCGACCGCCAGGTTGGCGTCCAGCCCGCGTCGCTGCCAGCCAGCGCTCATCGCCCGGAGCCGCTCGCGCATGTCGAGCGCCATGCGCACCGCCTGTATTGCAGGTCGATCAGTGGGCAGCGGGTCGTTGACGAAGATGGTCAGGCGATCGCCCGCCAGCGGCCCAACGGTGCCCTCGTACTGAAAGATGATGGCCCCGAGCGCCTCGTGGTACTGCCGTAACAGCTCGACGACTTCCTCGGGCGCCGCGGTCTCGGCCAGCGCGCGAAAGCCTGGCAACTGGCAGCACGCGACGGCGATCTGTCGCCGGTGGCTCTCGAGCAGCGCCTCGCCTTCGGCCGAAACGATCAAGTCAGCCAACGCGGGCGAGAGAAAGCGGCGTAGGCGACCCAGCCGCTCGATCTCCTCGACCTGGCCGAGCACACGCTGCTCGAGCTGCTGATTCCAGTCCTGGAGCTCGGCCGCCTGCGCCAGGATCGTGTCGTGGTAGCGCTTGATGCGCACCAGAGAGCTGACGCGCGCCAGCAGCTCCGCCTGATCGAATGGCTTGCTCAGGAAGTCGTCCGCGCCGGCTTCGATCGCGCGAAGCTTGTCCTGACTGGCGCTCGCGGTGATCATCACCACCGGCAGGAAGCGCGTCGCTGGATTCTCGCGGACGCGCCGACACACTTCGAGCCCGTCCATCCCGGGCATGACCACGTCCAGCAGCAGCAGGTCAGGTGGCTCGATGGCCAGGCGCATCAATGCGTCGCCGCCTGAGCTGGAGGTGACCACGCGATATCCCCGCGGCGCGAGACTCGCTTCCAACAGCTCGGCATTGGCGAGGTTGTCGTCAACAACCATGATCGTGGGCCGCGGTTCCTTCGCGGTCACGCCCGGCGATCCTCGGGCAGGCAGTAACGCCGTACCTCGTCGGGAAAGGTGCGGATGTCGATCGGCTTCATGAGATACCCGTCGAAGCCGGCATCCATGAAGCGCATGCGATCGTCCTTCATGGCGAAGGCGGTCAGCGCCACCACGGGTATCGCGCGTGTGGCCGGATCGGCCCGCAAACGACCCAGTGCATCGACCCCATCGATATCGGGCAGCTGCACGTCCATCAGCACCACGTCTGGTCGATGTGCCCTGGCCACCGCGATGCCGGCCTCGGCATTGGCTGCTTCGAGCGTTCGAAAGCCGCGCAGCTCGAGCAGGTCGCGTACCAGCTCGAGATTGCGCTCGTTGTCTTCGACGATCAACACCACCAGTTCAGGGCCCATTGACGGCGACCGCCTTCCGCTGCACGGGCAGTGTGAATGTGAACGTGCTGCCCTGACCCGGCGCGCTGTCCTCGACCCACAGCTGACCGCCGTGCAGCTCGACAAAGCGCCGCGACAGGGTCAGCCCGAGGCCAGTGCCTTCACGCGCCCGCAGGATGCCTGGGCCGACCTGTTGAAACTCCTCGAAGATGCGCGCTCGATCCTGTGGCGCGATGCCGATGCCTGTGTCGCGCACCGCGACGTGCAGGTGGCCATCCTCGGCGCGCGCGATGACCCGCACCTGACCGCCGTCGGGCGTGAACTTGACCGCATTCGAGAGCAGGTTGAACATCACCTGCTTGACCTTGCGTTCATCGGCCTGGATTGAGCCGATAGTCGGCTCGATCTCCAGCGTGAGCCCGATCTGATGTTGATTCGCGCGCTCGCGAACCATGGTCAAGCCATTTTCGAGCGCCTCGGCGACGGTGAAGTCGCTCAGATCGAGCTCCATCTTGCCGGCTTCGACTTTGGACAGATCGAGGATGTCGTTGATCAGCGCCAGGAGATGTCGACCGGACGCCAGGATGTGCTGGACATAGCGCTCCTGGCGCGCGTTGAGCTCGCCGAACAGTTTCTCGGCCAGGACGTCGGAGAACCCGATGATCGCGTTGAGCGGGGTGCGCAGCTCGTGCGACATGCTGGCCAGGAACGCGGATTTGTGGCGGTTCGCCGTGGCGAGCGCATCCAACGCCAGGGCCAGGTCGCGCGTGCGCACGTCGACCTTCTGCTCGAGATTGGTGTATGACTCACGCAATTGTGCGGCCATCTGGTTGAACTCGCCCGCCAGGGCTTCGAGCTCGTCGCCGGTGCGCACCTCGATGCGCTGGTCGAGCGCGCCGGCGCCGATGCGCATCGCGCCCGTTTGCAGCGCCTGAATCGGCGTGACCATCCGTCGCGCCAGGATCAGGCTCGCGACGACCGATAGACCAAGACCCAACACGAGCAGCAGCGCGGTCCGCAACGCCGAGGCGTACAGCGACGCGTACGCTTCCTCCACCGGTTGCTCGACGAAGACCCACCAGCCAAGCGTCGCGATCGCTTCACCTGCCGTGAGCACTGGTCGCCCCTGCAGATCCCGCGCGGTGGCATCCGGCATACCCGGCTTGAAAATCGACTTCACCTGCGGCAACGCGGTGAGGTCAGCCCGCCGCAACACGAGACTGATGTCAGGATGGGCGACCAGCTGGCCACGGCCGTCGACGACATACGCGAAACCGGCATGGCCAATCTTGATACGCGAGACCACGTCCCAGATGAACTTCAGATTGACCTCGGCGACCATGACGCCCCCACTGGCGCCCGGCTCGGCCACGGCGATGGTGATGTAGGGCTCGGATTCCTTAAGGAAGTACACGGGCCCGAAATACGTCATACCGGACTTGGCTGAGAGAAAGGCGGCCTCCGCCGACCGATCCTTCTGGCTGCCGAACGCATTCAGGTTCAGGCGAGAGGCGAACCCTTGCTCGCGCCCTGAGGCATCCAGATAGCTCACCTCGGTAACCGCTGGCGCCTGACGTATGAGTCGCAGGAGGTCGTTTCGGCGCTGCTCGACTGAGACCAGCGGCCCGCCGACACCCGTCGGCGACGCCCCAGCAATGAGGCGCTCCACTTCCTGGACGAACACCTCGATCCGTCCCGCCGCGCCCAGCGCCTTTTCGCGCTGGAGCCCGATCAGCGACGCCTGGTTCTCCTGGTACGAGAAGTAGATCTCGAGCAGTCCGCTGGTCAGCAGCGCACCGCTGACCAGCACGACGAAGATCAGCATGTACTTCCGAAACAGCGGCTGGCGACTCACGCGCTGGTCCGTTTGACCCCACGAGCCGAACGGCGTTGCATCCCCTGACCTGGCTCGGCCGCCACTATCAACTCCGCCCCCGCGGCTGTCAAGGTCACGTGATGAGCTCGGTCGCCTGCAGCAGCACGTGTTCGGGGATGGTCAAGCCCATGGCGCGAGCCGTGCGCAGGTTAAGGATGAGATCGAACGTACTCGGCAGCTCGACCGGCAGATCGCCGGGCGGCGCACCGCGCAGGATGCGGTCGACGTGCGAGGCCCCACGCGAGCAACACGGGGCGACCGAACGCACCCGGTCACCAGTGAGACCGCGGCCGCGCCTGCTAAGCCACGCAGGCAGCGGCGTCG
>DASXRR010000520.1:0-2189 GCA_036506475.1 Chloroflexota bacterium
AGCAAGCCGTATTCTTCGATGCACTGCAGCGAGAGCACGACAACCTGCGCGCAGCGTTGCGCTGGTGCCTGGATTCGCTCGAGGTGACGCTGGCATTGCGGTTGGGTGGCGCGGCGGGGCGCTTCTGGCTCATGCGCGGCTACTTGACCGAAGGCGTGCGCTGGCTTCAGGCGGTCCTCGATCTCCCAGCGACGCCCAATGACACTGCCGCACGGGCACGGGTGCTGATGGCGGCGACGCGGCTCGAGGCGACGCGCGGAGAGTACAGGCGCGCCACTGAGCTGGTAAAGGAAGCTCTGGAGCTCCAGCGCGCGCTTGGCGACGAGCGCCGTGTCGCGCAGTGCATGAGCACGATGGCCGCGGTCCTCGCGTTGCGAGGCGATTTCACCGACGCATCGGCGGCGTACGTGGACACGCTACTGCTATGGCGCGCGCAGAACGGTCGCCGGGGCGAGGCGATCGCGCTGGTCGGGCTGGGCGTGGTTGCACGGCAACTGGGTGATCTCGACGCCGCCGTGGCGCTCAGCGAGTACGCGCGGGACCTGCTGGACGAGGTCGGCGACGAGGACGCGATCGGCCGCGTGCTGCTGACGATCGCGTCAGTTGCGCATGCGCGCGGCGACGATGGCCGAGCCATGGCGGTGCTGCGCGAGCAGTTGCTTCGCTTTCAAGCGCTGGGCGATATCAGCATGCTGGTGGAGTGCCTGGAGAGCATGGCGGGTCTGGTTGCGCGCAGCCGCGACCCACTGCGCGCGGCGCGGCTCTTCGGCGCGGCACAGGCAGTCCTGCAGAGCATCGGGCTCGATCCGCCGCCGGGTCGGACCACGCGGTTTTCGTATGCCGCCGACGTCGCCGTCCTGCGGCAGCGGCTGGATCCGGCGATGGTCGATGCGGCTTGGGCCGAGGGACGGGCGATGTCGCTGGAGCAGGCCGTCGAAGCGGCACTGGCAGCGGCCCAGCCGACAGGGTCGGTAGGCCCGCCACCTCTGAACGGGCCTGTGCTAGAGACGGTGCCTACGGCTGCCGACAGTCATCGCGTCGGAGGTCCTCCCGCGGAACCTTTGCTGGGTGTTGCGACGCCGTTCGGAGGTAGACGACGCCGAGCGCGCGCTCCTGAGCAACTTGTGTCGCGAGAGCGCTGAGGTGGCGTGGCGGCGCCGACGTTCCGCCCGCCAGATCTGGGGCATGCAGACGAAACCTTATGGCTCTAGACCAACAGAGTGGAACCATCCAACTTCTCCAAGCAGCGACCGAGGTAGGTCGCGCACCGCAAACTCGAGTGGGGAGAAAACGGCGAAGTTGGATGGTTCTGCTCTACATAAGGCTGTTAACCGGTAGGTTCCAGGTTCGAATCCTGGTCGCAGAGCCCTTCAAACTCAAAATCGCCTATTTCTGACCTACCGGTTGTGCCGAAAGGGTTCGTAGGAACACCAGAGTGTTAGCCGGTAGGTTCCAGGTTCGAGGTCTGGTCGTAGAGCTCTTGAACTCGAATTCGGCGGCTCCTAGACCTACCGGCTGCGGTAGTGTCCACAGGGCTGTGTAAAAGCCGGAGCTGTTGACGCGGACGGCCACCGGGTGGTTCTCATCGCGATTGTCGAGATCCGATGAAAGGAGCCCTACCCGATGGCCGACGAATGGAGGATGGCGCTTGAAGAGCTGCTGCGCAAGGCAGATCGACCCGAGACTGGGGATTTCTTACGCGATGGCATGAAGGTGCTCGCCGAGGGACTGATGGAACTGGAAGTTGCGCAGCATCTTGGGGCTGAGCGGCACGAGCGGACGCTCGAGCGAACTGGCTACCGCAATGGCCACCGCGACCGCACCTGGGATACACGCGTGGGCACGATCGAGCTGCAAGTGCCGCGAGTGCGCGACGGCAGCTTCTTTCCCAGTTTGCTGGAGCCGAGGCGACGAGCTGAGCGGGCGCTCGTTGCGGTCGTTCAGAAGGCGTACGTCTAGGGCATCAGCACGCGTCGAGTCGATGACCTGGTGCAGGCGCTTGGCATGCGCGGCATCAGCAAGAGCCAAGTCAGTCATCTGTGCGCGGAACTGGACACCGAGGTGAAGCGCTTCCGAACGCGCAAGCTTGAAGGGCCGTACCCGTATTTGTGGGTAGACGCCACGTTCGTGAAAGCCCGCCAGGATGGCCGAGTGGCTAATGTGGCGATCGTGATTGCCATTGGCGTCAA
>DASXRR010000521.1:0-18027 GCA_036506475.1 Chloroflexota bacterium
GGCGTCGCGCGTGGCGTAGGCGTTGGTGAGGCCGCCGCGAAGAGGAGTCCAACGAAGCAGCACGCCGCCGCGAGCGCGGACTCCACACCTCAGTATGCGGCCTGAACGGATTCGGTGTGCGGCGCTTATGCAAGCGGCCAACACGAAACTCTTACGCGCACCACAAGCCATTCGGGCCACGGGTGCGCAGCGGACCCGACCGTACAATCCGACGGATGCCCGCGCTGCCGCGCACGCCCGACGCCGACGCACCGACCGACTCAGAAGCGCCCGATAACCACGTACTCGATGTCTACCTGGACGGTGGCAAACTCGTCGAAGTCCTGCTGGACGGCGAGTCGGTCCACCCCACGTGGTTCAAAATTGAGTGGAAGGAAACTGGCGAGGTCTCAGCCAAAGTGAAAGGCGTGCGACTGGCGACGCGCTTTGGCGATGAGATCAACATTCATCAGCGTCACCGAGTCCCGAGCTCGGGGAAGAGTTTCTGAGACGGCTGAAGCACGACGTGCTCGACCACTTTGGCGATGCCGTCCCCGAAGCGTACGCGCTGGCGTGGCAGGGGTATGCGGCTGCGCTGCTCGAATAGGGTCTGATTCGACGTTGCGGCACACCTACGCGTTGTCGAGCTGCCGCCGCTGGCCAACAAGGAGCCGATCATCGCCATCTTTGGCGGCCAGCAAACAGTGGCGCGCATCGCGCCCGAGGCTGCGGGTCAGGTGTAGGCGGGCACGAGCTCGGCGTAGCGGTCGCTCCAGCTGGGGATGGGTTGACCATCGAGGTGGGCTGCCAGGCGGTCGAAGTAGGCATGCGTGCCTGGGATGAAGCCTCTAGCGTTGGGCACGCTCAGGCCGCGGTGGGAAAACGTCAAGATGGTCTCGTCGCCGTCTTGCGCGAGCTCATAACGGACGACGCCGTCGCCGACGATCGTCTGCTGCCAGGTGTGCTCCAGCAGGCGTGGCGGGTCCCAGCTCAGAATGCGGCCGCGCATGTGCTTGAGCTCGGGCTTGACGGGCGGATCGTCGGGATCGAGCTCGATCGTGCCGCCTTGGCGTGGCTCCAGGCTGGTGGTGCCGAACCAGGCTTTACGTTCTGACGGTTCGGTGAGGGCAGACCAGACACGGTCGATCGGGTAGCGCAGGCGGCGGACGAAGGTCAGGGTGGCTTGGTCGCCGTCGATGGTGATGCTGCCGTTGGCGTTGGCGTTGGGCTTGGTCATGGCTGGTTGGTGGTCCCTTGTGCCGTGTCGAGGTGGTGTTCGAGGGCGTCGAGGTGGCGAGTCCAGTACTGGCGATGGCGCTCTAACCATTGGTCGATCTCGTTGAGGCCGTCAGGCTTGAGGCTGTAGACACGCCGCTGGGCGTCGGTCGTGACCTGGACGAGGCCGGTTTCGCGCAGGATGCGCAGGTGGCGAGAGACCGCCGGCTGGGTCAGCCGCGGCAGCTCGGCCACGAGCTCGCCGGCGGGTCGGGCGCCGTGGCGCAGCGCGTCCAACAGCGCCCGTCGGTGCGGCTCGGCGACGGCTTCGAAGGCATCCACGTCCATGTATATTACTTAAAGCGTATATACGTTAGCAAGGATATACGTTTTTCAGGGGTTTGGCCGAGCGCCGCCGACGGTCAACAGGCAGCCCGGCGGGCGGCTGACGGCACCAGCCCGAGTCCTGCGTGACCACGCGCAGAGCGGCCCGCCCGCGGCCCTCGCCGCGATCGTCGCCCGACTGGAGGCGAGCAGCTAACTCAGAGCTGGCCGGCGCACGCGGCGGCCTCTAGCTCCAGCGGGTTGTGGGCATAGCCGTGGCGCGCGTGCAGCCACAGGTACACCGCCAGGTAGAGCGGGCCGAGCACCTCGTACTGGCGCGCGTGGTGACTCTCGTGGACGAGCAGGTCGGGCGTGATCGGGATCGTACTGACCACGACGCGGCCGAAGGTGATCGCCCCGAAGCCGCGCCGGGTCAGGAACCAGTAGGCCAGGCCGCGATTCGACTCGGCGACCAATAAACCACTCCGAGGCCGAGGCACCGCGCCGGAGAACAAGGCGAAGCCGAGGCCGATCAACGAATTGGGCAACCCAAACACGAGGCCAAGCCAGGTCAGATGGCGAGTCCCACAGCCGGGTTGCTGCACGTGCGCGAGGTCAACGATACGGCACGGCGCCTTCGACGATGCCCTGGGCGTTGCTTGGCGCACAGAATTCCTGGACCGGCATGGTGCCGGCGATGACGCTGGTGAAGCGTCCATGGCACGTCAGCTCGTACAGCGCGAGCGACGCTTCGTCGCATGCATGCTGGGATACGCCCATCGCCTCGTCGAACTGCGCGCCAGCGCCGGCCCGGACGACTTGCGAAAGAAGCCTGGCAGATCCGTCGTGCCCACGAAGCGCGCCGCGGGGACAGGATAGGCGCGTGAAATGGCCAGTCGAACGACTACTATTCTGCCGGCTTCACGCGCATGCGCCTGGAACAGCTGTCCAAAGATTACGGCGGCCATCGCGTGCTCGACCGCGCCTCGCTGGTGCTCAAGCCGGGCGAGCGAGCCGCGCTCGTCGGAGCCAACGGCACCGGCAAGTCGACCATGCTCAAGATCGCCGCCGGCCTCGAGGAGGCGGATAGCGGCCGGGTCGTGTTGCCCAGTGGGACCGTTGTTGGCTACTTGCCCCAGGACGCATCAGTCCAGCCGGGTCGGTCCTTGCACGACGAGGTGCTGTCGGCCGTCGCCGACTTGCTGGGCATTGAGGAGCAGCTGCGCGCACTCGAAGAGCGCATGAACCTGGGCGGTCCAGAGCTGGAGGAGCTGGTGCACGAGCATGCCCGGCTGCAGGAGGAATTCGAACGGCGGGGTGGCTATGCCATCGAGGCGGAGGTCGGGCGCGTGCTCGCGGGCCTCGGTTTTTCGGACCAGGACCGCGAGCGGTTGACGCAAGAGTTTTCGGGTGGCTGGCAGATGCGCATCGCGCTGGCGCGGCTGCTGCTCGGCCGACCCGACGTGCTGCTGCTGGACGAGCCGACCAATCATCTCGATCTCGCCGCGACGGAGTGGCTCGAGGACTACGTCAAGGCGAGTCGAGCGACGATGCTCATCGTCAGCCACGACCGCTTCTTCCTGGACGCGGTCGTGCAGCGCGTGTTCGAGCTGCGCGATAGCAAAGTCGAGACGTTTCCGGCCGGCAACTACTCGACGTATCGCGTGGAGCGCGCGCGGCGCGACGAGCAGCTGCAGGACGTCGCCCAGCGCCAGCAAGAGGAGATCGAGCGCGTCGAGGCGTACATCCGGCGCTACAAAGAGGGCAACCGGGCGACGATGGCCAAGAGCCGAGAGAAGATGCTGGCGCGGCTCGAAGCGCAACGCGTCGCGGCGCCGCGCGCCGATCGTATCGTCAAGTTCGCGTTCCCGGCGTGTCCGCCGAGCGGCCGCGAGGCGATCGCGCTGACCCACGTCCGCCGCGCCTACGGTGCCCGGGTCGTGCTGCAGGATGTCACGCTGGTGATCGAGCGCGGCGAGCGCGTGGCGCTCATCGGGCCCAATGGCGCGGGCAAGTCGACGCTGCTGCGACTGCTGGCGGGGCGCGATCGGCCAACGAAGGGCAACGCCTCGCTCGGCGTGGGCGTGCGGCCGGCGTATTTTGCCCAGGATCAGTCCGAGCATCTCGATCCAGCCAACACCGCCTTCGACGAGGTGTATCAAGCGGCACCCGCGAGCTGGGACATCCAGGCGGTGCGCGACCTGCTCGGACGCTTCCTGTTTACTGGCGAGGCGCAGTTCAAGTCGGTCAGCGGTCTGTCGGGTGGCGAGCGCAGCCGCATCGCACTGGCCAAGCTGCTGTTGCGGCCGAGCAATCTGCTGCTGCTCGACGAGCCGACGAACCACCTGGACATCGCCACGCGCGAGCGACTCGAGGACACGTTGAGCGGCTATCCCGGCACACTCGTGGTGGCGACCCACGACCGGTATCTGGTGAATCGGCTGGCGACGAAGGTGATCGAGGTTGCCGATGGTGGGATTCGCGTGTACCCGGGCACGTATGCCGATTACCAGCGCGCCAAGTCACTAGCCGTGGCCGCCGCCGCCGACGAAGCGCCGCCACCGGTGCGGGCGCGCGTGCCGACGGCATCTGTCCAGGACCCACTCCGCGAGCCCGGCTCGCGTCGGGAGCCCCAGCAGGATCCGGCCGTACGACGCCGGCTCGCCGCCGATCTGCGCGACGCGGAGCGCCAGGTCACCCAGGCCGAGGAGCGGCTGCGCGAGGTCGAGGCGGCGCTGTCAGACCCGGGCGCGTACTACGGCGACCTGGCCGCGCTGGCCAACGAGCACGCGGCGCTCCAGCAACAGGTGGCCGAGCGGACCGAGCGCTGGGCCGCGCTAGCCGAAGCCGCCGAAGGCGCCGCGTAAGCAACCGCGAAGTGGCTCGCGTTCCAACCGTCCTCGCGCTGCGCGCGCCGCCCGGTTGAACCCTTTCGGGGGAAATAAGGGAAACAGGCCGGCTGCAGCGCGCTAGTTGATAGGCCGGACAGGTGCGTCGGGGCGCAGGACCATGGGCGGCACGACCGACCACTGACCCTGCGCCTGGAGGCTGCCGTCGGGCAGTGGCAGCACCCAATTCCAGCGCGCGAGCTCGCGCCCACCGTGCGTGACCTGGAGCGTCACCCGCACCGCGTGCGGACCCTGGGTGAGCTGGACCAGCGAGCCAGGCCCGACCCCGGCCCAGCGCTCGGGACCGACCGTCACGACCTCAATGCGCTGGCCATCGAGCTCGAGCTGCATTGGGTCTTCGGCGGCGAAGGCCATGCGGTACGCGCCAGTCCTCGGCGCCAGCAACGTGCCAGTCCAGGTGATCGTGGTCGGCGACGGGACAGCGCCCAGCTCGGGGTCGAAGAAGGCCATGGCGACGGTCGCGTCGAGCAGCGCGCCGCCGAGGTCGGGGCCGGCGCTGGTGGCACGGGCGAGCAGGCCCCAGGGGGCGTCCATGAGACGGTAGGTATTGGGTGGCCCAAGCTCGGCGCCGTCCACGGTTAGCGCCGCGGCCTGCTGGGCCTCGAGCTCGACGAAATGTACGCCGCGGGCGGCCAGGACGTGGTCTGTCACGGGTATGCCATCGATGCGCAGCCGCGCGGGGCCAGCGACCTGGAAGCGGTATTCGCCGGAGCGAGGGAGGAGGACGCCCGCACTCCAGGTCACGCTGCGCCCTGGTGGCACCCCGGCGGGAAGCTCGCCGAAGCGGTCGACAGGCCATGACCCAGCGTCAGAGCGGGCGAGCACCCCGCGGACATCGGACAGCGCGGCGGGTGAGACGGCATACGAGCGACGGCCGTCGCCGGCGTCGTCGAGCCAGCCACCGGGGTACAGGCGGTACAGCAAGTCCTGATAGACGAGCTGGTTCGGATCGCCGGACAGCAGAAAGTTCATCGCTTCGCCCTGGGCTGGGGCGGTCTGGGGTCGCACGTTGGCCGGCGCGATCGGCGCGAGTACGGGCAGCTCACGCCCAGGGTTGGGGATGCGCCCGCGCTCGGTATGCGGGGCGAGCATGCGCACCCAGCCCGAGTTGACCATGTGCTCGTTCATTTCCATCGAATAGACCGGGCCGCTCTCGCCAAGCGTGGCGACGGCCTGCCCCTCGCGAGTCATCGGGCCCCAGCCGGCGGGCACGGTGCGGAAGGTCGAAAAATACGTCAGCGTGTCAGTCGCCACGACCAGCAGCGTCAGGCCAACGGGGACTGCCCAGGCGAACGCGGGGCGGGCACCCGAAGGTCGCGCGCGCTGCGCGGCATCGAGGACACGATCGACCACGTCGACCAGGACGACGGCCATGAGCACAAAGACCGACGGGAGCATGCCGACGGAACGGATCATGTCTGGCGTCTCGACGGTGAGAAACACGCCACCCAGGCCAATCACCAGCCAGATGCTGAGGATCGCCAGGCGCACGTCACGCAGGCCGCGCACCACTGCGTAGACGATGGCGATCAGCGCCAACGCGGCGAGGGGTGGAGGGAACAGCGGCGCACCGGTGGGCAGGAAGCCACCGCCATCGGGGTAGCGGTCGAACATGCCCAGCGTGCGCTCGGCTTGTAAGAGGAACAGCCGCGGCAGCGGCTCAGGCGGGCTCAGATAGGGCAGGCGCACCTGGTTGTTCGGATCGAGCACGGCGGTCTGGGCGTAGCGGCCGGTGAATTCGATGGGGTGCGTCTGGAGGTGGACCAGGAAGGGCGCGGCGGCGACGAGCGTCGCCACGCCGGCC
Organism: Chloroflexota bacterium; assembly: GCA_036506475.1. Classification (GTDB taxonomy): domain Bacteria; phylum Chloroflexota; class UBA6077; order UBA6077; family CF-72; genus CF-72. The sequence goes on from DASXRR010000521.1 coordinate 6,232, forward strand.
ACGGCGAACCCGCGCAGCAGGACCGCGGCCCGGCCGCGACGTTCGAACAGCCAGATGACGGCGACCGTGAGCACGGCGCCGACGGCCCACAGCCGAGCCGAGGGATAGAAGTACAGCCCGAGCCCGCCACCCAGACCGGCTACGGCAAACGCCCACGGGCGCCCGGTGCGTGCGCCCTCGAGGAAGGCGCCGATCGAGATCACCCACAGCAGCGCGGTCGGGATGGTTTCGGCGATGAGCCGCCCGTTCTGCAACGACAGGCCGGAGGCTGTCGCCAGGCCGACTGCGACGATGCCGATGCGCCAGCCAAAGTGACGGCACGCCAGCCAGGCCAGGCCGACCAGAAAGGCGCTGCCGACGATCGCGCTGCCGGTTCGACCACCCTGGATGTCTGGGCCGAACAGGCTCAGCGACAGGGCCAGGAGGCGGAAATAGACCATGTTGATGAAGAACCAGCCCGAGTCGAACCACCCCGCCGGGGCGTTGCCGTCGAGGACGTCCAGCGCAGTCGAGGCGCGATCGCCTTCGTCGGGGTTGATGCCTAACGGGATCGTCGCCAGTGCGATGCACCGAATGACGGAGGCATAGACGAGCAGCGCGGCCAGCAGCGCCAGCGGCGCCAGCGGCTTGGGCCTTGGGATACGTCCGTATATCGGCCCGCTGGCGGCAATCGCGCCGAGCAGTAGCAGGAGCATGGCTCCGATCCAGAGCGGCGGGCCCTGCGGGTCGGCAATGTTGACTTGCAGGCCGCGGACGTTCACCAGTGTCACAACGACGGCCAGCAGCACGCCGACGGCGAGGACGACATCAGTGCGGCGGCTGGGCTGCCAGCCGGCGGCATGTTTGGGGACGCACTGCGCGGCGGTCAGCGCGAGCGCGATGCCGCCCAGGGCGTAGACCAGCAGCCGCGGCAGGCCGGCCAGGCTGACCTCAGCCGAGCCGCTCGGCGGCGGGATCAGCCGCTGCGCGATCAACGCGGCCGCGATCGCCGCCACCGCTCCAACGAGACGCGGATCCTTCGCGGAGCCTGTCTTGAGCGCAGCCGAAGGGCTCAGGATGACAATGCCTCGCTCAGGATGGCAAGTCCTGGAAGTAGCCGCGGCCGAACTCCTCGGCGCCGCTCTGGAACTGCGCGGCGCGATGGGTGCGCACCATGGCCATGTCGCGGTAGTAGCGCTGCAGGCGCGAGCTGGCGCGCGTGGCGCTCGTACCGGCGGTGCGGAACATGATGTCGATGGCGTCGGCGGCAAGCTTGGTCACGTATTGCTCGAGCAACTGCAATTGCCGATCGAGCTGATCGGAGAACGGCTCGCCAGTCTCGGCCTCGCGTTCGCAGAACAGCATGTAGTCGCGACCGACGCGCTCGAGCGTCGCCTCGGCCATGGCCACGAGCGCCCACGCCTCGCCGAACTGGCGCTGGTATTCGGGTACCGCGCTGCGCGGCGAAAACGGCGGATAGGCCAGCTTCTTCGAGCGCAGCTCGTGCTCGTATTCGTCGAGCGCACCCTGGGCAATGCCGACCGCGACCGCTGCCATCTCGCCCCACAACAGGCTGCCGATGCGGCCGGCCCGGTAGATCGGGGCCTCGTGAACGGTGCGGCCAGCAGCGGCGTGCGAGTGTTCGTAGTCGAACGCGCCGCTGCAGGTGTGCTGTTCGGGCACGAAGACTGGCTCGTCGATGACGACGCGGTGCGAGCCAGTGCCGCGCATGCCGATGACGTCCCAGTCCTCGACGATACGCACCGCGGTGCGAGGTACGGTCAGCAGGAGGCGGCGGTCGCCAAGTGCTGCGAAGGCCATGAAGTGGGTCGCGATGTGGATGCCCGAGACGTAGTGCCATGTGCCGCTCAGGCGGTAGCCGCCGTTGACCGGCTCAACTTCGGCGACGCCGTTGAGACTGGCTGGGGCGCGGAAATCGCCATCGCCGAAGAGTTCAGCCTGGCCACGCTCCGCAAGTAGGCCGCCGACAAGCAGAGGATGGCCGGCGGTCAGCGTCAGCACCCAGCCGCTCGACGGGCAGCCGCGCGAGATCGTCGCCATCGTCTTGAAGAACGTCGGCATGTCGAGCTCGCAGCCGCCAAAGCGGCGCGGCTGCAGGATGCGATAGAAGCCGGCCGCGACAAACTCGTCGTTGGTCTGCTCCGGCAGGCGCCCGAGCGACTCGCATTCCGCCTGGCGTTCGCGCAGCACTGGCAGCATCGCGTGCGCGGCGCGCACCACGTCGTCCGACGTGGCAGTCAGACCGCGGCTGGGCTCGGCACCGGGGCGGGTTCGGCGAGGCGAGGCAGGGTATCGCGCGGCCACCAACGATCCTCCCACTCGCCCCAGATCGGCCGCAGACGCGGCGCCACGTCCTGGGCGAATCGCGTCGCGTTATACAGCACCGTCTCCTTGGGCATGTTGCCGAAGTGCAACAGGAGCATGAGATGGCCGACGCGCAGGCGGCTCTCCATGTCTTTGAGCCGATCGACGATCGTGTCGGGACTGCCCGCCACGACGTAGCCGCGCTCCAGGATTTGCGCCCAGGTCAAGTCTTCGAGCTCCTTGTAGCGCTCGGCCGCCGACTTGATCTGGCCCTCGATACCGGCGCGGATGGTGGCGATGCTGGTATAGCCGGGCGGGCTGGCAAAGCCCGGATACAGGTGCAGACAGCGGTTGTAGAAGTACAGCGCGTGCTCGGCATACAGTCGCTCGGCTTCGGCGTCGCTATCAGCGACGGCCACGAATTGCAGGAAGCCGGCGCGGTAGGGGTTCTCGTCAACGCCCTTGCGGGCGACCGCTTCCCAGAACCCGTCCATCACTTTCTGGGCGCGCAGGTAGCCGAAGTACGACAGGTAGGCGTACAGAAAGTCGTTCTCGGCGCACCACTCGTAGGTCTCGACGCTGCCGCCGCCAGGGATCCAGATCGGCGGGTGCGGCTTCTGAATCGGCCGCGGCCAGATGTTCACGTAGCGTAGCTGGGTGTACTTGCCGTTGAACGCGAACGGCTTGGGATCTTGCCACGCCCGCAGTACCAGGTCCACCCCTTCGCGGTACTTCTCGCGTAAGGTCGCCGGCGTCTCGCCGTAGCAATATGTCGTGTCCATCGGCGTACCGACGGGGAAGCCCGCCACGAGTCGGCCACCGGACAGGACGTCGAGCATCGCCATTTCCTCGGCGACACGGACCGGCGGGTTGTACAGCGCGACCGAGTCGCCCATGACCACGAGCTTGGCCCGCGAAGTGCGCCGTGCCAGCGCCGCGACCATCAGATTCGGCGACGGCATCAAGCCGTATGCGTTCTGGTGATGCTCGTTGACGCAGATGCCGTCGAAGCCGACCTGATCGGCGAACTCGAGCTCGTCGAGATAGTCGTTGTACGCGGTGTGGCCCACGGCAGGATCGAACAGCTCGCTGGCAGGCAGGTCGACCCAGACACCGTGATAGCGCTGCCGAAAATCGTCCGGCAGGTCCGGATACGGCATCAGGTGGAAAAAGTGGAACTTCACAGTGGGCTCCCCAGGAACGTGTTGATGGCCGTGGTCAGGGCGTGGGTCGCTTCGGTCGGCAGCATGTGCGCCTCGCCCTCGAACACGCTAACCCGTGCGCCGTGGACCGCGTGCCCGAAATCGTGCGCGTACTGGACGGGCACGAATGCGTCGTGCTCGCCGTGGACGATGAGCGTGGGCGCCTGGATGCGATACAGGCGGCGCGCAAGGCCGCGATCCGGAATCGGCCACAAGAAGCGCGCGACGGTCGTCATGCCGCGCACCAGGGTGACGATGCGCTCGACGTCCTGCGTAGTGCCGTTGGCCGACGGCGGCGGGGTGCGATAGAGCAGCCTGGGCATCTCAGTTGATGGCACGGCGAACACATCGGTGACGGGATAGGCGTCGTTCCACAAGCCCAGCGGCGAGATCAAGACGAGCTTGTCTACGCGTTTGGGGAAATGGGCGGCGAGCTCGGCGGCGATCATGGCCCCGAATGAGTGGCCGACGAGTATTGCGGTAGGCAGTTCGAGCGCGTCGAGCAGGTCGTCGTAGTGCAGCGCCAGGTCGTGGATGTCGCGAATCTCTGACAGCTCCTCCAAGTCGTTGAAGCCCGGCGCGAGCGGGGCCAGTACGTGATGCCGCTGGCCGAGGGCCTCGACGATCGCGGCGTCGCCCTCGACGCCATTCAGCCCGTGCAGCCACACCAGCGGCGGTCCGTCGCCGGCGCGGTAGACGGTTTGCACACGTCCGCCGGGCAGCGCCACGGGGGCGCTAGCCAAGCTGGGCACGCAGCTCCTCGGGGTCGCTGGTGGGCGCCTGGCACACGTACTGTTCGCACACGTAGGCCGTGGCGCGGCCATTGCGCGCGGTGCGGCCCTCCAGTAGCGGAATGTCGGCCGGTGCAGCGCCGTCATTGGCCCCGGCGACGACTTTGTTGGGCAGAAATGGCTCGAACACTGCGTCCAGGAGGGCCTGGGTGTCGGCCGACTCGAGACTACCGAAGATGGCGATCTCTTTGGGTCGCCCGAGCAGAAAGTCCAGCGCCGACAGCGACCGGGCGAAGCCCAACGGATAGCGCACCATCGGCTCGCGCAAGAGCTCGAAGACGCCCTGTGCCGCGCGCTGATAGTCCTGGTTCGCGGTTAGCACGGCCAGGCGCAACAGCACGTCGGCAGCGACGGCGTTGCCCGAGGGCGTGGCATTGTCGAAGACATCCTTGGGCCGCGTGATCAGCGTTTCGTGCTCGGTCGAGGTATCGAAGAAGCCGCCGTTCTCGGAATCGCTGAACTGCGCCAGGATGGCATCGGCGAGCTCCGTGGCCGCGACAAGCCAGCGCTGGTCGAATGTCGCCTCGTACAACGCCACCAGCCCATCGGCGATGTTTGCGTAGTCCTCGAGATAGCCATTCAGGTGTGCCGCGTGGCCGGGCTTCCAGGTGCGCAACACCGCACCAGTGTGCGTGCGCATCGTGCCCAGTAGAAACTCGGCATTGTTGAGCGCGGCACGCAGATAGGTCGGGTCGTTCAACACCCGACCCGCTTCGGCCAGCGCGCGCAGCAGCATGCCGTTCCAGGACGACAGCACCTTGTCGTCACGGGCCGGCCTGATGCGCCGTTCGCGGGCTTCGAACAGGATGGTGCGCCCGCGTTCGAGGGCTTCGAGCAGGCGCGCTTCGGGCACACCCAGGCGCTGGGCGACCGCCAGTGGCGTGTCGGTGACGTGCAGGATGCTGGTGCCATGTTCGAAGTTGCCGCGCTCGGTGACGTCGTAATACGCCGCGAACAGTCGGGCGTCGTCATCGCCCAGCAGCGCGCGTAGCTCGGCTGGTGTCCAGCTATAGAACTTGCCTTCCACGCCCTCGGAGTCCGCGTCTTCGGTCGAGTAGAAGCCGCCGGACGGATCGGTCATGTCGCGTAACACGTAGTTCAGGATCTGCTCGACGACGGTGCGATAAAAAGCATTGCGCGTTGCCTGGTAGCCCATCAAATACGCGCGCGCCAGCTGAGCGTTGTCGTACAGCATCTTTTCGAAGTGCGGGACAAGCCACTCGCCGTCGACGCTGTAGCGATGGAAGCCGCCGCCGAGCTGGTCGTACATGCCGCCGCGGGCCATCTGATCGAGCGTGTGCACGGCGGCGCTCTGGGCTCGCTCATCACCCGTTCGGCGCCAATGGCGCAGCAGGAACTCGATCGCCATCGGCTGCGGGAACTTGGGCGCATTGCCGAAGCCAGCATGCGTCGGTTCGTACTGGCTGAGGATGCCCTGGGCGGCTGCGTCGAGCAGGCTCGGGTCGAGGGTGCGCCGTGAGGGCGCCGGGCGCGTGGCCTGCTGCAGGTGCTCGCGCAGCTGCTGGCCGCTGTGTTCGACCTCGTGGCGCTTCGTGCGCCAGGCATCGGCAATGGATTCCAGCACGCGCGTGAACGCGGGCATACTGTGGCGGTCCTCGGGTGGGAAGTACGTCCCGCCGTAGAACGGCGTGCCATCCGGGGTGAGGAAGACCGTCATCGGCCAGCCGCCTTGGCCAGTCATGGCCTGGACCGCTTGCATGTAGATGCCATCGAGGTCTGGCCGCTCCTCGCGGTCGACTTTGATGCTCACGAAGTGCTGGTTCATGACGTCGGCGGTGTGCTGGTCCTCGAAGGACTCGCGCTCCATGACGTGGCACCAATGGCAGGCCGAATAGCCGATCGACAGCAGGATCGGCTTGTCCTCGGTTTGTGCTTTGTTAAGCGCTTCGCCACCCCATGGGTACCAATCCACAGGGTTGTGGGCGTGCTGCAGCAGGTACGGACTGGTCTCGCCCGCCAGGCGGTTGGCCACGTTCTTAAGGGTACGCTGTACCGTGGCCGCTGAGGACGACAGAACGCTGACCTGGGATGCTTCGGCGTTCATACCGTCGGTGGTCACTTTGGAGGCGCTGCGCGAGTCCGCTGCTGGGTGCACTGCGTGTGACCTGTATCGCACCGGAACGCAGACGGTGTTCGGCGCGGGGCTTGGTCAGGCTGACGTGATGTTCATTGGCGAGCAGCCGGGCGACCAGGAGGATCGCGCCGGACAACCGTTCGTTGGCCCGGCTGGACGAGTCTTGGACGAGGCGCTGGAAGAAGTCGAAATCGAGCGGGACAACGTGTACGTGACCAATGTGGTCAAACACTTCAAGTGGATCGCGCGTGGCAAGCGACGCATTCACAGCAAGCCCAATGCGCGCGAGATTCGCGCGTGCTTACCGTGGCTGCACGCTGAGCTCGCAGTGGTCAAGCCGCGCGTCATCGTCGTCCTGGGTGCGACCGCCGCCCAGGCGCTGCTCGGCTCGTCGTTCCGTGTGACGCAAGAACGGGGCAAGCCAATTCAGGGCTCCGACCTGGCCAAGTACGTCGTCGCGACGGTCCACCCCGCCTCGATCCTGCGCGCGCCCGACGATGCCACCCGAGCCGCCGAGCACAAAGCGTTCGTCGACGACCTGCGCGTGGTCAGCCGGCTGCTTCTTCGTCGGTGAGGCCGCGCTGGCGGTAGAGGGTTAGCGTCTCGGGCCAGGGGATCACGCCCACGTGGTGGGCCCAGTGCTGCCAGGATTCGGCCAGCTCCGACACGAGGTCCGGCTGCAAGGCAGCGAGGTCGTGCTGCTCGGCACGGTCGGTGCGCAGGTCGTATAGCTCCCACGGGTGCGGAAACTCGCGCACGAGTTTCAAACCGTGGTGTTGGATGGCGGCGTTGCCGGTGTGTTCCCAGTACAGCGTGGCAGCGGACTCGTGCTCGCCGCGCAGGGCAGACAGCATGGTGCGGCCTTCGGGCGGCAGGACATCGTCGGCACAGGTGGTGTCAGTGGCTTCAAGGACGGTGGGCAAAAAGTCGACCAGTTGGAACGGCGTGTGGACAACGGTCCTGCCTGCCAACCCCCCGAGCGGCCAGGAGGCAATGAAGGGCGTGGCGATGCCACCCTCGTGCACCCAGCGCTTGTAGAACCGAAACGGCACGTTGGACAGGTTGGCCCACGCGCGGCCGTAGCTGGCGTACGTGTCCTCTGGCCCGGGCACGATGTCGGGCGTATTGCCGATGCGCACCTGCTCGCCTGAGCGCGTCCGCAGACGAAGAATGTCAGAGCGCTGGCGGAAGCGGTCCATGCTGATCTTGGGCAGGTCTTCGTCAGAGGCGCCGTTGTCGGACAGGAACACGAGCAGCGTGTTGTCGAAGGTGTTGGTCTCATGTAAGGCAGCAACGATGCGCCCCACGCCCTGGTCGAGCCGATCGACCTGCGCCGCGTAGGCCTGCATGCGGCGGGCCTGCCAATCCTGGTCCGGCGCCAAGTCCCACGGCCGCTGGGTGGGATCGCGCGCGCTCAGCGTGGTGGCTGGATCGAGCACGCCTTCAGCCAACAGCCGCGCCATGCGCCGCTCGCGCAACACGTCCCAGCCGTCGTCGTATGCGCCGCGGTAGCGAGCCAGGTCGTCAGGAAGGGCGTGCAGCGGCCAGTGCGGTGCCGTATAGGCGACATAGAGGAAGAAGGGCGACGGGCGTTCGCGGAGGAACCGAACGGCTTCGTCGGTGATGGCGTCCGTGTAATAGAAGTCAGGCCGCTGCGCTTCGGACTCGGCGTTGGTCTCGTCGCGCGTAAGCGTGCCTGGATCGAAGTACGAGCCGCAGCCAGTCAGCGTGCCAAAGAAGCGCTCGAAGCCGCGTCGCGTTGGCCACGCATCGTTCGGCTGGCGCATTTCCGAGGCGAGGTGCCACTTGCCGGACAGGCAGGTGCGATACCCAGCCGAGGCCAGGATTTCGGCCACTGTGGCGCAGCGCCGATTGAGTGAGCCTGGGTAGCCGACTGGCCGATCGTCGTTGGTCAGCACGCCGATGCCGGTCTGATGCGGATGGAGGCCCGTGAGCAGCGACGCGCGCGACGGGCTGCAGCGCGCCGTATTGTAGAAGTGCGATAGCCGCACGCCCTCGCGGCCAAGCGCGTCCAGGTTCGGCGAACGAATTTCGCCGCCATAGCAGCCCAGGTCGGAGTAGCCGAGATCGTCGGCCACGATGAGCACCACGTTGGGGCGGCTCACGCGCGCAGGCCGGCCAGGATGCGCGGATCGTCGCTGGCGATCACGTCAACGCCCAAGCGGGCAAACATGCGCGCTTCATCGGCGTCGTTGGTATGCGGTGTCATGACCTGCAAGCCCGCCGCGTGGAACGCGTCCACCATGGGTTGGTCGATGGGCCTGAAGCATGGATGGGCGTAGGTTGTGCCATGCGCGGCACAGACGCCGAGCATGTCCTGCAGGGGTGTCCTGGCGAAGAGAATGCTGCGTGCGATGTCAGGTGCGCTACGCGCCAGGTCGGTCACGAGGGCTGGATTGAACGAGCCGCCGATCACGGTGACGCCGTCGGCCGCGCCGGTTCGAAGCAATTCACCCAGCGCCGTGCCAGTGCCAGGGCCCTTGAGCTCGACGTAGATGCCGAGGCCGCCGCGCGCCAGGTCAAACACATCGGTTAGCGCGGGCACACCGAAGGCGGCAAGTTCCAAGGCGGTGAGGTCGGAGACGCGGTCGGGTCGGCTCGCCGCGCGCTGTAGATTGGCATCGTGAATGACCACGAGTTGGCCGTCGCGACTCAGATGGACGTCCAACTCGGCCATGTCCAGTCCGTACTCCATCGCTAACTCAAAAGCGCGCAGCGTGTTCTCGACGGCGAGCGCGCTCGCACCTCGATGGCCAACGGTGAGCATGTGCGTACTGTTTACACCACGGGCTTGACCGCGAGGGATAGCATGGGCCACGAACGGAGGGGACGTGCCATGCCCGACGGAGGACTGAACACCGCGATGACCAGGCGCGCCGTACTGCGCCTGCTGGGCCTGGGTGCCGTGGTTGGCGTGGCCACGGCCTGCTCGACCGCGCCGTCGCAATCGCCCGCGGCGCCGGCTGCGCCCGCAACCAGCGCGCCCGCGCAACCGGCCGCGGCGCAGCCCACGGCCGCCGGAGCGGCAGCGGCGAAGCCAGCGCCCGCGCCGACCGCGACACCCGTCGTGGAGGCCAAGACCTCAGCCGCCGTGAGCAGCGGCGATGTGGTCAAGATCACCGCCTGGACCATCGGTCCTGATGCGCCGTCCTACTACCGTCGCGACAACCTGATTGCCGCTGCCGAGACGGTCAATCAGGAGCTCGAAAAGGAAGGCTCGAAACAGCGCGTCCAGGTCGAGGGCACCTTTGAGAGTGGCGGGCAGTGGTCTGATTACAAGCAGAAGTTCATCCTGGCGGCTGAGGCCAAGCAGGGTCCGGATATCGTCCTGGCCGGGCACGAGGATCTGGCGCCGTGGGCAGCCGCTGGCCACGTGATCGAGCTCGACGGGCTGGTCAAGAAGTTCGACGCCAAGTTCGCCGACCTCATCCCGACGTTGTGGGATTCGGTCAAGCTGACGGGCAAGACGTACGCCATCCCACAGGACACCGAGGCGCGCCCGGTTTACTACCGCAAGGACCTGCTGGCCAAGATGGGCTGGGCCAAAGACAAGATCGATGGTCTGTCCGAGGCCGTGAAAAAGGGCGACTTTGCCTGGCCGGATCTGATGGCCACGGCCAAAGAGGCCGTCGACAAGAAGATCGTCGAGCCCGGCAAGGGCTGGTACCACCGCCCATCACAGGGGGCCGACTTCTACAGCTGGTACTACCAGAACGGCGGCCAGATGCAGGACAAGGAATCCGGCAAGCTGGTGCTCGTCAAAGATGCGCTGGCCAAGCACTATCAGGTTCACTTCGACGCGGTACGGACCAACAAGATCACGCCCGAGAACATGATCGGCACCGAGGGGCGCCAGTGGCACGAGACGGTGACCGCAGGCAAGGTGCTCTTCTACAACGCTGGTACGTGGACCTGGAAGGACTGGCAGGCGACCTACAAAGTGGCCGAGCAGGACCTGTGGGACAACGTCGGCTTCACGCTGGTGCCCGCTGCTGCCAAGGGCGGCAAGCCGGTCACGCTGTCACATCCGCTGGTGTACATGGTTTCGGCGAATTCGAAGAACCCGGAGCTGGCGTTCCGCGTGATTGCCAACGCCACGACGCCGGAGCTTAACTCGAAGCACTCGGTGACCAGTGCCCACCTGGCCATTCTGAAGTCGCAAGTGAATGACCCGACGTACCAGAAGGACAAGTTCCTGCTGCAGACGGGCTACATGCTCGACTACACCACGTTCATCCCGAACCATCCCAAGTTCGGCCAGTACGACGAAGTCCTGTACCGCCTACTGTCAGCGGTCGAGTCGGGCCAGATGCAGCCCGCCCAGGCCGCCGACGTAGCCATCGACGAACTCCGCTCGCAGCTCAAGGACCAGCTCATCATCAAATAGTCATGGCTCGAGTCGACGCCATCGCGTCTGAGCGGGCGCTTGCTGCGCCCGCTGAGGCGCCGCTCGCGGCGCTGTGGCGGCGCAACGCCACGGCGCTGTTGTTCATGGGACCAGCGGCGGTGCTGGTGCTCCTGTTCTTCTTTGTGCCCGTGATCCTGACGCTGGGCATGGGCCTGACCGACATGTCGACCGCGACTGGGCTGTCGAAGTGGCAATGGGTCGGCCTGGACAACTTCGAGCGCATCATCACCAGCCGCTTCACCAGCATCATCTTCCTGAACACCATCTTCTATGTGCTGGTGACGCTCGCATTCAGCGTCGCACTCGGCCTGGGCGTTGCGCTGTTGAGCACCCACGTCGAGCGCAAGACCGGCGGACTGTTCCGCGCGCTGTGGCTGCTGCCACGCATCTCGCCGTCGGTGGTGTACGCGTTGATGTGGACCTGGGCGGCGGCCGATGCGCCCTTCGGCATCATCAACGAGTTCGCTACGCCCCTCGGTCTGGAGCCACGCGCGTGGCTGTCGACCGACCCGTGGCTGATCATCTTCCTGATCAACGGCTTCGTGGGCACCAGCCTGGGCATGCTCATCTTCACCAGCGCCATCGAAGCCATTCCCGTCGACCTGATTCGGGCGGCACGCGTGGACGGTGCCAATGCGTGGCAGATCGTCAAACGCATCACGCTGCCGTTGCTGAAATGGCCGATCCTGTTCTTCTTTACCTATCAGTCGATGAGCCTGCTCGCGTCATACCAGTACATCCTGCTGACGACCAATGGCGGACCGGGTCTGTACGGCACCGAGGTCTGGTCGCTGTGGGCCTTCCACACCGCGCTCAATAGCTACTACGGCAATCTCCAGATCGGCCTCGGCGCGGCGATGGCCGCGATTCTGGTCCTGATGGCGCTCATCGTCAGTTACGTGCTGCTGCGCGTGTTCCGCTTCGACGACCTGGTGACCGAACCGCGCGTGGAAATCACATGAGGAGTGAGGAGTG
>DASXRR010000522.1:0-2871 GCA_036506475.1 Chloroflexota bacterium
CAAGCGCGAGCTCACGTCGCCGACCGAGTCACAGCCAGCATCGAGCCGCGGCGGCTGCTCGCTCAACGCCAACCGGGCGTCGACGAGCGTGTCGAACAGCCGCGCCATCTGCAGGCGCTGCGGATCGGCCAGGCAGCCACTTGCCAGCACCAGCACGCTCAGCAGAACGAGCGCTATCACTAGCCGCCCCGTCGGCATCCTACGTTCCGTTCAGTCCGCGTCCCGTGCTGCCTGACGCCGAATTGCCCCCGCTGTAGCGCTGGTGCGCCTGGTGCGCCTGGGCGGCCGCCGACCTTCCGTACCGATCGCCCGCCTGCCCGCTGCTCGATCGCCAGCTTGCCGCTGAAACGAAAAACCCGCCGGCGCGCGGCGCGCGTGGGATGACGGCAGCGCACGCGGTAAGCCCACATGGCTGAGACGCGTTTGTGCCTCGCCGTGACTTGCCAGCGTCCGGCGTGCGGCAGAACATGTGTTCTGAGATGCGTACAGATGTTCTAGGCGGAGTGTGGCTCGACGACCCCCTCGTTGCGCTCGGCATGAGCGCACTGATCATCGGACTAATCAGCTGGTCTCATGCACAGCTAAGCGGGCACGGCGACGTTCGGCAGCTCGGTCAGCGCGCGCTCGATCGCCTCGGCTGGATACGAGTAGTCCTGCAGCGCGCCAGCCAGATACGCGTCGTAAGCGCCCATGTCAAAGTGGCCATGGCCCGACAGGTTGAACAGGATCACTCGCCGCTCGCCCGCGTCGCGTGCCGCCAGGGCCTCGTCGACCGTCGCGCGGATCGCGTGCGCGGACTCGGGCGCGGGCACGATGCCCTCGCTGCGCGCGAACTGAATGGCGGACTCGAACACGGCGGTCTGGCCGTAGGCGCGTGCTTCGATCGTGCCCTCGTCGACCAGCTGACTCAGCAGCGGCGCCGCGCCGTGATAGCGCAGGCCACCAGCGTGAATCGCCGGCGGTACGAAGCCATGGCCGAGCGTGTGCATCTTGACCAGCGGCGTCAGCCCGACGGTGTCGCCGAAGTCATACGCGTACTTGCCACGGGTCAGGCTCGGACAGGCCGCCGGCTCGACGGCGATGATGCGCGTGGTCTTGCCTGCGCGCAGCTTGGCGCCGGCGAATGGGAACGCCAGACCGGCGAAGTTCGAGCCGCCGCCGACACAGCCGATGACGATGTCCGGGTACTCGCCCGCGATCTCGAGCTGCTTGAGCGTCTCCTGTCCGATGATCGTCTGATGGAGCAGGACGTGATTCAGCACCGAGCCCAGCGAGTAATGGGCGTCCTCATGCGTCGCGGCATCTTCGACGGCTTCTGAGATGGCAATACCCAGGCTGCCCGGCGAATCCGGGTCGTCCGCGAGCACCTTCTGGCCCGACTGCGTGCGCGCCGACGGGCTGGGAAAGACCTCGGCGCCATACGTCTGGATCATCGAGCGCCGATATGGCTTCTGCTGGTAGCTGGCCGCGACCATGTACACCGTGCACTCGAGGCCAAACAGCGCGCACGCGAACGCCAGCGCGCTGCCCCATTGACCGGCGCCGGTCTCGGTCGTGAGTCGACGTATCCCGTCGGCCTTGTTGTAGTAGGCCTGGGCGACAGCAGTATTCGGCTTGTGGCTCCCGGCCGGGCTCACGCCCTCGTACTTGTAGTAGATGTGCGCGGGCGTCTCGAGCACGCGTTCGAGGCGCCGGGCACGGAACAGCGGCGTGGGCCGCCACAGGCGATAGATATCGCGCACCTCGTCGGGGATTTCGATGCGCGGCTCTTGCGAGACCTCCTGGCCGATGAGGGCCATCGGGAACAGCGGCGCGAGGTCGGCCGGGCCGACGGGCTGGCCGGTGCCTGGGTGGAGCACCGCCGCGGGCGGGCTCTTGAGGTCGGAGACGATGTTGTACCAGTGGGTCGGAATGTCGCGTTCGTCCAGCAGGATCTTGGTCGCGTCCGACTCAGCCATGACGGTGTCCTCCCCGGTAGGTCGGACTATGGTAGACGGCCGCCTGGTACGCTGACCGCCCGCGCGCCTGCTTTGGCGCCCGCCTCGAGCGCCTCCGCTGGTGCGTGTCCCTGGAGCCACGCGCTGAGAAATCCAGCGCAGAACGCATCGCCGGCGCCCGTCGTGTCGACCACCTCTGCCTGACTTGCTTCGATGCGCACTGTGCGGGTACCGCTGCGCCACACTGCGCCGCCCGCGCCAAGCTTGACCACGACCTCGCCGTAGTACGCGCTTAGTCGCGCCGCCACCTCCTCGGGTGTGCCGTCGCCGACCAGCGCACACGCCTCGTCGAGATTCGGCACACACACCTCAGCGCCGCGCGTCCACTCCAAAAACCTTTCGGCCCCGGCCTCCCTGATCAGCGTGCTGGCCACCGGGTCGACCGACACGCTGAGTCCGGCCTGTCGTGCCAGCGCGAGTGCGTGGAGCGCCGCCGGCCGCGACGGCGCATCAAGCAGCACGTAGCCCGACAGATGGAAGTGCGTGCCAGGCTGAAACAGCTCTGCCGGCACGTCCGGGGTGTCGAGGTGTCGACTGGCGCCGCGATCGGTCAGCATCGTCCGCTCCCCGTCGGGGCTTACCAACACCACGACCATCCCCGTCGCGTGTGCCTCATCTCGCGTGAGATGCGTCCGCACCCCACGCCGCCGCAGATCGTCCGCATTGAGCTGCCCCAACGGATCGCGGCCGATACGCCCGACGACGTCCACGGCGCTGCCGTGCGCCGCCAGCCAGGCCGCCTGATTAGCACCCGAGCCACCTGGCCGCACGTCGATCGCGGCGCGCGTGTCGCCGCCGTGGGTCGGCGCGCCCGCGGCCCGCACGACGACGTCGGTCAGGACATCGCCGAGGACCAGGACCCGCTCCGCGCGCC
>DASXRR010000523.1:0-6633 GCA_036506475.1 Chloroflexota bacterium
CAGTTGTGCAATGCCTGTTTCCACGGCCGCTACCCGATGCCGATCGACGGTCTTGTGGACAAGCTCGGCCTCGAGCAATCACCTGCGTGACCTACGCCGACGCCGGCGTCGATCTGCGCGCAGCACAAGAAAACGTCCGACGCATCGGCGAGCACGTGCGCTCGACGCACGGCCCACACGTACTGGGCGACTTCGGCGCCTTCGCCGGCATGTTTCATCTGCGTGATGTGCGCGATCCGGTCCTGGTCGCTAGCACCGACGGAGTCGGCACCAAGCTGCTGCTCGGCCGACAGCTCGGACGCCACGCCGTGCTGGGCAGCGACCTGGTCAACCTGTCGGTCAACGACGTTCTGACGTGTGGGGCTCGGCCCCTCTTCTTTCTCGACTACGTCGGCGTGCACGCGCTCGACCACGACGTCATGGAAGAGCTCGTGCGCGGCATGGCGAACGCCTGTCGGACGAATGCGTGCGCGTTGCTCGGCGGCGAAACTGCCCAGCTCGCCGACCTGTACGCGCCAGGCGACTACGACCTCGCCGGGACCATCGTCGGCGTGGTCGAACGAGACGCCATCGTCGACGGCTCCCGCGTCAAGCCTGGCGACCGCGTCTGGGGCCTGCCCTCGACCGGCCTACACACTAACGGCTACAGCCTCGCCCGACGCATCATCGCGGGCTTCAATCTCGACGAAGATCCCGACGGCCGCCTCGGCCAATCGTTGGGCGATGCGCTTCTGCAGCCCCACCCGTCGTACTACCCGACGCTGCGCGACTACCTGTCGCAGCTCAAGGCGATCGCCCACATTACGGGCGGCGGCCTGCTGGGCAACATCCCGCGTGTCCTGCCTGCCACTGTGTCTGTCGAGCTGGACTGGCGCAGTTGGACCGTTCCGCGCATTTTCGAGGTCCTGCAGGACCTGGGCAGCGTGCCATTCGACGAGATGCTCCAGGTCTTCAACATGGGCCTGGGCATGGTCCTGATCGCGTCGCCTGAGGTCGAGTTGCCCGCGCTGGAGGTTGGCCGCGTGGTTGCCCGCCAAGCCGAACGCGTCATCGTTCGCCGTTAGCCGTGCTGCGCGTCGGCGTGCTCGTCTCGGGCCGCGGCAGTAACCTCCAGGCTTTGCTCGACGCCCAGCGTGCGGCGGACTTTCCAGCGCGCGTGGTTCTGGTGGGCTGTAACCGCGCCCACGCACCTGCGATTCAGCGCGCAGAAGCCGCGGGGGTGCCCGTTTGCCTTACCGATCGCGCTGCCGTTCCCGAGCGGGCCAAGCGCCAAGCTTTGATGTTGGAGGTACTCCAGGCAGCTGGTGTCGATCTGGTCGTGCTGGCGGGGTTTGACGAAATCCTGTCCGAGGCGTTTCTCGCGGCATACCCGGATCGCATCGTCAACACCCACCCGTCACTGCTGCCCGCTTTCGGAGGGACCATGCACGCGGTTGCCGATGCGCTGGCGCACGGTGTCAAAATCAGCGGCTGCACGGTGCACCTGGTCACCGACGACCTCGACAATGGACCGATCCTGCTGCAACGCAGTGTTGAGGTGCGCGACGACGACGACGTCGAATCGCTTCACGCGCGCATTCGCGACGAGGAACATCGTCTTTTGCCGCTGGTTGTGCGTGCGTTTGCGGAAAAGCGCGTGCGTATCGAGGGCAAACGAGCACGCGTGGTAGCATCGTGAACGAGCCGTCAGCCCGCAGCAAACAGCTATCAGGGCTGATCTAACGGTGCCCCACCACGACTGCTGATCGCTGATTGCTGAAAGCTGATCGCTAGAATGCGCGCAATCATTTCCGTCTACGACAAGGCCGGAGTCGTGGATTTTGCTCGTGGTCTCCAGGAACTTGGCTACGAGTTGTTCTCGACCGGCGGCACCGAAAGCTTGCTCCGCGAAAGCAGCATCGACGTGCGTGGCATTCAGGAGCTGACCGGCTTTCCTGAGATGCTTGGCGGACGCGTCAAAACGCTGCATCCCGCGGTGCACGGCGGCATCCTGGCGCTGCGCGACGATCCTGGTCATCTCGAAGAGCTGGCCCGACATGGCCTCGAGCCGGTCGACGTCGTCGTCGCCAATCTCTACCCATTCTTGAAGGTGGTGCGCGAGTCGGGCGCGCGCTTGCCCGATGCGCTCGAGAACATCGACGTCGGCGGGCATACGCTGCTGCGCGCCGCGGCCAAGAACTTCGCCCACGTGCTGCCGGTCTCCGACCCAAGTGACTACGACAGCCTGTTGGAAGAGCTGCGCCGACCCGAGGGTGTCCACCCCGATACGCGGCGTCGCCAGGCGGCCAAGGCGTTCCAACACTGCGCCATCTACGACACGCACGTGGCGACCTATCTGCGTCCGCACGACGAGCTCTTTCCGAACGAATACACCGTCGCATTGAGCAAGATCGTCGACTTGCGCTCGGGTGAAAACCCGCACCAGCTGGCAGCGTTTTATGCGGAGAGCTCGCCCCGCCCGCGACCGCCGGCGATGGCCTCAGCTACGCAGGTGCACGGCAAGCCGCCGTCTTTCAACAACACCTACGATGCCGACCTGGCGTGGCAGGCCGTATCCGACTTCACGTCGACCGCGGTCGCGATCGTCAAGCACGGCAACCTGTGTGGATTGAGTCTCGGGTCGGGCGAATCGGTCGCCGATGCGTTCCGTAAGGCGCTAGCGACCGACCCACAGACCGCGTTCGGGAGTGCCGTAGCGGCCAATCGAGTCATCGACGAGGAAGCCGCGCACGAAATTGGCGCGGTGTTCTTCGAGGATCTGGTCGCGCCTGACTACACCAAGGAAGCGCTGACCGTGCTGCGTACCAAAGCCGACCTGCGCGTGTTTTCCACGCGCAGCGATCCGGGCGCGCGCGGACCAAATGGCTCGAGTCCCATGCCCGGCGAGCTGGATTACAAGCGCTTGCTGGGCGGATTCCTCGTGCAAACCCGCGACGCGCTGCCGGAGCAGTCGTTCGCGCCCAGAGTCGCCACCCAACGCCATCCGGTCCTGGCCGAGCTGACCTCGCTCCTGTTCGCCTGGCGCGCCGTCAAGCATGTCACGTCAAATGGCGTGGTGCTGGCCAAGGGTCTCTCGCTGGTCGGCTTCGGCACTGGTCAGCCCAGCCGCCAGGACGCCGTCGATCTGGCGTGTCGCAAGGCGGGCGAACGCGCCCGCGGCTCGGTGCTGGCATCCGACGGCTTCTTTCCGTTCCCTGATGCGCTCGAGCGGGCTGCCGATGCTGGGGTGACCGCGGTCATTCAGCCCGGCGGCTCGTCACGCGACCCAGAGCTGATCCGCGTGGCCAACCGCCACGGCCTGGCCATGATCATCACGAGTGAGCGCCACTATCGGCACTGAGCCAACGTGTCATTCCGAGCGGAGCGCGCGTAGCTCGGGACATTGAACTCGGGATGACATTGAACCTGCGCTACGGCACCAACCCGCATCAGGCTCCCGCGCGCGTTTTCATGGCCGACGGCAGTCCGCTGCCGTTCGAGGTGCTGAACGGAGCGCCGGGCTACATCAACCTGCTCGACGCGCTGAACAGCTGGCAGCTGGTGCGCGAGCTTCGTCAGGTGCTTGGTCTGCCAGCCGCTGCCTCCTTTAAGCATGTCAGCCCGGCCGGCGCGGCGGTCGGTGTGCCATTGTCCGATGGCCAACGGCAGGCGTACTTCACGGGCCACGATAAGCTTTCCCCATTAGCAACCGCATATGCCCGCGCGCGTGGTGCCGATCGCGTGTCGTCGTACGGCGATTGGGCTGCCCTCAGCGACACCGTGGACGTCGCCACTGCCAGACTGTTGCGCCGCGAAGTCAGCGACGGCGTCATCGCCCCGGGCTACGAGCCCGCCGCACTCGAGCTACTGAAGGCGAAGCGCGGCGGCCGCTACACCGTGCTCCAGATCGATCCGTCTTTCCAGCCGGCCAAGCTGGAGTCGCGCCAGGTCTTCGGCATCACGTTCGAGCAAGGCCGCAACAGCTACCTGCCTGGCCAAGAGCTAGCCGCTCTGCCGCCTGATGCGTGGCGCGACGCCGTCGTCGCCCAGCTGACCCTGAAATACACGCAGTCCAACTCCATCTGTCTGGCGCGTGACGGCCAGGTGATCGGCAACGGTGCTGGCCAGCAGTCACGCATTCACTGCACGCGCATCGCGTGCGACAAAGCCGACCTGTGGCACTTGCGCCAACACGCCTCGGTGCTGGATCACGAATGGCCGTCAGACCGCGTCGAACGTGACAACGCCATCGATGTCCACGTGCGAGGTCTGCCCGCGACCGTCAAGTCTGAATGGCTGCAATCCCTCGCGGGAGTGACGATGGCGTCGGACGCCTTCATCCCGTTCCGCGACAATATCGACCGCGCGGCATTGAGTGGCGTGCGCTACGTGATTCAGCCCGGCGGCGCCCAGCGCGAGCAGGACATCGTGCACGCGTGCCAAGAGCACGGCATGACCATGATCACGACCGGCGTGCGCTTGTTCCAGCACTGAGATAGCGATCGAACCAGCCCAGGATGCGTTCCAGGCGCTCGACGCGCCGATCGGCGCGTCCGCTGCGACTGAGATTGTGGCTTTCCTCAGGAAACCGAATGAGGTCGGTGTCCACCTTGCCCAGCCGCCGCAGATGCACGAACAGCTGCTCGGCCTGCTCCATCGGACAGCGCAAGTCGCTTTCGTTGTGGATGAGCAGGATCGGTGTGCGCATGCGCGGTGCGTACGTCAGCGGCGACTTCTCCTTGTAGAGCGCTTCGCGCTCGAAAATGGTGCCGCCCAGCACGTATTCGCCGAAGGTCGTGCCGATGTCGGACGTACCGTAGAACGACGGGAAGTTGTAGCAGCCACGCGTCGCCACGGCGGCGCCGAAACGCTGGGTGTGGCCGACCAGCCAGGCCGTCATGTACCCGCCATACGAGCCGCCGGTCACACCCAGCCGCGTCTGATCGACCCAACGCAACTTGCTCGCGGCCTCAACCGCGGCCAGGCAATCGTCGGCGTCCTGGCTGCCCCAATCGGCAAAGATGCGCGCGTCCCACGCCTCGCCATAGCCTTTGCTGCCGCGCGGGTTGGTGTACAGCACGCCATAGCCGTGTCCCGCGAGCAGCTGAAACTCGTGGAAGAAGCTCCACGAATACATCGCTTCGGGTCCGCCATGTACCTCGAGGATCAGCGGCCACTTCTTGCGCTCGCTGAACCCGAGCGGTTTGATCAGCCACCCGTGCACGGTCTGACCATCCGAGCTTGTCGTCGCAAACGCCTCTGCCGGCGACAGCTCCACTGTGTCTAACCAGACCGCGTTTTCATGGCTGAGCTGGCGCTCCGCCTGCCCGTCCAGGGCAAACACCTCATACGGATGGATCGGATCCGAGATAGTGCAGGCGAGTCTGCGCCCATCGCGCGCCGCACTGAACGCCGCCACCTCGCGGTCGCCCTCGGTGAGCTTGTGTGGTGTCGCGCCATTGAGGTCGAAGCGCGTGATCGACACGCGGCCATCGGCGCTGACGGGCGCCAGCAAACCCAAGCCGTCGGGCAGCCAGCGCGCCGGCAATGGAGAGAATGGATCGCGCGCGTCGGACAGCGCAACGTTGCCTAGTTCCTCGTCCAGGTCACTCGACAGTGACCTGGCCTCGCCACCGAGCGCCGGGATGACCATCAGATCGGTGCGCGCGCCATATTGACAACCTTTCTCGTGACCGTAAAACGCGATCTGCTGTCCGTCGGGCGAGAACACGGGCGAGCCGACCTGTCCGTTGTGGCGCGTCAGGCGCTTGGCCTTACCACCGCTCGCTGACGAAACAAAGAGGTCGTTCAGGATAGTGAAGTCGCGGTCCTTCTCCCGGCTCGACGTGAACGCGATAAGCTGGCCATCCGGCGACCAGGCGGGCTCGCCGTCGTCCCAATCGCCATCCGTAATCTGCCGCGCCTCGTTACCCTCAGCATCGACGACGAACACGTGCCGTCTGAGCGATTCCAGTAGCCCTTCGCCGTCTGCCTTGTGGCGCATGCGCGTGACAATCCGTACCCGCGGCTGCTTGCCCTTCTCCTCGCTCTGGCCCTCCTGCTCGGCAATGCCCGGAATGTCGACCTTGGCAGCGAACGCAATCCGATCGCCGTTCGGCGACCACACCGGCGCGCCTGCCCCTCGCTTCAGGCTTGTGATCTGCCGTGGCTCGCCGCCTTGCAGCGGCAGCACGAACACTTGCCCGCGCTCTTGATCTCTATCTGAAACAAACGCCAGATTGCAGCCGTCCGGCGACCAGCGCGGTGCGTTATCGCGATGCTTGCCTGACGTGAGCGCCCGCGGCTGGCTCGACCCGTCGAACGGCACCAGCATCAGCTTCGAGCGGTAGCGCGTGTGGTCCTCCGCATCGACCCAGGCGCACACATAGACGACCTGTGAGCCGTCGGGACTGATCTGCGGATCGGACACGAACCGCAGCTGATACAAATCCTCGGCCGCAACCGGCCGCCGAGCAGAACGACGGGGCATCGCAGGCAATCGTACAGGCAAGTCAGCGTCTCTCTTCGAGGCTGACCGTCGTCTACATTGGAGCCATGCGGTTTGCCGCCGTGGGTCTGGCCACGGCGCTGCTCTACGGGGCGCTTGTGGTGTGGGTGCCGCTCCTGCCGAGCAACCTGTACGTGCCGCTGCTC
>DASXRR010000524.1:0-39768 GCA_036506475.1 Chloroflexota bacterium
TTCGAACTGAACCTCCGCAATAGCTCAAGAGTGAGCGTAACGGAGCAAAGGCTATTGCCGATGCCGCCGCGGAGTTCTTGATCCAGCTACGCGGCAGCGGAAGCCTCGCGCGAGTTACGATTTTTGGGGCTCGTGCGATACCTGTTTGCGCATCCTAACTTTAAGTGAGGCATCAACGGAGCAGACACTGCGGAGACATCATTGAGACCGACTGACATACGGCGCCTGCTGGCCCAAGGTGAGGATAACAAACTAGACTTCAAATCAGAACTGCGAACCGCAACTAAAGATCAAAAGGCGGCATTTGTCAAGGATGTCATCGCACTGACGAATTCGCCGCCAGGAAACGCTTACCTTGTGGTGGGAATAGACGACATCACTCGCGAACCCGTCCTGGGCAATCACGTTGATTCTATGGAAACAATCGACCGGGTCATAACTCAATACGTCCAACCGGTGGTACGCATCACCGCCGAACCGGTCGATCTGGACGGCGTCCCGGTGACGGTGCTAACGCCACATCGTGAGCCGCAGAAATTGCCATACGCAGTCAAGAAAACGGTGGGCGGTGGCACTCAAGCGATCGAAGTCGACGAGTGGTGGGTGCGACACGGAAGGCTGAACGCGCGGCCAACTGTTGAAGAAGCCAGAGCCATCTTCTTCGAAGCGGAACGTGCCCGGTCGCGGAGCCCACGAACACCGCGACAGCGCGCTCCTGACGACTACTCGCCTCTCAGTTCGGCTAGCCGCCGCCGACGGATGGCGCAAGATTTGATGGATGCGATGAACGCTCGCTCGCTCGCACCCTTTCGAGGCATGTTACGTGAGGTGAGGGCGGACCGAGCGACGGGCCAGCTAAGGACAGAGAAGTTGCAGCGTCAACCCGCGAACGCGCTCCTTCAGTTTCCTGGATCGGAGATCATTCTTCTCCCATCAATCTTCGACGATGCCATCGACGCTGAGGCTGCCCGGTACTGGCACATTCGGAACACCAGACTGTCACTTCGGCTTGGGTCTCGCGCGAGCCCCGTGACACCCGTCAGAGTCATGTTCGTGCACGGTCGAGTCAGCGAGGCCGCGTTGAAGCGCATGGCCGAGAATTGGTCCGAGGCCGCGGTGTTTAGCATGGATTGTGGAGTCTACGTCGGCCCTGACCTGTCGTTACTAAGCCTCGCGTCGGAATGGGCGAAACGTATGGCACTTGGCTATACGTCGTATGCTCCGACCATTTGTGTTCCGAACGTGCGAAATGCAACGGATATAGGTAGTGCACTCGACTGCACTCTGTCGTGGATTGACGAGCATTTGCCTCTCGCAGAAATGCGCACTTTGATCGAGACAGCCGGGCGCCAAGAACAAGCCGAACTGCTCGCATCGAAGGTAATGTATGTCGAACAAAAGAAGGCTCGTTCACGCAGCCTCAGGCCAAGACGGCGAACCAGCCGCAAAGCTGCTGGGCCGCTTTGATCCAAGTGCGTGCGCGGACGGTATCAAATGTCCGGGGACGGCGACAGTGGGCGCCAGGACCTCGCCACGCCGCACTGGGTTGTTCGGGCGCTTCGGCCGTTGGCGCTGGGGAGGAGGCGCCAGACGTCCGCCAGACGTCGGAGAAGGCAACTGCTCTATCCGCTGAGCTACGAGGGCGTGCCAACGTCAACTTTAGCAAGCGACCTCTCGCTACTGTGAGCCACTGGCCCGAACATCCGCCACGGGTCGCGATGCGTTGTCGACTATCCCGTGGTCGGTCTCACACTCAGCAGCTACAGCGTATCGAGCTCGAGCATGGCGTCCATGAAATCGGCCGGCTCACGGCCGGGTCGACGAGCAGGCTCTAGTCCCCGTTCAAGAGCCCCGCGACGCGCTGAAACAGCGGGCTCGCCTCGTCGGCCAGCGCGAGCACCGTTTCGGCGTGGTCGAGTCCGTCGAGCCGCATGAGCTCCGCGCTGGCGCCGCGCCCTTGGAGTTCGGTCACCAGGCGCTGGCTGTCGTCGCCGTAGGTGGGTTTGTTTTCGCGCTCGCCGTAGGCGACCAGCGTGTGCGCGGGCCAGGTCGAGATGTTCAACAGCGGACTCGCGGCCCGATGTCGCCCGTGGTCTCGGATGAACTCGGCGCCGCCCGAGAAATCGTAAATGCCGCTGATCGGCACCGCGGCGCGCAGCGCGGCGCCGCTCAGCGCGGCTTGAGCGGTCAGGATCGCACCCGCGGAGTGGCCCGTGAGGACGACACGGTCCGGGCTCCCGCCAAACGAGGCGATGGTGCGCGCAGTCCAGGCCAGTGCCGCGCGCACATCCTCGAAGGTGTCCGGTAGGTAGGTCTCGGGTGTTAGCCGATAGCCGACCGTGCCGAACACGATGCCGCGCGCGACGAATGGCTCAGCCAGGAAGCCGTAGAGCGTTGGGTCGCCCTCACGGAAGCCGCCGCCGTGCAGGAAGAGCAACACGGGCGCGTCGGCGACGCGTTCGGGCCAGTACAGATCGAGCCGTTGCTTCGGATGCTCGCCGTAGTCGAGGTCGAGCGCGTGCGCCACCCGGCTTCTGAGCGCGTCGGTGCGCGCCTCGGCGGCCTCGTAGAAGGCCCGCCACTTGATCTGGAACTGCTCGGGGTGCTGGCATGTGTAAAAGCTCGCGATGTCGGCTCGGCGAGGCGAAGCAGTCTTGCTCATCGACGTCCCGTTGTACCCTACGCGTGGGGGTGAATCGAGAGTGACGCACCAGACCCGCCTGACCCGTCGTGCGTTCCTGCATGCCTCGGCCGGTGTCGGCGCGACCATCGCCCTTTCGGCATGCACCGCGCCAGCGCCGTCGGCGCCACCCGCCGCGCCGGGTGGCACGACCGCGCCCGCTGCACCGGCCGTAGCCGCGAAGCCGACTGAAGCAGCCGCGCCGCGCAAGGGCGGCACGCTCGTCGTCGGCCTCGAGGCCGAGCCTGGCACGCTCGACAACAGCGTCGGCACCGGCTACCACACGTCGATCATTCAGCGCATGGTGTACGAGTCGCTGGTCGGCTACGACCTGACCTCGACGGCTGACACCCTGCCCATCAAGCCCGTCCTGGCCGAGTCGTGGCAAATCTCGCCCGATGGCAAGGTGTACACCTTCAAGCTGCGCAGCGGCGTCAAGTTCCACGATGGCACGCCGTTCGACGCGGAGGCGGTCAGGTTCAACTTCGATCGCGCTTCCGATCCCAATCACCCGCTGTACTTCGACAAGGG
The DNA here is from genome assembly GCA_036506475.1 of Chloroflexota bacterium. Lineage (GTDB taxonomy): Bacteria > Chloroflexota > UBA6077 > UBA6077 > CF-72 > CF-72. The sequence continues at coordinate 3,212 of DASXRR010000524.1, forward strand.
CAAGGGCACGTCGTCACAGATCTTCTCGCTCGTCGACAAGATGGACGCGCCGGATGCGACGACGTTCCGCATGACGTTGAAAGACCCGCGCGCGTATTTTCTGTCGCTCTTCGACAAGGTGCCGATGTACATTGGCAGCCCGACGGCCATCAAGAAGTACGGCAACGACGAATTCGGCAATCACCCCGTTGGCACCGGTCCATTCAAGTTCGTGTCGCGCGAGTCCGGATCGAAGATCACCGTGGAGCGCAACGCGGAGTACTGGGGCACGGCGCCGTTCGTCGACCGGATCGTGCTGCGCGGTATCGCGGAACCGACCGCGCGCGTGGTGGCGCTGCAGACCGGTGAAGTCGATTTCATCAACGACGTGGCTCCGGATCAGATCGAGACATTGCGCCGGAACGCGGATATCGAAGTCAGCCAGGCGTCGATCCCGCACACGTGGTTGATCAATCTGAACCATCGCGACAAACCGTTCTCGGATGTCAAAGTGCGTACGGCGGCAAGTCTGGCGATCAACCGCGAAGCGCTGACGCGCGACATTCTTAAAGGCACGGCGCTGCCCGCGACCCAACTGGAGGGTCCCGGCGGCGTGGCATACGACGCCTCACTCAAAGGCTGGGCGTTCGATCCGTCGCAGGCCAAGAAGCTGCTCGCCGAGGCCGGCTATCCCGATGGCTTCGACACGGTCTTCGCGCTGCCGTCGGCAGGGTCGGGCATGCTCGACGCCACGCGCATCGCCGAGTACTTGCAAAAGAATTGGGCCGACGTCGGGATTCGCGCCAAGCTCGAAGCGCAGGAGTGGACTGCGTACGTCCCGTACTTTTTCAAGGGCATTCCGTCTGATAAAGGCCTCTACGCGATGGCCAACGTCACCGGCGACGGTCAGGACATGGAGAAGCTGAACGCGCAGTCGTTCCAGCCGCCGAACGGCTTCAATGTTGGCTGGTATCAGAACGAGCAGGTCGAACAACTGCTCGTGCAAGCGCGTGCCAACCCGGATCCGGCCGGTGCGGCCAAGACGTATCAACAGATCGAGAAGATCTTGAACGACGATGTCGCGCGGATCTATGTGCTGCACTCGCTCCAGCCCAAAGCGTTCAACAAGAAGGTGCGTGGATTCGTCAATCCACACTCCTGGGCGTACACGTTCAACAACGTCTGGCTTGCGCAATAGGCATTCTCCGCGGTGACGGCGTTCCTGGCACGCCGTCTCGCGGCCTCGGTCGTGGTGCTCTTTGGCGTGTCGTTGGTGGTGTTCGGCACGCTGAAGCTGGTGCCCGGCGACGCGGCCTACGTGCTCGCTGGACCCAACGCGTCGGCAGTGGAAATCGAGCAGGTCCGCCAATCGCTCGGACTCGATCGGCCTGTGCCGATTCAGTACATCACGTGGTTGGGTCGGGCGGTCCAGGGTGATCTCGGCCGCTCGCTGGAGCTGCACGAGCCCGTCCTGCAGCTCGTGCTCTCGCGCTACGGCAACACGCTCATTCTCGCGAGTTGCGCGATGTTGTTTGCCGGTGTTTTCGGCATATTTGCCGGCACGCTGGCAGCACTGCGTCCGCACACCTGGCTCGATCGAGCGGTGATGCTGGTCACGTTGACTGCGAACAGCACGCCCAGCTTCTGGCTCGGGCTGGTGCTCATACTGGTGTTCTCGCTTGGGTTGCGCTGGTTACCCTCATCCGGCATGGTGTCCGCGCGCGGCGACGGCGGGTTGCTCGACGTCGCGCAGCACCTGGTGCTGCCGTCGATCACGCTCGGTGCGATTTCGGCGGCGTTGATCGCCCGCATGACGCGTGCGTCCCTTCTCGAGGTGCTCTCACAGGAGTACGTGCTCGTCGCGCGCGCCAAAGGCCTCCGCGAGAGCTTGCTGGTTCGCCGCCATGCGCTGAAGAACGCGCTGCTGCCGGTGCTCACCGTCTTCGGGCTGCAGATGGGTGCGCTGCTCGGCGGCGCGGTCATCACCGAGACGATCTTCTCGTGGCCTGGTGTCGGCTTGCAGTTGTATCGCGGGATTGCCTTGCGCGATGTCCCGCTCGTGCAGGGCGCGGCGCTGATCGTGGCCGCGAGCTTTGTCGTTATCAACTTGCTGGTCGACGTGCTGTACTCGTACCTGGATCCGCGCATCCGGTACACGTAGGCGCGTTCGTGGGCGCACGCCGCAGGCTGCTGCGCGATGGCAGCGCGCTGATGGGCCTCGTGCTTGTCGGTGCGATCGTGGTCATGTCCGTGCTAGCGCCGGTACTTGCGCCATATGACCCCGACGCCGTCGACGCGGCCAACCGATTGGCGCCGATCGGCGCGCCCGGCCACCTGCTGGGAACTGACGACCTCGGACGCGACCTCGTGAGTCGTCTGCTGTGGGGCGGGCGCGTGTCGCTCGTGGTCGGCCTCGTACCGGTAGCGATTGCCGTGCTGGTGGGCGTCGCGTTGGGCGCTTTGGCCGGGTATCAGCGCGGCCACGCTGACGGCATCATCATGCGCTGCCTGGATGTGCTGCTCGCGTTTCCCGCGTACCTGCTCGCGATTGCGATCGTCGCCGCGCTCGGCGCCGGACTGAGCAATGCGATCCTGGCCATTGCGATCGTGTCGATTGCGTCGTTCGCGCGCCTGGTTCGCGGATCGGTGCTGTCGGTGCGCGAGCGCGAATTCATCCAGGCGGCGCGCTTGGCTGGTGCGCGCGATGTGCGCATCGTCGGGTGGCATGTGCTGCCCAATGTGCTGTCGCCGGTGATCGTGTTCGCGACCCTCGAGGCTGGTCGGACGATCATCTTTGCCGCCGGGCTCAGCTTTCTGGGTCTCGGCGCCCAGCCGCCGACCGCCGAGTGGGGCTCGATGCTCGCGCAGGGACGCGGCCTGTTGAACGTGGCGCCGCACGTGGCGAGTCTGCCCGGTGTGGCAATTCTGCTGGTCAGTCTGGGGCTGAATCTGTTCGGCGACGGGCTGCGAGATGCCCTGGACCCGCGAGCTGTTGGAGCCGCTGGAGCAAGCTGAGCGCGACCAGGTGATCGCGCTCCGGAGTGAGGCGGAGCGTTGCCGAAAACTCGCCAAAGTCTCCGCTCGCTTCAAGTTGCAGTTCGTGCTGCGCGCCTCGCTGCACGGTCAGTTCGACGTCGCGTTGCGCGACCAGCGCCGCCGCGGCCGCGACATTCAATCGCGCCGGATATCGGCGTACGCCTGTCCAGGCATCGCCCTCGAAGGCGGGCTGCTCCGGATGCGGATCCGTGATCCGCAGCCGGACTCGGTCAAGCCCGCCCACGCCTGCCGCCCCGAGCGCATCCAGCCCGGCCAGCGCGCCCGCCGGCACGAATACCCTGCCTCCAGTTCTTCGGCACATTGCGATGAGCCGTTCCCTGAAACCAGTGTTAGCGAGGCCGGCCCCGCTCGCCGCGATCAGTGTTGCGCCTGACTCCACGATGGCCAGTGCATCCTGCTCTAGCGCGTGCGGGCTGGCCGCTTCGATGACGACCTCCGGCCGCGCCGCCAGCAGCGCATCGAGCGTGTACACGAAGTTAGCCTCCTCGCCGTTGCGCGGGTGTCTGACCAGGACCGCGACGGGTGGCACGGTTAGACTGAGCGCCACGCGCCGCCCGATCGCGCCATAGCCGATCAATCCCACTCGCATACGCGCTTCGCGTGGACCTAGCGCGCCAGAAGCGCCGCGTACGCTGCACGGCCTTCCGCAAACAGGCTGAGCATGCGCTCGCGTTGACTTGCAAGCTCGAAGCGGGCCTGCCGTGCCAGCCAGTCGGTGCCGGTAGCAATGCGCTCGAGCCGGGCACTCGGCGCTATTCTGTCCATCTGGCGTAGCTCTCCTCTCGGTGGTTTTTTCAGGACCTACCGCAGTAGACTACGCCACCTCATTTTTCCAGCAGTGCCGGGACGCGACCGAGCACTCCAACCGCGCGGGGTTTAAAGGCGGCAGCAGTCAGGCGATGATCAGTTCCCCGCCGTGAATATCCACTGACGCGCCAGTGATGTAGGCGGCTTCGTCCGAGACGAGAAAGGCGACCAGGCTGGCGATCTCGTGTGGCGTGGCCAGGCGCTCGAACGGGATACTCGCCGCAAGTTTCTGACGTTGCTCCGGTGTGAGCGCCGCCGCAACCATTGGTGTATCGACGATGCCTGGCGAAACCGCATTCACGTTGATCCGGTACGGCGCCAGCTCGCGCGCCAGGTGTCGGGTTAGTCCGAGCACTCCGGCCTTGGCGGCGGTGTAGTGCGCGCCACCCAGCGTACTTGTTGCGCGACCTGCCATCGACGCCATATTGAGAACTTTTCCGTAGCGCCGGACCTTCATATCCGGGACCACGGCCTGCGCACACAGGAAGCTCGCTTTGAGATTCGCATTGACGACCAGGTCCCACTCTTCTTCGGAGATCTGCTCGATGGCACTGGACCGCAGCACGCCCGCGTTGTTGACCAGGATATCGACGGCGCCAAATCGCGCCTGCGCGCGCGCAACCAGACGAGTCACGTCGCTGGCGCGCGTGATATCAACCTCCACCCGCTCCAGCGTGCTGCGCCACTGAGTAAGCTCGTCGGCTGCTGACGCAAGCCGATCGGGGTTGATATCCGCCAGGACCACGCTGGCGCCTTCGCTCAGGAGGCGACCGGCGATGGCCAACCCCATGCCCTGTCCGGCGCCGGTGACGATCGCAACTCGATCGCTAAAGCGTGTCATCGTGTGACGGTACAACGCTGCGGCCACACACTGACCAGCGCCCCGGGCGCACTCCGCCACGAGCGCCTTCCAGGGGCGATGGCGCGCGCCCCGATAGGTCGGTCGGGGCTTGCTGACCGTGGACGTTGTCGGGCTCGAGCACCAGATTGCCGAGCTCGCCGAGTGCGGATTAATTGCCGAAGACAGCGTGGTCGCACCGGCAAGCGTGCGCAAACTCACCCCTCACTGATCCTGACGGCAACCGGGTCGTCTTGTTCAAAGCGCTCAGCCAACCGCGCTGAGCCGCCGCCTATCTGCAGTCGCCATGAGGCGTCCGAAATACGTGCCGATCTCGTCGTCGGTCAGCGCTTCAACCGCGTCGCCGAGAGACAACTCGAACGCCGCCACGCCGGGCACCCCAGTGGGCAGGAGGCGGCGAAAGAGCTGCACGCGCTCAGTGCGGGCGATCTCCACGCTAGCGGCCATGACCGTGTCTTCGGCGGCCTGCAGATACACGTGCATCATGTTCGTCTGGGGCGGGTCGGGTCGGACGGAGATGCCCGGTATGGCGTTGAGCACGCGCGCCACCGCCTGGGCGCGCTGATAGTACGCGCCGAACTTCGCCAGGCGCAGGCGCACATTGGCGCGTGCGGACAGGACGAACGGGTAGAGCTGCACCAGGTTCCCACCGTGGCGGCGCTGCCATAGCCGAGCCTCGGCGATGAACGCCGCCGATCCGGCTAGCGCCGCGCCAGCAATAGCGCCGATGCCTTTGTAGAACGAAACGTAGACGCTGTCGAAGAGCCCGGCGATCTCGGCGTAGGGCCGCTTGTAGAATGGACCAGACTCCCACAGCCGGGCGCCGTCCAGGTGCACCGCGGCCCCTTGCTCGTGCGCCCAGCCTACTTGCGCGACCAGGTCTGACCACGTCGGAAGCTGCCCGCCGATCTCACGCTGTGGCAGCTCCAGGAGCAGCGCGGCGAGCGGACCCGGCGTCGCGTGCAGGTCGTCCAGGGTGAGCAGCCGAGATCGCTCGCCGACCAGGCGACCATGCAGCCCGTGCAGCACTGCGTAGCCTTTCTGCTCATGGATCTCGAGATGGCAGGTGGGATGGAACGCTACTGTCGCGATGCGCGCGCGCTCGGACCAGATGCGCAGCGCGATTTGTTGGGCCATGGTGCCGCTGGGTAGGAACAGTGCCGCCTCCTTGCCCAGCAGCGTGGCAATCTCGCTCTCGAACCCATTGATCAGGCTGCCCTCGCCATAGCGATCGGGCTCTTCGTCAGGGCCGGCTTCCTGGGCCAGCTCGGCCAGGACCGCCCGTGGCCGTTGTGGGCCGTGGCCGAACAAGAAGCGATCGCAGTCGAGGAAGGCGCTTTCGTGGGCAGCGTCATCTGAGCGGTTTATCGGTGTTCCCGAAAAAGAGTCGCTGGCGCGTTTAGTGGAGTAACCCAACGCAGGAGGGGATGCACGATGACCTATCGCGATCTGATGTTCTTGCTGCCCCAGCACGCTCTCGGGAGCAACGTCTGACGGTCGATCAACCACGATCGCACTCCGTTCGACCTTCCGGGGCCCGCCAGGGCCTCTTTTGTTGTTCGCCGCAATTCCGTTCAGAGCCCGAATCTGGAGACACTACCGTGATTCCCTTCGAAATGATGCGACTCGCCCAGCTGATACACGAGGAGCGGGTTGCCGAAGCCCTCGCACGGCGCCGCCACCAATCCGTGCCGCGCGTGCGACAGCCTGCCCAAGCATCGATCGTCCATGCCCTACGGCGCAACCTGGCCGAGGCACTCCGTGCGTGCGCCGCACACTTCGAACCCGTCGAGCCGCCACTGCAGCAGTTAGACTAACCGCACCGTCATAGCCGTGTCGCCGACCGAGCAGCACCTCGCCCAGGTGGCGGGCGAACTGTCGCTGCGGCCCGCCCAAATTCGCGCCGCCGCCGAGCTGCTGGCGGCGGGCGCGAGCGTGCCGTTCATCGCGCGTTATCGCAAGGAAGCGACAGGCTCGCTCGACGAGGTCGGCATCACCGCGATTCGCGATCGGCTAGCTCAGCTAACTGCCCTGGATGCGCGCCGCGACGCCATCGTCAGCTCGCTTCGCGAACGCGAGCTGCTGACCGCCGAGCTCGCAGCGGCGCTCGACTCGGCTCAGACGATGGTTGCGCTCGAAGACGTCTACCAGCCGTTCCGACCCAAGCGCCGCACGCGCGGCAGCGTCGCCCGCGAGCACGGCCTGGAGCCGCTCGCCGATATCCTCCAGCGCCAGCGACCAGATGTCGACCCGACCGTCGAAGCCAGACCGTTTGTCACGCCCGACGTTCCTGACGTCGACGCCGCACTCCAGGGTGCGCGCGACATCATTGCCGAGCGCATAAGCGACGATGCCTCCGCGCGGGTTCGGATGCGGCAGTTGTTCTGGGCACGGGGTGTGCTGCGCGCCGAAGTCCGGCGTGGCAAGTCCACGGACGGCGCTAAATACCGCGACTATTTCGACTGGTCGGAGCCGATCCGTTCCGCACCGTCCCACCGCGTGTTAGCCATCTTGCGCGGCGAGTCCGAAGACATCCTGTCATGTTCGATCCAACCGGCGCAGGATGACGCGCTGACGATCCTGGATAGTCTGTTCGTGAAGCGCTCCGGTGCGAGCGCGGATCAGGTACGCGAGGCCGTCCACGACGGCTACAAACGACTCCTCGCGCGAGCCATGGAGACCGAGACGCGCGCCGAAGCCAAACGGCGCGCTGATGCCGCGGCCATCGGCGTTTTCGCCGACAACTTGCGCCAACTCCTGCTGGCCCCGCCACTCGGACAGCGCTGTGTACTGGCGATCGATCCCGGTTTTCGCACTGGCTGCAAGTGCGTCGTACTGGATGCGCAAGGCGCGCTACTCCATGACGACGTCATCTATGTCGATCAGGGCCAGGGACGAAATCGGCATGCGGAGGAAACGCTGCGGCGTTTGGTTGCCTCCTTCGACGTCGAGGCGATCGCAATCGGAAACGGCACCGCCGGGCGCGAAACAGAGGCATTCGTGCGCTCGCTCGGCTTGCCAGGTTCGATCGCCATCGTCATGGTCAACGAGGCCGGTGCGTCGATCTACTCCGCGTCTGACGTCGCGCGCGAGGAATTTCCCGATCGCGACATCACCGTGCGTGGCGCTGTCTCCATTGGCCGGCGGCTAATGGATCCACTGGCGGAGCTGGTCAAAGTCGAACCGAAGAGTATCGGCGTCGGACAATACCAGCACGACGTCGACCAGGCCGACTTGAAACGCTCACTGGACGACATCGTCGTCTCCTGCGTCAACGGCGTCGGCGTCGACCTCAATACTGCCTCGAAGCAGCTACTGGCGTATGTTTCGGGGCTGCACGCCGGTGTTGCGGACAACATCGTGCGCCATCGCGCGGAGCACGGTCCGTTCCGGCGTCGCCGCGACCTGATGGAAGTCCCGCGCCTGGGCGCACGTGCGTTCGAGCAAGCAGCCGGCTTCTTGCGCATTCGCGGTGGCGCCGATCCACTCGACGAGTCCGCGGTACATCCGGAGTCGTACGCGGTTGTCGATCGCATGGCGGCCGACCTGGGAGTCACGGTGCGCGAGCTCATGCAGCGTGCGGACCTGCGCGCGCGCATCGATCCGGAGCGCTACATCACACAGCGCGTCGGATTGCCGACCTTGCGCGACATTCTATCGGAGCTCGCTAAACCCGGTCGCGATCCGCGTGCCAACTTCGAAGTCTTTCAGTTCGCCGAAGGCATCAACTCCATCGCCGACATTCAACCGGGCATGACGCTGCCGGGCATCGTCACTAATGTCACCGCGTTCGGCGCGTTCGTCGATGTTGGCGTGCATCAGGACGGCCTGGTGCACGTTAGCCAGCTCGCGGATCGCTTTGTCAGAGACCCGAAGGAAGTCGTCAGCGTCCAGCAGCAGGTGCAGGTGACCGTACTCGAGGTCGACATCCCGCGCAAACGCATCAGCTTGTCGATGCGCAAGCGTGTGCCGCCGCAGGCTAGCTATAGCTAAGCTAGGCCGTAGGCTGGTTTCGAAGCTGCGCGGCGAGAATGCTTTGTATGACGACATCGACCATGTTGGCGCGCCAGGGACGGCAACTGTTGCAGATCGGCATCCTGCTGTTCCTGTTTACGTCCTTTGAGGGCTTCGTGATTCCCTACTTCGCGGCGCCCCGGCTCGGGCTGTCAGTCCACACGCTGAGCGCGCTCGAGGGCGTGTTGTTGCTGGTTCTCGGCTTGATGTGGCCACGGCTTACGCTCGGCGCTACCGCGTCGCGCGTCGCCTTCGGGTTCCTGACCTACTCGGCCTTGGCCATCATCGTCGCGTACCTTCTGGCCGCGATGTGGGGCGCTGGTAATACCACGATCCCAATGGCCGCGGGGAGTGCTCATGGCAGCGCCGTGCAGGAGCTCACGATTACGGTCGTGGCGTATTCGTCGGCGCCGACGGGCATCATTGCTTTTGCGCTGATCCTCTTCGGGCTGCGTTCTGGCTGACACCGTGAATTCGCGGCTCGTTCGCATCCCGCGCGAGCTGCTCCACATAGATCTCGACGACCTGATCGACCTCGGGATTCCGGCGTCTGCGCGTGACGCGCTGCGCAGCCTGATCGCCGACCTGCCGGTGTTGCCAGATGCGACGCACAGCGCCCAATTGATCGGTCCACCCGACGTGACGCTGCCGAGTCTCGCAGTCCTGGCCCGCCACGTGGGTCAGGGCTTGCGCGATCATAACCTGACTCTGGCGCACGACCGCGCCAGATTGCGCGCCGAGCGGCGCAAGCTGGCGTTTCTGGACGCCGAGACGCTGCTCGTGGCGCTCGATCAGGGCGACGAGCGCCCGGCTCATGAAGCGGTCCTGTTCGTCGCCAACGCCACTCCGGCCACATTGCCCCTACTTGTACAGCGCGAGGCAAATAACCTGGCCTCGTTCGTCGCCGCCCAAGCCGGGCTTGCCGGACTCGCCCACTGGCGTACGGTGTTAGTGCAATAGCCACGACGCCGCGGGGCGCCGGCACTGGGATGGCCGCAGTGGGCCGTACCACCCATCATAGCTCGGTATGTCGTGGCGGCTGGTAGTAGAACCCTCGATTGCGCCTTACGACGAGCCGTTCTCGATTCGCGTCGACGGAGCATCCGAGGGCGTGGCGGTCTCTGTCAGCGCAGAGCTCACGGAGGTCGATGGCGCCGTGTGGCGGTCACAAGGCGACTACGACGTAGGTTCTGGCGGGTATCTGACAGACCCAATGCGCGTGATTTGGTCGGCTGAGCGTGCCCAGCGGACCGCGCCGCCAAACCACGTGGGATCTGAAGTCAGGATCGACCTGACCGCGGAGTACGACGGCCACTCGAGTGTGGCCAGCGCGGTGCGGGTCGACCCTTCGGTGGGCCGAGGTATCAAGCCAGACGATCCGGAGATAGTGGGGCAGTTGTTCGTCCCCCACGAAGATGGCGCCTACCCACCGGTGCTGTTGCTGGGTGGTGCTGAGGGCGGATTTCACCAACGCCATCCTGCGTTGATCGCGCGGCACGGCTTCACCGTGCTCTCGCTGGCCTATTTTCGCTACGCAGGCCAGCCGAACCTGGTGGAAGTGCCACTCGAGCGCTTCGAGCACGCGCTGCGTTGGTTGCTGGCGCATCCGCAAGTAGACGGCCGCCGGGCCGCGGTGATTGGTGGCTCGTTTGGTGGACAAGCTGCGCCGCTCGTCGCTGCGACTTTTCCACTGCTGGCCGGTGCAGCCGTGGCACTCGGCGGCAGCGGCGTCGTGACCAGCGGTATTCCTGGCCACCCGACGCTGCTCGAGAATTTTCGTGATGCACGGTCTCCGTGGTCGCTCGGCGGGCGACCACTTGACTTCATCCACGGCACGGGTGAGGAGTTCGAGCGGCAGTGTCAATCAGGTGGTCCGGTTCAAATGCGGCTCGCGTTCGAGGCAGCGATGCGCGATGCTGAGGCACTGGAGCGTGCGGCGATTCCGGTCGAGGCCATCGATGGACCACTGCTCATGCTGTCCGGCGACGACGATCAAAACTGGCCCTGCGTAGCTTTATCGGAGGTGGCCGTGGAGCGCCGACGGCAGTCCGGTCTGCCGGTCGAGCACGTGGTATATCAAGGTGCCGGACACGGCCTTATCCCACCACCGTACGGCCCTACGACAGACCTTGTTATGGCGCCGTTTCAGTTATTGGTCGGCGGCACGCCGGCACTGAATGCGGCGGCGCGCGAGGACGTATGGCGCCGCGCCCTGTCGTTCCTGGCTGCCCACGCCGGGCACTGAGCTACCTGGCTGCCGGGCCCGCCGATCAACCTGTCGGCACGACCTGCATAACTGGCAGCATGCGCGCGAGCGGCTCGAGGTTGCGCGGGTCGGGCTGCAGCTGGCCAACAGCGTGCTGATGGACGGCCTCGACGACGGCGGTGTTGAACGGCGTTGGCACGCCCAATCGTTTGCCCTCGGCCACCACGAAGCCGTTGAGCTCGTCGATCTCGGTCCGCCGACCGCGCATGACATCCTGCAGGAACGACGGTCGGCCGCCAGCCAGCGTCGCCGCGCCGCGCGCCATGTCCGCTTCGACCTCCTCCAGACCGCGGCCGGCCGCGGCATCGACGATGCGCTGCGCGACGATGCCGAAGATGGGCTCGACCGTATGTCCAGCAGCCGCGCCAACTCGGATGACCTCGGCGCCAACCTGGATCGCGATGCGCCGCGGCAACGGCTCGGTGCGGATCTCCGCGGAGCCGTAGCCGCTCAAGCCGGCCAGCGGGTTGGCCATACAGTTCGTCGTCATCTTGGACCAACGTTCCCCGAACAGATTGGTCGTCGTTGTGCTGGGTGCGACGGCGTTCATGAGCTCGGCCAGCGCCCGCGCGCGCGGCGTGTCACTGCCGTCGAGCTCGCCGATCTTGAAACCGATGGCGCTGGTGTCGGTGCGCATGGCATGGCCTGGCTCGTACAGGCCAGCACTGATGGTGATCACACAACCGAGGGTGCGCGCTCGACCAGCCAGCGCCGCGACGCGCTCGTCGTTGATGCCGTTCTGGAAGTCCACGATGACGCCGTCATCGGGTTGCTGCCGCAAGAAGCGGATGCTGAAGAGTGTCGCCCAGTCCGTGTCGTAACCCTTGACTGCCAGGAAGACGGCGTCGAACGGCTCGCCGATCGATTGAGCCTCGTACAGGTGCAACGCCCGCACCTTGACGATGTGGTCGCCGCAGGTGCCGCTCAAGCGCAGCCCGTCGCGCTTGATGGACTCGACGTGGGCCGGCCACTGATCGATCAGCGTGACATCGTGGTCCGCCAGGGCGAGCAGGCCGCCGACGACTGAACCGATCGCGCCCGCGCCCATGATGCCGATGCGCGTCATAGTCCCTCCTTCTTGGAACAGGCGCACACTAACACGCCGCGCCTACAGGTATATGTAGTCCCGCCACGGCATATGTAGTTTCGCGAATCCATACATCGCAGGATGCGCATCTGGCGAACGTGGGCCAGTGTGGGAGGCAGCTTGTTTAGGGGAGGAACCATGACCAAGCGTCTCGTCCGTCTCAAGCACCTGTTCGTAGGCCTCGCGCTCGTTGCCGCCCTCGGCGTCACGACGGTCTTTGCCGCGACGCCGACGATCCGTGATGCTGGTTCGGCCTACTGGACGGCACGCGTCAGTGGCTCGGGCTTTACTTCCAGTGGTTACTGGGCCACGCGCTACGCGGACGTGTGGATCCTGAACGTCGACTACTACGGCAATCAGAACTGGCGGTCGGCGGTTGTCCCAACCTCGTCCATGTACTGCAGCTGGTACTTGTGCTACGGCGGTGGCACCTTCTCGGTTGAGATCGATATGGCGCCACTGCAATGCAGCTCGCGCTCGGCGATCGCATACGACGAATATTCTGGCCAGTGGAGCTACTGGATTCCGCTGCAGTGCTCCTGACCGGCGGAGTTCGCCGGGTGTAGGCGCGCTCCCCGGTTACCCACCTTCTACCTACGCGCGGTGCCCGGCCAGTCCCGCGGCGCCGCGCGTGCCGTCGTCAGCCAGGAGCGACGCCGCAACGCCGGCGGCTCGCAATCGAATACGTCCGCGTTGTGATCATCGACGTCCCCGCGACCAGCTACTGAGCCGATCGCGCATTGCAGTGTGGGCCGTGACGACCTGCCGGACGGCGACCAACCAGCGCGCGTTCGCGGCGGAGGTCACGGCTGACGCGGAATAGGTACATGAATTGCGCCTTTGTACCGATCGCGGTGTGCTGCTTCGGAGGTTTCAGCGATGTGGCCGCGGGCTACTATCACAGCATCGCGGTGTGCCTTGACGACGATCCCCTATACGGTGGCCTGCTAGGCACGTGACCGAGGCGCCAGCGCGCATCGTTCTTGACGTCGACACGGGCATCGACGATGCGCTGGCTCTGGCGTTCGCAGTGCGCCACCCGAACATTCAGCTCGAGGCAGTGCTGACGGTGGCGGGCAACGTTGGACTGGAGCTGACCACGCACAACACGCTGCGCGTTATGGACTGGCTGGACGCTCGCGACGTGCCGATCGCAGCCGGTGCGGATCGGCCGCTGTCGGGCGTGGTGCGCGAGGCAAGTCATTGGCACGGCACGGACGGACTGGGCGGCGCCAGGCTGCCACAGTCGATGCGCTCGGCGGGCAAAGACGGCATCGGCTTTTTGATAGACCGAGTCAGAAATGAACCAGGTGCGCTCACGCTGGTGTGCACTGGCCCGTTGACGAATCTGGCGCTCGCGGTGCAGCGTCAGCCGGACATTGTGCCGGCGGTCCGCGAGGTGGTGCTGATGGGCGGCGCGGCGCGGCCGCCGGGCAACGTCACGGCGGTCGCCGAGTTCAACATCTACGCCGACCCGGAGGCAGCCGCAATCGTGTTTTCGCAGCGCTGGCCAGTAGTGATGGTCGGTCTGGATGTCACCAATCGGGTGCTGTTGACGCGCCACGATCGCGATGCAGTGCTGAACGACGCGTCACCCGCGGCGGTGCTGGTACGCGAGGTGACGCGCCGCCCCTTCGACACGCTCGGCGTGGATGCGGTTGCGTTGCACGATCCGCTCGCGGTCGAAGTGGCGCTCGATCGGAGTCTGGTCACGACGGTCGACACGGAGGTCGCGGTTGAGACGCACGGCGAGCACACGCGTGGCCAAACTGTCGTCGACCTGCGCCGTAGCAAGCAGGCGAACCGACTCCCCAACAACACGCAAGTGGGCATCGATGTCGACGTCGAGCGTGATCGCGCGCTGTTTTTCGCGACACTGGGTCTGCAAGTCTGAGGTGTAGAACTCAGAGCGCGGCGAAGGCGGTCTCCAACTCGGCGCGAATCGTATCGCCGCCGCCGGTCTTCCATTCGCGCAGCAAGGCGTCGAAATCACTCAGCGGGCGGCGGCCGGCGACAATATCGATCATGCCGTCGGCGAAGCGGAACTGGATCGCAACGCCCTGGCGCTGGTTCGTCGCCGAGTACAAACCGACTGACGCATCGTAGATTCCCGCGGAGCCAAGCTGCTTCTGGACATCCTGCAGGTGCGCGGCGTAATCCGGCCTGCGCGCGCTGTACAGCACCGGTGTCGAGTTGATCGCGCTGCCCCACGGGATGAGGTTCGCGACGCCCTGCGCGGTTGGCACCGGATGGCCTTTGTCGTCGAATCGGTAGTCGCCGCCCTCGACCCCATAGTTCTTGACCAGGTGCTCTTCACTGCCGATTGGCGCCGCCAGGAAGTTCAAAATGCCCAGCAGCTCCTTGATCCGCTCGGCGTTGGCCTTGCGCAGCACAGTCAGGCCAAAGTAACCGGGTCCGAAGTTGTAGGACGGCTTTGCGCCAGCTTGCGCCGGAAACGCGGGTACGAGGCGGGCGTTGTATGCAGGGTTCAAACCCGAGATGATCGATGGCGAACCCTCGAAGACCGGTGCCGTTAGACCCATGAAGCGGAACGCCAGCTTGCGCCCGTAGAAGGCATTGCCGGCTGTTGGTGTCGTATAAGTGGTATTCGGATCGAACACGCCGGCCGCGAACAGGTCGCGCGCAAAACCGACCGAGGCTTTGAATTCCTCGGTTTCGAAGTCTTTGGTGAACTTACCGCCCGCTTCACGCCAGTTGTTCGGCGCGCCGAAGATAGCCGGGAAAAAGGTGCCGCCAGTCGTCGTCAGGCTGAAGGCATAGCGGTTGCCGACCTCGAAACCGATGCCGTACAGACCTGTCTGCGGCCGCGTAAGTTCCGTGAGCATGCGTTTGAAGTCGTCGGCGCTCTTGGGCATTTGCCCGCCCACCTCGTCGAGCAAGTTCTGATGCACCCACAGCGCCCAGTAGAACACCGGCAGGGCGATCGGCACGCCGAAGATCTTGCCGTTGAAGACCGCGTTCTTCCACGACAGCGTCGGCAGATTGGCCAGATACGGATAGTCCTTGGCGGCATCGCCCGATAGGAACGGCGTCAGATCGGAACACTTGCTCTCGAGGAAACCCGGCAACTCCGGAATGACACCGCCGATCGGCACGAACAGTAGATCCGGCAGGTCGTCGCCGGCAACAATGGTTTGGAACTTACCAAACGAGTAGTCGGAAAACGGGACGAGGTTGAGCTTGAGATTCACATTCAGCGCTTTGCCGACCGCTTGCCAGAGCGAATTGCTTTCGAAGGGTGCGACCGGGTTGCTGAACGTTGTGACGAGGGTGACGTCACCGCCCTTGCCAGGCGGCGTCGGAACGGCCTTGAAGCGCTCCTTCGGATAGACCGTGTAGCCGGCGGGGATGATGTCAGTGCCGGGCAGGTCGGGCTTGGCACCGCCCTGGAGCGGCATCAGCGATGGGAGCTGCAGCTTTTGCGAAGCCGCGGACTTTGCAGTGCCCGAACTGGGCGTAGCGATCGGACCGCTGCAAGCCGCTAAGAGCGACGAACCAAAGGCTGCGCCGGCGGCCACAAGCGCGGAGCGCATGACGAAGGACCGCCGCGTCAGCGGCTGACTGGTCCGCATTACGGTACCTCCTCGCACGACTATCAGTCGTCGAACAGCAGCGCCTCCACCGGCGCGTCGCCATCCGCGGTCCTGGCGGTGGGTGCATCGATGTCGAATGCCTCGGTGTAGCGCCGATACGCCTCCAGCGGATCGCCATACTTGCGATAGCCGGTGATATGCTTGGCACACGCGAGCAGCAGCCGATCGCGCCCATTGGCGCTGCTCCTGAAGTAGTCTTCAAGCAGACTGAGGCCGATTTCCTGATTGTGCGGGTCATTGCCGAATTGCGTCGACACCGTGGCCAGCAATTGCACGAGCGGTCGACGGTCGAATGACGTGCGCACGTAGGCGGCGGTGAGGGCCACGGCCGAGTCGGTGTCGCGCCCGAGCAGCGCCTGATCCAGACGTGTCAGCAAACGGTCCTGGCTCCATGCCTCGACGCCGCGCGGCACGCGGATCGTCGGTTGGCCATTCTTTGGATCAGCTGCTTGATGATGCGCTGCCTGATTAGCCATGGCCGCCGCGACATACAGCAGCTTGATCTGATGCGGATGCGTGAAGCGATCGAAGTACCAGCGCAAGGTGTTGCAGTACTCCGCGCTGTGCTGGGGCATCGAATAATTCTCGGGCGCTCCGCACTCCAGAAGCAGCTGCGCGGTCGACAGCTGGACGATGTCGAGGATCCGCAGCGGATCTACGCCGGCCTTGAGCAAATCCGAGATCTGGTACTGCCAGGCCGGTTCACGACCGTGCAGGATCACGTCTTCGAGGGTCGCCTGCTGCGCCGGAGTGAGCGCGCCCGTATTGGCCCGCATCTCGAAGTCGCGGCCGTCGAGTAGCGTCTGCGCAACGTTGCATGCCATCTCGAACGTCGAGTACCAGTGTGGCCCGACACCCAGGTCCGGGACCCCGGCGTACACGATCGCGTGCGCGTTCGGCCAGCCGATCGCCTCGCCGAGCTCGACCGTCGTGCGCGCCCGATACGCCTTGTGGCCGGTCGTGTACGAGCGGTTGAACAACATGCGATCCTGCACGTCGATCAGCCCGGCGAACACCAGCTGCGACAACACCGTGGCGCGATCCGCTTCGTTCTCGAGCAGCCCGAGGAAGATGCGATACGCCGTCACCACCTCGCTGCGCTGAACCAGCGTCAGCCAGTGATTGAGCCGCTCCTCGAGCGTACCGTCCACGTACAGCGGCTCCTGGTCAGTCCAGTGCACGCTCGGCGGCGGTGGCGCGGCCGATACATCCACCTCGTACATGCGCGCGTAGTGGCCCGGCGCGTTGCCAAGCAGCTGATTCCACGGATCGAGCCCGGTGGGCACATACCAGATCGTCTGCGCCAGCGGCAGGTGCTGCAGGCCGGCGGGCATGCGTTTCGACAGGCGCATGGTGGCGCCGGCGCTGAGCAGGCAGTGGTCGTTGTTCACGAACTTGACCAGGCCACCGTCCAGGCGCTGATGAAACGGCACGTGCGTATAGGGCGCGTGAATGCGGACGGTCTGATGTACGAGCTCGAGCATCGGTCGACCGGCGCGCACGAGATCGACGAAGGCGTCATGCGCGCCCTTCTGGTCACGCGCCAGGATGCGTTCCTCGAGGCGTGCGTAGTCGGGGGCCGTCTGTTCGGGCGACTGCGTGCCGTGTAGCGTGGTGGTCATGCCCGATGCTCCTCGCCGTCTCGGGAATCGTCCTGCTCCAGCATAGATCGCATGGACGACGCTGCCCAGCGGCGTGGCAGGCTGCTAGAGGTCGACCTGGCCGCTGATGCAGCTCACGCTGCCGCCGCCGACCCAGATCGTGCCGTCGGCGTCCGAGCTGACATGCACGCGACCCGCGCGGCCGAGGGCGGTGCCCTGGCTCACAACGTAGGGCGCAGTGGCTTTGCCGGCCGTGAGCAGCCATTGGGCGAGCGATGCATTCAGACTGCCGGTCACCGGGTCTTCGGCGGTCGCGCCGTCCTTGGGAAAGAACGCGCGTACCTCGAATGCGCACGCCGAGCCGGCTGGATACGGACCAACCACGCCGAGGTCGAGATCGACGACACCCGGCTTCAGGTTGAGCACGGCGTCCGCGTCAGCCAGCCACACAGCTACCCAGCCTGGGCCGTTGTCGACCCACTGGGCGTCCTGGATCGCGGCGCGTTTGATGTTCAGCAGATCGGCGAGGTGATTGACGAGTGGCTCGTCGACCGGTCCGGAGCGGATTAGTGGCGGGGCCGCGAATGCCAGCTGGTGGCCCTTCCGTCGGATGCGAATGAGGCCTGCTGGGCAGTGCTGGATCACCTCGTCCGGGTGCGACGGCGTTCCGCCGGCCGAGAGCCAGGCGTGGCAGGTCCCCAGCGTTGGGTGACCGGCAAACGGCAGCTCGCGCGCAGGCGTGAAGATGCGCACCTTGTAATCAGCGTCAACGCCGTCCGGCGGCGACACGAACGTCGTCTCCGACAGATTGGTCCAATTCGCAAAGCGCCGCATCTGCTCGGCGCTGAGACCACCAGCATCGAGTACCACCGCCACCGGATTGCCGCCGTACGGCGTCTCGGTGAACACATCGACCTGGCTGAACGCACGTTGCATGCGCTCGAGTGTGCCAGCCCGGTCGCGCATACGTACACGGAGCTCGCTGGCAAAGTCGTGGCTAAGCCGCGCCGCTGCACGCTCCTTCATCCATCACCCCGGGTGGACGAAGGAGACGGACTCGTGCGTTTCAGAAGAATTGTCGGCCCAGCTAGTGCCGGCGGGCGCGGGTCCGCCGTTCGATTGTCATCCTGAGCGCACCGAAGAGCGTGTCCTCGAGCGCAGCGAAGGAATCCGCGGGCTGGGGGCGGTTTCGGCAAGCGGATCTCCCTTCCACGGTTTGGCACGAAACTCCCCGGGCACGGGATGGCACTTCGCAGGCTCAGGATGACAACCGGCAGAGTTGCGCGCGCTCGCTACGCGAGAGTTCAACCGCGGCCATCTAGTCGCGGAAAGCATTGTCGGCCTGGCGAATTCAAGAGCCGGTGTCGAGCAGGTGCTCGACGACGACCGCATCGATCTCGGCCTGGCCGATCAGCAGCGCGGCGGCCACGCGATGGTGTCCGTCGAGAACGTAGTACCCAGAGCCGAGCTTGTAGAGATCCACCGGCGGTAGACCCTTGCCTGACTCCAGCGCGTTGTACACCCGCTGCAGGCGATCCTCGTCGCTGCGGCGGCGGGCGCTGCGTGGCGGCCTGAAGTCGGCCTCGAGCTCGCGTGCTCGGCCTACGCTGCCAACGATGTGCGTGACGTCGACGATCTCGAGCCTGGGCAACCGACGCGTTAGTGGGCCGACTCGCTCGGCTGCTTCGTTGAAGCTCCGCAGCGCTTGTGGGCGCTCTGCATCGACGATGTCACGCTCCACCAGCAGCACCGGGCACGGTGCTCCACGCTCGACGGCGCTCGAGACGCTGCCGACGACGCTCCTCAGCAGGGCTGGCCGCTGGCTAGCGCCAATCACGATCGCGGCGATCCACCTGCTGCGCGCCTCCTCCAGGATGACCGGGACCAGCTTGCCACTTCCTATGACGGGCTCAGCTGTGATACCGCGCGTTGCGAAATGCGCCACCAGTGTGTCGAGGTACGCACGCGCCGATGCCTCATGGCGGGCGTTGTGTCGCCGCAGCACATGCAGCAGCACCACTCGCGCGCCGAGCGCTCGAGCACAATCCTCCGCCGCCGCAAGCAGCGCTTCGCCGGCCGTGTGATTGATGGCGACCATGATCGGCACATCGGACTAAACGTCCGCCGCGCGCGAGTTCGGGTCGACCGTGTCGATGGTCTGCCATCGACCGTCTGCCATCCCGCCCACGGGGTGCTCGATACTGCACCCGTGATGCACCCCGACCGCGCCCTTGCCTTGCGTTCGTTTGGGCCAACCGAATTGCAGGTGACGCCGATCTGCATTGGGACGGCTGCGCTGGGCAATATGCCCGAGACTTTTGACTACTCGGTGCCCGAGGACCAGGCCCTGTTGACATTGCAGGCGTTCTTTGCGGGTCCGCTGAACTTTCTGGACACCGCGGCTTCGTATGGCGACGGTGAGAGCGAACGGCGGATCGGGCTGGCGCTTGGTGCGCTTGGTGGCTTGCCCGCTGGCATGGTGCTGTCGACGAAGGCCGACCGCGACCTGTCAACAGGTGATTTCAGTGGGGATCAGATGCGGCGGTCGGTCGAGCGGTCGCTGCGGCTGCTGGGGCTGGATTCGTTGCAGATCGTGTTCTTGCATGACCCGGAGCACACCTCTTTTGCTTCGGCCATGGCTGCTGGCGGCCCCGTGCAGACCCTTCTGTCCCTCCAGCAGCAGGGTCTGATTGAACACATTGGTGTGGCCGGCGGCCCAATCGGTATGGAAATCCAATACGTCGAAACGGGTCTCTTCTCGGCCGTCATTACGCACAACCGCTACACGTTGTTGAACCGCTCCGCCGCGCCGCTGTTGGACGTCGCGCATGCGCGTGGCATGGCCGTCCTGAACGCCGCGCCGTACGGCAGCGGCATCCTGGCCAAAGGCCCGGACACCTACGCGCGCTATGCCTACCAGGACGCCTCGTCGGTCATGATCGACCGCACGCGTTCCCTTCAGGCCATCTGTGGGCGCCATGGCGTGCCACTAGCCGCGGCCGCGCTGCAGTTCTCGCTGCGCGACCCGCGCATCACGTCCACGATCGTCGGCGTCACCCGCCCAGAACGCATCGCTCAGACCCTCGCCCTGGCCGCCCATCCGATTTCCTCCGACGTGTGGTCCGACCTGGCCGAGGTCCCGTTCGAGGCCGAGGACCCGGAACGCGACCGCTGGCGCTGAGCCCGCCCACTGTCATCCTGTCATCCTGAGCCTGCGAAGGATCCGCTTGCCAAGGCGGTCACAGCAAGCGGATCCTTCGTGCTCGTGCCCCGCCTCAGGATGACAAATGGGCGGGCCCGATACCATTCGGCCGTGGCGCGGTTCCGATTGGATGGCAAGGTGGCGCTGGTGACGGGCGGCGCGAGCGGCATTGGGGCGGCGACGTGTCGCGCGTTTGCGGAGCAGGGTGCGCGGGTTGTTGTGGCAGACGTGTCAGAGGTCCAGGGCCAGGATGTGGCGCGAGCGCTCGGCGAAGCTGGGACCTTCGTCAAAACCGATGTGACCGACCTGGCAAGTGTCGAGGCGGCGGTTAGCACAGCGGTCGCGCAGTTCGGCAAGCTAGACGTGCTGGTGAACAACGCGGGCATTGGCCTGGTCGGGTCGGTCCAGGAGACCGAGGCGCCGGACTGGCAGAAACTCATCGCCGTCAACATGACCGGCGTGTTCCATGGCTCGAAGGCCGCCGTGGAGCAGATGCTGCGTCAGGAGCCACAAGGCGGCTTGATCATCAATATTGCGTCCGTGGCGGGCATGATCGGCATCGCCCGCCGCTTTGCGTATTGCGCGACCAAGGGCGCGGTCATCGCCATGACGCGCCAGGTGGCTGTCGACTACGTGAAGCAGGGCATTCGCTGCAACGCGATCTGTCCAGGCACGGTGTACAGCCCGTTCGTCGAAGGTTATGTCGAGCGCTTTCACAGCGACACGCGCGAGGAAACCATCAAAGAGCTGCACGCGCGGCAGCCCGTCGGCCGCATGGGCCGGCCGGACGAGGTCGCCGACCTGGCGGTCTATCTGGCAGCAGAGGAGTCAGCGTTCATGACCGGCTCAGCGGTTGTGCTCGATGGCGGCTGGACGGCGACCTGATGCCAACGCGCGTCACGAACGTCACAGCGCACGACATCCGCTTTCCGACGTCGGATACGTTGGCCGGCTCTGACGCGATGAATCCGGACCCGAACTACTCGGCGGCCTACGTCATCCTGGAGACCGACCACGCCCAAGGTCTGCAGGGCCACGGCTTCACCTTCACCATCGGTCGGGGTAACGAACTGTGCGTGGCGGCCATCAATTCTCTGGCGTATCTGGTCAAAGGGCATGCGGTCGAAGAGCTGGCTGAGAATCCAGCCTCGTTCTGGTACCACATGACCGGCGACAGTCAGCTGCGCTGGGTTGGTCCCGAGAAGGGCGTGATCCACCTGGCCACGGCCGCCGTGGTCAACGCAATGTGGGATCTGTGGGCCAAGACCGTCGCCAAGCCGCTGTGGAAGCTGCTCCAGGACATGACGCCGGAAGAGCTGATCCGGTGCATCCCGTTTCGCTACATCACCGACGCCATCACGCCTGACGAAGCGCTGGAGATGGTGCGCAGCAATGAGGCAACCAAGTCCGCGCGTGAGGCGTTGCTGCACGAAAGTGGCTATCCGGCCTACACAACGTCAGCCGGTTGGCTCGGCTACTCCGATGACCAGCTGCGCGCACTGTGCCGCGAAGGGCTCGCGGAAGGCTGGTCGCACTTCAAAGTGAAAGTCGGTCGCGACCTCGAGGACGACGTGCGGCGGGTGCGCATCATCCGCGAGGAAATCGGACCCGAGCGCAGACTGATGGTCGACGCAAACCAGGTCTGGGACGTCGATCAGGCAATTGCCTGGATGCGCGAGCTGGCGCGTTTCGATCCGTGGTGGATCGAGGAGCCGACGAGTCCGGACGACGTGCTCGGCCACGCGGCGGTGGCGCGTGCGCTCGCGCCGATCAGAGTCGCGACCGGCGAGCACTGCCAGAACCGAGTGATGTTCAAACAGCTGCTGCAGGCCAACGCGATTGGCTTCTGTCAGGTCGACGCGGCGAGGCTCGGTGGCGTCAACGAGGTGCTGGCAGTGATGCTGCTGGCGGCCAAGTTCGGCGTGCCGGTCTGTCCGCACGCTGGCGGCGTCGGCTTATGCGAGTACGTGCAGCACCTGTCCATGGTCGACTTCCTGCGCATTAGCGGCTCGATGGACGACCGCTTGATCGAGTACGTGGATCACTTGCACGAGCACTTCCTGGCGCCAGTGGTGATGCGCGGCGGGCGGTATATGCCGCCGACATTGCCCGGCTACAGCGCCCAGATGAAACCTGAGTCGCTGACCGCGTTCGCCTATCCGAACGGCGCCGCATGGCAGCCAGCAGCGCAGGTGGCGCGCTGATGCCCGCGCGAGTGGTCCGTATCGCCGGTGGCGTGGGTGTGGTGGACGCTGCCAATCGCATGCGCGTGTTGACGCAGTCGCGCATTGCCGACTTGCTGCGCTTACCGGCTGATGCGTTCCGCGTGGCAGTGGAGGCCAGCGGGCCAGAGCGGCAGGCAGTGGCGCTAGGCGCGCCCATCGACGGCGAGACCGAGGTCTGGGCGGCTGGCGTGACGTACCGCCGCTCGGAGGAAGCGCGCGTCGAGGAGAGTGGTACACCGGACATCTACACGAAGGTCTATACCGCCGAACGGCCGGAGTTGTTCTTCAAGGCCACGCCGCGGCGCGTCTCCGGACCCGATGAGCCGGTGGTGGTGCGCTCCGATTCGACCTGGGACGTACCGGAGCCGGAGCTCGTGCTGGTCGTCAACGCGCACGCGGAGATCGTTGGCTACAGCATCGGCAACGACGTCAGCTCGCGCAGCATCGAGGGCGACAATCCTCTGTACTTGCCTCAGGCAAAAGTGTACGCGCACTCGTTCGCGCTCGGACCTGGCATCACCCCAGCCTGGGACGTTGTCGACCCGTATGGACTAGCCATGCACATGCGCATCGAGCGCAACGGCCAGGTGCACTGGACTGGCGAAGCCAACACGTCCGAGCTGAAGCGCCGCCTCGACGATCTGGTGTCGTATCTGTTTCGCGAAGACGACTTTCCGGATGGCGTCCTGTTGTCCACCGGCACCGCGCTCGTGCCTGAGACGCCATTCACCCTGCAGCATGGCGACATTGTCGAGATCGAAATCGAACAGCTGGGCACACTGCGCAACCCCGTCGTCAAGGGCAAGCAGGCAGTGTGAAGACGTTCGGTCTGACACTGCTGCTGCAAGACGATCCACACAAGATCGCGGCCTACAAAGCGCACCACCGCGCGGTGTGGCCCGAAGTGTCAGCGCGACTGCGCGAGTGCGGTGTGCACGGCATGCACATTTTTCTGCGCGGCACGCGCATGTTCATGCACCTGACCACTGACGATGCGTTCGACCCGGCGCGCGACTTTGCGCGCATCAACGAGGACCCGGTCTCGGCCGAGTGGAACGCCTTGATGTCCACCCTCCAGTCCCGCGCCCCAGAGGCCAACCCAGACGAATGGTGGGCGCCCATGGAGCTCGTCTTCGATCTGGACTGGCCTCCCGGTCCGCCTCACGGATGACAATGCCGCGCGGTCACGCGTCCAGTCGATAGACCCGTCGCGCGTTGTCTCGCCAGAGCTTGGGGCTCGTGCTATAGCTGGCCAGGGTGTCGACCCATCGCCGGTAGCTGGACGCGAGCGTGACCACTGGCCAGTCGCCGCCAAACAATACTCGGTCTTCTCCGAATGCATGCAAAACGTGGTTGATGTACGGCTCCAGGTCCCGCGGCGTCCAGTTTTCGTGATCGGCCTCGGTGACGAGCCCACTCATCTTGCAGACGACGTTGGGCAACTGCGCCAGCTCAGTCATCTGCTCGCGCCATGGCTCGAGCTGCTGGGCTTTGATGGGTGGCTTGGCCATGTGGTCGAGGATGAAGTCCGTATGCGGGCACTGGCGAACCATGTCGACGGTGCGCGCGAGCTGATCGTGGCGGATGCAGATGTCAAACGACAGCCCGTAGTCGGGCAAGATGTGCAGGCCCTCGACGAGCCGCATCGGAAAATCAGGGTCGGACTCCGATTGGATCAGCCGCCGCACCCCTCTTACGCGCGGGGTCTGCACGAGTGCGTCAAGGTAGGTGCGCACCACGTTGCCATCTTCCATGGGCGCCCAGCCCACGATGGCCGCCGGTTCGCGCTGTGCCGCCCAGCGGACCTCTAGCAGGCCATAGGCGGGCGTCGTATCGACCTGCACGTACACGATGGCTTCGACGTTCAGACCCGTTGACGCCTGGCCGAATTCGGGCTGGCCGAAGGGATGGCCGAGCACGGCGTCGCCATCCAGCCACGGCATGCGAAACGTGCGCGGATCCCACAGATGGACGTGCGCATCGACGATCGCGGGAATACTGCTAGTCATGATCGGAGTTGAAGGTCGTTATGAGTGAGACCCAGACACGTAGCGCTTGGAACGGCTTCAACCAGGACATCATCGATCAGTTTCGGGCCAATGGTGGCAACATCCTGCGCGGGCAGTTTACGGGCCGAGCCTTGCTGCTGTTGACGACGACGGGCGCGAAGTCTGGCCGGCCATTCACCTCGCCGCTGGCATTCACCCGCGATGGCGATGCGTACGTGGTGATCGCCTCGAAAGGCGGTGCACCGACGAATCCGGACTGGTATCACAACCTGGTGGCCAATACTGAGGTGAAGGTCGAAGTCGGCACGGAATCGTTCGATGCCCGGGCGCGGGTCACCGCGGGCGAGGAACGCGAGCGCCTCTTCGCCGCGCAGGCAGCGCTGATGCCCGGCTTCGCCGACTATCAACGCAAGACGAGCCGCCAGATCCCCGTAGTGGTGCTGGAACGCGTTGCTTGAGGGCAGCAGCGCCGCATGCCGGCTTTCGTACGGCCATGCTGCTCACTGTCATGGCTCGGTCGACGGTCCGCCGCTGCGCAGGCGACCGGTTGCCGCGGGCAGCCAGGGAAACACATAAAACACGGCCAGCGCGGCGTAGACCAGCATGCCCAGCAAGGCCGACGCGAACGATAGCCCGACGCCGACCAGGTAGAGCACCAGGCCACTGGCAAACAGCAGCCCTTGGCGGCGTGCACCGCGTCGCTCGCGGGTGACCTGCCACCACAACAGATTGAACGCGATACCCAGGAAGAACATCACCACGCCGTAGATCGCCGCCGCCAATTGCGAATCTTCGGGCGCGGTGGCGTATCTGCCGAGCAGCGCCGTGGGGAAGGGGATGACCGAGACCACCAGCAGCAACAGCAGGTTCACGAACAACAGCGAACGGTCGACGCTCCTGACGTGCTGGAAGAGCGCGTGGTGATTGACCCAGATGATGCCGATGGTGAGGAAGCTGGTCAGGTAGGCAACGTACGTGGGCCATTGCGCCAGCAGCGCCGCGCCGAGTCCGTGCTCGGTCTCAGGGACATGGAGCTCGAGCACGAGCAAGGTCGCGGCGATGGCGAAGACGCCGTCGCTGAACGCCTCCAGGCGTGAAGTCGGCATAGCTGCGAACGCAGCTTACGAGGTCGACGCTCCGACAGGTGCTGCCGCGGTAAGTTCCAGGTGAATAGTCCGTTTGCCGGTGAGCCGGTGCCCGAGCGGGATGAGCCAGCTGTGCAGAATCGGGTATTTGGCGCCGAGCAGGTGCGCGGCGTGGCGTGCCTCGTCACCCTCGAGAATGCGCGCGCGGGCGCGCACGGCCGGGCCGGTGGGTTGACCACCGATGGTCGACGGGGCGATTGCGACGATTGGGTTATGTCGAATGCGCTTCAGTTTGGCGGTGGTGTGCCAGGTGCGGAAATACGCGTGTTCGCCCTCGACCGCAACGTGCACTGGCGTCCCGACAGCCCGGCCGTCGCGCCGATAGGTGGTTAGCAGGGCGGTTTGCTGGTGTGCGAACTCGGATAGTGTGGATGTGTGCGTCATCATGGCCCCGAGACGATGGCCACGCCCCGCGCGTGACAATTGAAGCCCGGCTCAGTAGCCAGCGCGGAGGGCGGCGAGTTGGCGAGAGATGAACGAGCGCAGCAGGTCGATCGTACGTAAAGCGTTTGGGCCGCCCTGCCGAGAGTAGCCGTGATTGGCATGCGGGAACTTGGCCAGTTCGATGATGCCGCCGGCTGAGCCATAGGCTTCGACGAAGCGCTCGGCGGTGCGCGGCGCGAGGACGTCGTCATCGGCTCCTTGAAAGATCAGCGCCGGCGGCAGGCTGACCGACTCACCGCGTTCCAAGATGAGCTGTGGGTTGGCCTCCTGCATGACCTCATCGGTGCCAAAGTAGGCGTGGTGGGCTTTCAGGAGGTCGGCGCGGCCGTGCTCCCGCGCGTGCAGGTAGCGCGCGTAGGGGTCGATGACCGGCCAGCCCATCATCACGTACGCGAGCGACGCGTCGGTCTCGCCTTCAAATGGCAGTGCAAGGTAGCGCGAGTCATGGGGCCGCATCGCCGACAGCATGACCATGTGGCCGCCGCTCGAGAGGCCGAGTCCGCCCAGTCCTTCGGGCGCGGCGTCAAACTGACCAGCCGAGGTTTTGAGCCAGCGCGTGGCGTAATTCACGTCGGCAATCGACGCCGGATAGGGCGCGTCATAGCCCAGCCGGAAGTCGATTGAGACAACTACGAGCCCGCTGGCACACAGTGCCCGCGCGAGGTCGGCATTTTGCGTGCGGTCGTTCGACGTCCACGCGCCGCCGTGGATCTCCAACAACGCTGGAAATGGCCCCGTGCCGCGAGGGCGGTATACACGGGCGAGCCAGCCGGGCCGATACTCGACGTCTCCGAAATCGACTTCGAAGGACAGCTCAGGTGTGGATAACGACGGGAGTGCCATAGGTCGCCCAATCCCACAGAAACTCGCTGGCGGCGCGGTCGAGTCCCAGGCAGCCGTGCGAGCCTGAGAATCCGAAGTTGCTCGACCAGTAGTTGTAGTGAATGCTCGCGCCGTCGGCGGTGAAGTACTGCGTATACAGTACGTGCTCGAGTTTGTACCCCTCGGGTGAGTCGTTAGGCACGCCCAGCGTCTCACTGTCCATTGTCTCGTCTTCCACGCGGCGCTGGATCGAGAAGACCCCGGTCGGCGTGGCGAAGGCGACGCGCCCCTTGATCGCCAGCGTGCTCATCACAGGCCGGTCACCGTCGTAGGCCACGAGCATGGCCGGCTCGGTCAGGTCGGCGTCGATCCAGCGGCCGGCGAAGGTCCGTTCGGGTGATTTGGGCAGGCGCACCGACGCTGCGGGCAGATACCCCTGATCGACTCGGTACCACGTCTCGCCATCGGCACCTCGAACCCGATCGTGCACCATGATCTCCGCGTTGTGCCCGAGCCGATCGACGTACGCGAACTTGTCGTCCACCGGATAGAACGCCACCGCCGCGTTGCCAACGGTCCTGCCCCTCTGTTCAACAACACTTGCCGGGGCCGGCGGCGACGCAGTTACCCAGGCAGGTGGGGCATCACTGGGGCCAAGGAGACGGCTGGGCACATAGGCGGTGCCTCGAGCGCGTGGGTTGTAAACGTAGGCCCACTCTCCGCTGTACCCCTGGACTTGCAGGTAGGAGAACTGCGGCAGCGTGGCCAGGAGGGCCGTCTTCTGATCGGGCCCCGCGTGAAGATCGAGTGCGTCCAGGGCGACGGTCCACGTGCCAGCAGTGCCTCCCGAAGGCTGGACTGGGGCTGTTGTTGTCGCCGCGGCGTCACCAGTCAGTGGACCAACCCAGCGCAAGGCGTCGGCGATAACCACGCCATCCGATTTGTCAGACAGCGTCACGCCCTGACTCTTACCCGGTTTGAAGTCGAAGCGCCCGAGCGGCTGCCACGTACCACCGTTCTGCTGCTGATTGACCGTGATGGGCGCGGACCCACCCTCCGAGGAGACCCAGTACAGCGCGTTGGCGGCCCGGTTCGGGCCGCTGGTCCAGCGTGCGAAGACCTCGTACTTGCCGGCGCTCGTGCTCGACGGGAACGGCCAGAAGACCGTGGCGTCGCCGTTGCCGGCGGGTCGAAACAGATAATCTGGACCGCTGTAGCCGGGCGTCAGCGCCGTCGAGGTCCACGGGCCGCTGACCTGGACGGAGGGCGCGGCATTGTCGAGCACGATCTCGTCGGCCGCGAAGGCGCGCGGCACGAGCAGCAAGCTCAGCGCCAGCAGTAACGCCAGGCTGGCGCTAGTACAGGCAGCGGTTGGATTCGCCGATGCTGCGCTCGGCATCGCTAACGGCGCGTTCGCGATCGCCCGCTGGGTTGGTCTGGTCAATGATCATCTGCGCCAACGACGGTAGCTCGGCGCGCGGCATGAAGTGGTCGGGATCCCACAGGCGCGCACGCAGGAAGGAACGCGCACAGTGCAAAAACGTTTCCTCGACGTGGACGACGATCGCCAGCAGCGGGCGCTTGTCCTCGACGGCGAGGCGCTCGAGGAGCTCATCGTCCTGAACCAGCTCGGCGGTGCCGTTCACCCGCAGCGTCTCGTTCATGCCAGGGATGAGAAACAGCAGCCCCACGTGCGGGTTGGCCAGGATGTTCTGGAGCGAGTCGAGGCGCTTGTTGCCCGGACGGTCCGGGATCGCGAGCGTGCGCTCGTCGAGCGGTAGGACGAAGCCGGGCCGATCACCCTTGGGTGAGACGTCGCAGCGGCCATCCGGGCCCGAGGTGCCGAGCAGCATGAACGGCGAGCGCTCGATGAAGGCGCGGCAATGTCGATCGAGCGCCGGGAGCTGCTTCTTTACGGCGCGTTCACTTGGGGTACCGACCAACTCGCGCAGCGTCGCCAGGTCGGTGATGCGGCGGCGCGCCGTCGTCTGGATCACCGAGCGATTGTAGGCGCCGCTCGACCAAGGAGCGATGTCGCTTCGGCATGACGGTTCTTGTCGAGCAGCGTGCGGATGCGGGTGCTGCTGACGGGCTCGCCCGCGACGTGCAGCGGCGCCACGACCTGCAGACGCCAGCCTTGCTCGAAGCCGAGGCGGCGCAGGACGTCCTGCGAGCCGCTGCGCGCGCGTCCAAGGGCGAAGTCCGCGCCGACCCACAGCTCGGCGAGCGGCCAGCGCGCCTGGACCAGGTTCAGGAACTCGGGCGCGTCCAGCTTCGCCAGCTCGGGCGTGAATTCGCAGACCCATATGTTCTGGATGCCTGCCAGGCGCAGCAGCTTGACCTTCTCGCGTATTGGTGTCAGCTGGTGTAGCGGCTCGTGCGGGCGCAGCACCGCGCGTGGATGTGGGTCGAAGGTGACCGCGCACGCAGGCAGTCCGAGGACGCGCGCGCGATCGACGACCTGGCGGATCAGATGCTGATGTCCGCGGTGGAATCCGTCGAAGTTGCCAATAGTGACGATGGCGGGCAGGGTCGCGATCACGCTGCCCAGCTTGCCCCAGATCGAGTGGCCCTGACGCCCCACAGATGGCGAGACTCCGAGCTGGCCACATGACCAGGCTCACCACCACAGTGTCACCCGCTTCCGCGCCGGGTGGCGCGCGCAGCGCGAGGACTGTCCAGGCTTTCGCTTGGTAGCGAGCGTGCATGGCTAGGGCGCGCCGGGCGACGGTGGGGCACAATCACCACCGTTTGGGCATGAGCCTGTCTGTGTCGGACCGTGAGGGTGAGCGACGGCGGCAGATCGCCGAAGGGCTGCGCGAGCTGCTGGCCATGGTCAACGCTGGGCGCGAGCTCGACGCCATCCTGGAATACGTGGTCAGCCAGGCGGTGCAGCTGCTAGACGCGTCGGCAGGCGCGCTGTACCTGGTCGAGCCCGAAGGTGAATGGCTAGCCGCAAGGGCCGCTCAGGGCCTGACGTTCGACGAGGTGCTGGTTCGACTGAAGATCGGCTCGCCCGTCTCTGGTCTAGCCGTCGAGCGTCAGCGAGCCATCGTCTGTCCCGATGTCGCGGCCGGGCTGGACTACCGCCAAAACGTCCCACGGCAAGTCAAGCTCGAGGACCATGGAAGCCATATCCGCGCCCTGAAGATCGTCGACGAGTTCGACACCCCCGATGACCTCGACCGCATGCAGCGTCTGGCGAAGCGCTACCGAGCGATGCTGTCGGTGCCGCTGCTGGTGCGGCATACCGCCTTCGGCGCCCTGACGCTGTTCTACACCGAGCCGCGCGACGTGTCCGAGGAGGAGATCAATCTGGCCCTGACCTGTGGTGCGCAGGCGGCCTTGATCGTCGACAATGCGCGGCTCCATGGGCGCGCCGAGGAGCGCCTGCGCGACATCGAAGCGCTGTACAGCGCCGACGAAGCCCTCCATCGCTCACTACGCGTGACCGACGTCACGAACGCCCTGGTCGACGTCGCAATCAGTGTGCTGAAGGCCGACAAGGCAGCCATGATGATCTGGGACGACGAGCACGAGCGACTCGTCGTGGGCACGCTGCGCGGCTTCCATCAGCGCACCATCCCGCTCCTGACGCGCTCGTCGACCGGCCTCCTGGCGCGGGTTGTCGTCACCGGTGAACCCGAGGTGATCGACGACGCACGGGCAGATCCGCGTGTCGCCCAGGACGTGATCGAAGCCGAAGGCATCCACTCTTTCGTCCACGTGCCGATCAAAGTCGGCGACGACATCTTCGGCGTATTCACGCTCAGCTACACCCAGCCACGGCGCATTCGCGGCGACGAAGTCCGATTGCTGCTGAGTCTCGCCCAGCGTGCCGCGCTAGCGATCCAGAATGCCCGCCTGTACGAACAGGCGCAGCAGGCCGCGGTGCTCGAGGAACGGCAGCGACTCGCGCGTGAGCTGCACGACGCGGTGACCCAGACGCTGTTCTCAGCCAGCCTGATTGCCGAAGTCTTGCCACGACTCGCGCAGCGCCAGCCCGAGCAGCTCGGGCCACGGCTCGAGGAGCTGCAGCGCCTCAACCGCGGCGCCCTGGCCGAGATGCGCGCGCTGCTGCTGGAGCTGCGGCCCAGCTCACTCAGCGCGGTTCCGCTGATCGATCTCCTCGGGCAGCTCGTCGAAGCGGCGAACGCACGCAGCGCCGCTCGCTTCGAGCTGCGCGTGCACGGCGAAGCCTTCCCGCTCCTCGCGGAAGCGCAGGTGACCCTCTACCGACTGGTCCAGGAAGCGCTGAACAATGTCGGTAAGCATGCGCAGGCATCGAACGCCGAGGTTGAAGTCAACTGGGCTGAGTCGCTGCTCATCACGGTGCGCGACGATGGATGTGGTTTCGACACCCGCGCCGTCTCGGCCGGCCACCTCGGCCTGCACTTCATGGCCGAGCGTGCCTCCGCCATCGGCGCAACGCTGGACGTCGAGAGCGCGCCGGGCGACGGAACGACAGTACGAATTATTCTGCCGCGCGGCTGAGCGCGAGCAGGGCAGCGTTGACGATGTGGTCGGCGTCGATGCCAGCGTAGGCGTACAGCTCGGTCCGCGCGCCAGACTGTCCGAAGCGATCCATACCCAGCGAAACCGTCGGCTGGCCCGATACCGCGCCGAGGAAAGCGAGCGCGTGGCTCGCGCCGTCGAGCACCGTGACCAGCGGCCCGGCTTTGTGTCGACCGCCTGACAGCAGCTCGGGTATTCCATGGCCTGTGGTGGGCACTGCCACAGCGCTGCGCACACCGGACAGCGTGCACTGCTGCCAATCCGCGTACAGCCGGTCCGCACTGGTCACGTTGACGACTGTCGCAGCGACTCCCTCGGCGTGCAGCTCGGTGGCAGCTTCGAGGACGTCGGGCAAGATCGGGCCAGCCGCGGCCAGCGTAACGCGCGGCGCATCGTCCAGCTCGGAGGGCGGCAGCAGTAGCGCGTAGCCGCCGCGCAGCACCTGGCGGCGCAACTCTGCCTCACCAATGCGCTCCAACGCGGCGGTGAACGGCGCCTGGTCGATGGCCCGCGTACTCAGGCGCAAGTAGGTGCTCGACCCATGCTCACGGTCCAGGCATTGGCGCAGCCCTTCGAGCAGACACCACTCCGTCTCGCGTGCGAAGCACGGCTCGTACAGCGTCAAGTTGGGCAGCTCGAGTCCGATCGACGCCGTGATCGCGCTCTGGTGGGCGCCGCCCTCGGGGCTCAGCGTGACACCCGCCGGCGTGCCGGCGAAAACAAACTTGCTCTCCGAATACACGCCGTAGATCAGCGCGTCGAGGCCGCGACATACGAACGGGTCGTACACCGTGCCAACCGGCAGCAGTAGCTCGCCGTTGAGCTCATGGCTCAGACCCAGCTGCCCGAGCAGCATGAACAGGTTCATCTCGGAGATGCCCAGCTCGATGTGCTGGCCGGTCGGGCCGGGCTCCCAGCGCAGCAGGCGCGGCACGGCCGTGGCCGGCGCTTGCGAAGCATTCTCCGCCCAGACGCCGGTGCGATTGACCCAGCCGCCGAGATTGGTCGAAATGGTCACGTCCGGGCTTGCTGTAACGATGCGCTCGGCGATCGGCCCGCCAATGCGCGACAGCTCGACCAGGGCATTGCCGAACACTTCTTGCGACGAGATGCTCTGCTGCCCACGGGTGGGCAGCGTCCACGGCACATCGTCCATCGACACCGCCACTGGCGGCTGCACAGGGGCAGATTCGTCTGGATACAGGCGGCACGCGGCATCGCGGCAGACTTGCGCCTCGGCGCTCTCGGGCTCGAAGCTCGCCCAGTCATCGTCGTCGGAAACGCCCAACTCCACGCGCAAAGCATCGACCTGAGCCGGCGTCAGCAGCGCCGAATGATTCAGTGGGTCGCCGGCGAACGGCAGGCCCCAGCCTTTCATGGTGTACGCGAACAGCACGGTCGGCCGGCCTGACTCCGCATCGGCGGCCTGGAAGGCCGCCAGCAGCTCGCGCAGGTCGTGGCCACCGAGATCGCCCAGCAGTGACGGTAGATCATCGTCTTTGATAGCCGCCACGCTGCGCGATAGATCCTTGCGCAGGCGCGACGGGGAGCCAGAGACCAGCCGCACGCGCGCCTCCGCGCCGGGCAGGCGCACGAGCTCCTGATACTCCTCGTTCGGCATCTCGTCGATCCGCGTGCGCAGCGCCGCGCCGCCCGGCCGGGCGTAGATGGCCTGCAGGCGACTGCCGTATTTGGCCTCGAGGACGTGCCAGCCGATGCCTTCGAACAGCGCCTCCATCTCCTGCACTTTGATGCCGGGAATGACGCGATCGAGACTCTGTCGATTCAGGTCGACAATCCACAGCACGTTGCCCAGGCGTGTGCCGCGAATGGTCTCGTCGCTGATCGCTTCCCAGACGTTGCCCTCGTCGAGCTCGGCATCGCCGATCAAGGCGATGAATCGGCGCCGCTCGCGTGCCTGTTCGCGCGATCGGAAGTGGGTGCTGGCATACCGATCGGCCAGCGCCGCGAACAGCGGGGCCGCGGCGCCCAGGCCGACCGAGCCAGTCGAGAAGTCAACCGGGTCGGGGTCTTTGGTGCGGCTCGGATAGGCCTGCAGCCCGCCGAAGTCGCGCAGCGTCGGCAGGTAGCGTCGATCGAGATTGCCGAGCAAGTACTGAATGGCGTGATAGACGGGGCTCGCGTGAGGCTTGATGCTGACCCGGTCGCCGGCGTTCAGCCAACCGCCGAAGTACAGCGCAGTCAGGATCGAGACGACGGAGGCGCTGCTGGCCTGATGGCCGCCAACTTTGGTGCCGTCGGCATTGACGCGCACGTGGTTGGCCTCGTGGATCATGCGCGTCGCCAGCCACAAGACGCGCTGCTGGATGTGGCCGAGGACCTCCAGGTCGGGCGCCTGCCCCATAGGCGCAGCGTACTCTACGAGGATGGCCCTGCCGCTGACGGTCGACTTCCACGCCCACGCCCAGAGTCCCAAGGCCGCCGAGCTGATCGCCGGCGCGCCCAACGCGCCGCGCGCCGACCCGAATCCGCACAACGAGCATCTGCAGGCGACGCGCTACCGCGCCGCGTTCGAGGACATCGCGGTGCGCATGCAGACGATGGATCGCCAGCGCATCGAGATGCAGGTCGTGAGCCCGGCGCCAATCTACGCCTACTGGGCGGACCGGGATCTGTCATCGCGCATCGCGGTGGCCTCGAACGAGCACGTGGCCGAGGTGTGTGCTCGGTATCCGGATCGGCTGGTTGGCCTTGGCCACGTTTCGCTGCAATTTCCGGACATCGCCGCGACTCAAGTTGGTACGGCGCTCGACTCGCTGGGTCTACGAGGTGTGGAGATCGGCACGCGCGCCGAGGACGTCGACCTCGACGATCCACGCCTGGATCCGTTTTGGGCCGCGGCCTCGTCGCGCGGTGCGCCGGTGTTCATTCATCCTGCAGGTACGACGCTGGGCAAACGCGTGGCCAAGTACTACTTGACGAATGTCATTGGGAATCCACTCGACACGACGATTGCGCTGACGAACCTGATCTTTGGCGGTGTCCTCGAGCGATTCCCGGAGTTGCGCATCGTGGCTGCCCATGGCGGCGGCTACCTGCCTTCGTATTTCAGTCGCAGTCACCACGGCTACGAGGTTCGTCCGGAGTTACGCACGGTGCCGCATCCACCGCTGCACTACTTGCGGCGTGTGACGGTCGACAACCTGGTGTACGAGCCCGAGTACCTGGCGCACATTATCAATGTCATCGGCCCGAGCCAGGTCGTGCTGGGCACGGACTACCCGTTCGACATGGGCCAGGATAACCCCGTTGACCTGCTCGAAGCCGTGGGCGGCTTTTCTGCTTCTGACGTCGAGCGGATCAAATCAGGCAACGCCTTGCGCTTACTGGGGATGCAGTCATGAGAATCGTGGTATTTGGTCCCGAACGGCGCGTAGGCGCGCTCGTGGACGACCGGGTTGTCGATCTCCAACGCATTGATGCTGGTCTCCCGTCGGACCTGGCTGGCTTGATCGCCCTTGGCCGTTCCGGAGTGGACCGCGCACACGCGGCGGTTGACCGCGTCGGCGCCGATCCGGCTCATGGCGTGGCGCGTTCTGAGGTGCAGCTCCACGCGCCCGCGGTGTATCGCCCGCGCGTCGCCTGCGCTGGCGGCAACTACGCCCTCCATGCAGCTGGAGCGCAAGAGGCACGGAGTGGCCAGCCCGCCGACGTCCAGGAGGTCTATCGCGCGGCGCGCGCCGGCGGCCCGTGGGGCTTTTGGAAGGTCGTCGATCCACTGCTCGGCGATGGCCAGGACGTGGTCTTCCCGTCGCGCGCGACGCATTTCGATTATGAGGCCGAGGTGGCCGTCGTGCTCGGCCGGTCGTTCCGCGACCTGCGCGCCGCCGATGCCGCGGACGTGATCTGGGGCGTCACGCTGTTCAACGACTGGAGTGTGCGCAACGACATGGGGCCAGGCCGAGTGCTCAACTTCAATCTGGCCAAGAACTTCGACACGTCGGTGTCGCTCGGGCCCTGCATCGTGACCGCCGATGAGGTCGACCCGGGTGATGTGGACGTCGAGCTGCGTGTGAACGGCCAGGTCCGCCAGCACTACAACACGCGCGAGATGACCTTCAGCTTTGGCGAGTTCCTCGAGCACCTGTCGCGCGACTTCACGTTCCAGCCCGGCGACCTCCTGGCCGGTGGCACCGGCGCCGGCACCGCCATGGACGCCAGCCGCCCCGGCGCCGACGGCAAAACGCCCCTGGACCTATTTCTGAAGGCCAACGACCAGGTCGAGGTCACTTCGCCCCAGATCGGCACGCTGCGCCACACGATCGTCGCCAAAACCTAGCCCCAACCGCCCCCCCGCCCGCCGCCTAATACCACATGGGCGCAACTCTGCCGGTTGTCATCCTGAGCTGGCGAAGGATCCGCTTGCCGAAACCGCCCCCAGCCCGCCGACCGCCGTCCGCCGCCGACGGCCCGGTGCCGACCGCCGTCGGCCCGTTGCCAACCGCCGTTTGACGCCTGCCGTCTGCCGCCTGCCGTCCGCCCGGTGCCGACCGCCGTCCGCCCGGTGCCGACTGCCGCCTGCCGCCGGCGCCGACCGCCTCGTACCGCAGGGCGCAACTCTGCCGGTTGTCATCCTGAGCTGGCGAAGGATCCGCTTGCCGAAACCGCCGACCGCCCGCCGCCGACCGCCGACGGCCAGGTGCCAACCGCCGTTTGACGCCTGCGGTCTGCCGCATGCCGCCCGCGTGTGACGTGTGACGTGCCTGCCTGCCGCCGCCGCCGACCGCCTCGTACCACATCGGCGCAACTCTGCTGGTTGTCATCCTGAGCTGGCGAAGGATCCGCTTGCCGAAATCGCCGACCGCCCGCCGCCGACCGCCGACGGCCAGGTGCCAACCGCCGTTTGACGCCTGCGGTCTGCCGCATGCCGCCCGCGTGTGACGTGTGACG